>NZ_JBFBIL010000023.1:0-107569 GCF_040685575.1 Kitasatospora sp. NPDC088351 | reverse complement strand
GGGGGCCCGGCCGCCACCCCCCCCCGCGCCCGCCCCTTCGCGTGCGCCGGGGGTGCCCGGACGACACGCGGCTGCCCCGGGCCGAGGCCCGGGGCAGCCATGGGGAGGTGGGAGAAGGTCAGCCGCCGCTGATGCCGGTCTCGGTGAAGTTGCCGCCGACGCCGTTGGCGCCGATCGCCAGGGCGGCGCTGAGGAAGGAGGCACCGTCGGGGCCGAAGTCGACGTCGGTGATCTGGATGGCGCTACCGTTCGGGCCGACGGCGAATGCCCCCTTGTCGAAGTTCGCCACGGGGATGTGGTCGGCCTCGTGAGCCGAGGCGATGGTCGCCCCACCGATGACGAGCGGGAGGGAGAGAGCGGAGACGGCCAGGACGCGGTGCACAGTGCGCATGAGGAAAAGCCCTTCCAGGCATTGAAGTTGATGAGCAGTCAGATCGCCGCGAACTGGCGACCCTTCACTATCTACGCACGCGCGCATACGGGCTGCCACCGGAGACCGCCGTCCGGGGCACCCGATTGGCGCCAATCCGGGCCAGACTCCCCCGTTCGGCCCCGCGACCCGGTCCGGCGGCGGGGTCGCGGGGCCGGAAGAACCCCGCACCACCACCCGAACGGCGGCGTCCGCCGCATCCGGGGCCGGGCAGGGACCGGCGCGACGGCGGGCGGGCGGCCGTGGTGCTCGGGCGAGGGGTCAGGCCGTGGTGCGGATGCCGTCCAGGGCGATGGACAGGACGCGGTCGCGCTGCTTCTCGTCGGCGAAGGAGACCGAGCCGACGCCGGAGACGAGGCGCAGCAGATCGTCGATGCTCATGTCGGCGCGCACCTCGCCGGCCGCCTGGGCCCGGTGGAGCAGCGGTGCGCTCGCGTCGTACATCAACCTGCGGCAGGCCACGAAGACCTCCGTCTCCTCGCCCGCCAGGACCTCGCGGATCGCGCGCTTGGTCAGGGCGTGGGCGACGAAGCGGCGCAGCCAGTCGGAGAGCGCCTCCCATGGCGGCTCGGCGGCCAATTCATCGGCAGCCAGGCTGAGTTCGCCGACCTCGTCGGCGTAGACCGTTTCGAAGAGGTGCCGGCGGGTGGGGAAGTTGCGGTAGAGGGTGCCGATGCCGACGCCGGCCCGGCGGGCGATGTCCTCCAGGGACGCCTCGGCCCCGTGTTCGGCGAAGGCCTCGCGGGCGGCGGCGAGCAGCGCGTCGAAGTTGCGCGCGGCGTCGGTGCGGCGCGGACGCCGGGCCGCGAGGAACTCGCTGACGACCTGTTCCGTCACGGGGGGTCTCTTTTCGGACAACGGGTTGAAGCGGAGGTTCACCTCCACTAATGTGGAGGCATGCCTCAACTTTACCAGTGAGGCCTGGGCTTCGCCCTGCCGCCACGTGCGGCCACCGCCGTCGGCCACCACACGCCGCCCCTGCCCGACTCTCCGGCATCCCCTCCCCTCCGGCGTCCCGCCTCCCGCGTCCCACGTCCCGAGAAGGTTCGATGAACCGCCAGTCCAACCGCCTCACCTTCGGCGTTCTCGCCACCGGCGCGGGTGTGTTCGCCCTGCTCCAGTCGCTGATCGCGCCCGCCCTGCCGACCGTTCAGCAGGCGATGCACACCTCGCAGGCCACGGCCACCTGGGTGATGACCGCCTATCTGCTCTCCGCCTCGATCTTCACGCCCATCCTCGGCCGGATCGGCGATCTCGTCGGCCGGAAGCGCACCCTCGTCGCGGCACTCGTCGCGCTCCTGGTCGGCTGCCTCGTCGCCGCCCTCGCCCCCAACATCACCGTGCTGATCGTGGCCCGGGTCGTCCAGGGCATCGCCGGGGCGCTGTTCCCGCTCTCCTTCGGCATCATCCGCGACGAGTTCCCCGCCGCGCGGGTGCCCACGGCCATCAGCAGCCTCTCCGCCGTCATCGCGGTGGGCAGCGGTCTCGGCATGGTGCTGGCCGGACCGATCGTCGGCGCGCTGGACTACCGCTGGCTGTTCTGGTTCCCCGTGATCATCGTCGCGATCACCACCGTCATCGCCCACCGCTTCGTCCCCGAGTCGCCGCACCGGGCCGAGGGCAGCGTCAACTGGCTCGGCGCCGTGCTGCTCTCGGGCTGGCTGGTGGCACTGCTGCTGCCCGTCAGCCAGTCCTCGAAGTGGGGCTGGGGCTCCCCCGCCGTGATCGTCCTGCTCCTGGCGGCCGTCGTCCTCTTCGCCCTCTGGGCCCTGGTCGAGGCCCGCTCCCGCCACCCGCTGATCGACCTGCGCGTCATGCGCCTGCCGGCGGTCTGGACGACCAACACCGCCGCGCTGCTCTTCGGTGGCGGGATGTACGCGGTCTGGGCGTTCCTGCCCGGCTTCACCCAGACCCCCTCGTCGGCCGGCTACGGCTTCGGGTCGAGCGTCACCGGCGCCGGGCTCCTGATGCTGCCGATGCTGGTCACCATGTTCGCCGCCGGCGTCCTCAGCGGCCGGCTGGCCGGCCGCTTCCCCGCCAAGGCGCAGCTCACCGTGGGCGCCGTGCTGGGCGCGGCGGCCTGCGGGATGCTCGCCGCCTGGCACGGCCGGCCGTGGCAGATCGCCCTGGCGGCAGGCGTGTTCGGGATCGGCATCGGTCTGGCCTACGCCTCGATGAGCATCCTCATCGTCCAGAGCGTGCCCGCGGCGCAGACCGGCGCGGCCACCGGGATGAACGCCAATATCCGCACCATCGGCGGCTCGGTCGGCACGGCCCTGATGACCGGTCTGGTCACCGGCCGGCTCCAGCCCTCCGGTCACCCCTACGCCTCGGGCTACACCAACGGTTTCGCCCTGCTCGCGCTCTTCTGTCTGGCGGCCGCCCTGGCCGCCTTCCTCGTGCCGGCCCACCGTGCCGTCCCGGTCGTGGTCGCCGGCTCGGCCCCGAAGCCGGAGAGTGTGCGGAACTGACCGCGCCGCTCCCGCCCGGGGCGGGAGCGGCAGGGCAGGGGCAGGCGCTAACCGACCACCGGCAGCTCCACGAAGGAGGGCCGCACGGCGCCGTGGCCGATCGTGTAGGCGGCCCGGCCGTCGGCCGGCCGCAGCTCGAAGGAGTCGGGGTTGGCGGCCGCGACGGTGAGCCGGATCCGGTCGCCGGCCCGGAAGAGGACGGAGGTCGGCTGCAGGTCCAGGGTCACCTGCCGGGGCCTGCCCTGCGGGAACGGCGCCGCGTCGGTGCTCGTGTAGCCGCGGGCGGTGCGCAGCCGGCGCCAGTCCGGGTTCTCCCGGCGGGAGGTGGTCGCCCGGTCGGCGAGGGCGAGTTGGCCTTCGGTGAGGTAGGTGACGCGGCCGTCCGGTGCGACGTGCTCCAGGTAGACGTGCAGTGCGCCGTCGCTCGCGCCGCTGATGCCGGTCACGTCGAGGGTCACTCGCCCGAGGCCGGTCACCCGGGTGTCCTGGCGGACCGGCGGGCTGTCGTAGCTGAGCAGTTCACGGTCGACGGCGGCGCGGTCGGGGTAACTGACCGGGGCGCCGCTGAGGTTGGTGTTCCAGCGGTCCGACGGGCCGGTGCCCGCGGTCGGGCTGAGGCGCAGCAGGTCGGCGTCCGGTCCGGCGGCGGTGGCCGACGGGCGCTGCCGGGTGAGCGCGTTCCCGTCGGCCAGGTAGAGCCGCTCGGTCCGGGTGCCGGTCACCGGCCAGCGGGTGGTGGCGCGCCAGGTGCCCTCGTTCAGGGTGTAGTAGTGCAGCACCCGGTCACCGCCCGAGCTGCGGGGTGAACGGTGTGCCGCCCCCCGGTCAGTGGCGCGAAGCCGGTGAGCGGATTCCTCAACGACCTTGCGTCCCAGTGCGGATGACGCCACCTCAGCGCCTCGGCCCGCCATCAACCCGAGTGGCCGGACGCCGGGCGCCGGCCGTCCTGGGCCGCTCATGACAGGCGGATCAGGCCAATTGACGGCCGGTTATCGGCGCGAGGGTGCCCCCTCGGCCGGAAACCTGTGGACCGCCCGGCGGAGCCTGCCATGATGCCCGAAGAACGATGTGACATGTCACAGTGCTCTCGGTGTCCGCCGGGCGCACGAACGAGGGAGGAACCCATGAAGCGTCTCGCCGCCGTACTGGCCGGCACCGCCGGCCTGGCAGCCCTGATCGGCACTCAAACCGCCGTCGCCGCACCCGTCTCCGGGCCGGAGTTCACCGGCGTCATCACCTGCGGGAGCCCGGGCGCGCCCGGCTTCCTGCTGACCAAGGCCTGCATCGAGGTCACCGGCAACCAGGTGAACCTCTACGGGCACGCCGCCCCGACCAGCCCCGGCTGGCAGGACCAGCAGGTCAGGTTCAAGCTCAGCGGCGCCGTGATCGGCAGCCCCCCGTTCGGCGGCGTCAACCCGACCACCCTGGTGACCGCCGGCGGCAACTACGTCAGCGGCATCACCACCACCGCGCCCTGCGGAGCTACGGTGACCGTCGAGTTCAGCGTGGACCAGTGGGGCTGGCCGCCGTCGACGGCGACCGCCTCGACCGTCGTGAGCTGCTGAGCCGGGCCCGACACCACACCGGGTAGGGGCGGGCGACCCGCCCGCCCCTACCCCCGTGCCCCGCACAAGGAGCGGGTCGGCGACGACCTGACGGAGCGCGAGACCGAGGTACTGACGCTGATCGCGCAGGGCCTGTCGAACGCGGAGATCGCCACCCGGCTGGTCGTCGCGGAGCAGACCGTGAAGTCCCGTGCGAGCCGCATCCTGGTCGAGCTCCAACTGCGCGACCGGACCCAGGCGGCGGTCTTCGCCTACGGGACGGGGCTGGTGCGCCCGACCGGCTACTGAAGAAGCCGCACTCCTCCCGGCCCGGCCGGGGGGCGTACCGCCACCGCCCGGGGCTTGTCCGCGAACACCCACCGGTTGCTCGCCAACGCGTCGTTCGGCTCGGGGAGTGGACCGCGCCCGTGGTGCTGGGTGAAGTCGAACGGGGTGTGCAGCGAGGTGGCCCAGCCCCGGCGCGCCAGCGCGCCGGCCGAGTCGGGCCGCGGCTCCCCGTCGAACAGGTCGAGCAGGTCGACGCCGATCTGCTGCTTCGTCGAGCGGTAGACCGGGTTGTCGCGGACCTCCGGCGACTCGCCGCCGAGCTTGACCTCGAACGCCAGCGTGCTGCCGGCGGCGCTCAACCCGTCCACCGCGTCGATGAGGTACCGCTCGGCGGCGTTGGGCAGATAGAGCAGCAGCCCCTCGGCCAGCCAGGCGCTCGGGGCGGTCGGGTCGAAGCCCGCGCCGGTCAACGCCCCGGCCCAGTCGGTGCACAGATCCGCCGCGATCGGCACCCGCACCGTCTTCGGGGCGGCGCGGAGCCCGTCGAGCACCTGGTGCTTGAACGCCAGGACGTCCTCGGTGTCGACCTCGAAGACCGTGCAGCCGGGGGGCCAGTCGAGGCGGAAGGCCCGGCTGTCCAGCCCCGCCCCGAGCAGGACCACCTGGCGGGCGCCGGCCCGCACCGAGCGGAGGAGGGCGTCGTCGAGGACTCTCGTCCGCAGGCCGAAGTAGCGCCCCAGCCGCCCCCAGAGCGGGTTCGCGTCCCCGCCGGGAACGTGCTCCAGGCGGACCGGCCAGTCGGCGGAGGCCCGTGCGGCGCGCACGAAGTGCTCGGCGTAGACATCCCTCGCCAGGGCGTTGTGACGGTGACTCTCGATCGCCCGGGCCGCGGCGACCATCAGGGCGGTCAGGCCGACGCCCCCTTCCACCCCGGCGGTCAGGGCCGGTCCGGAAGGCCGTGCCACCCCGGAGGACGGCGCCACGGGGGTGCGAATCGCTGTGCCGATCATGACTGTCCTCCCCTCAGGTGAGCCGGGACCACGAGGCCGGCTGTTCATGGGTGGTACACCGGGCGCCGTAGACGAGGCTCATGAACCGCAGGACCTCGTCGTCCGGCAGGTGCAGGCTGGTGGTGCAGTCCGTCAGCACCGTCACGTGAAAACCCTTCTGGAACGCCGTCCGGGCCGTGGAGTCCACGCAGACGTCGGTGTACAGGCCGGCGAACACGAGATGCCCGGTGCCGCGCCGGACGAGGTGCTGCTCGAATCCGTCGCTGAGGAAGGCGTCGAAGCACGCCCGCTTGGTGAAGACCCGTTCGCCGGGCGCCGGTGACACCTTGTGGAACTCGGCGCCCCACGAACCGTCGAGGCACTTCGGCTTCTTGCCCAGGGCGGCGTCCCGCTGCCGCCAGCTCGGCCCCTGGTGCGCGACGTCCCCGACGAACCGCACGAAGACGACCTCCGTGCCGTGCTCCCGTGCCAGGTCGACGGCTCGCGCGACGTTCGTCGTCACGGCGTCCAGCGTCGCGGGGTCGCCGCGGTAGCGGGCGAGGGCGGTCGGGCCCGCGCAGAAGTCGTTCTGGACATCGACGACGACCAGCGTCGTGCCCTCCCGAGAGGTCATGACCCGGAGACCCGGGTGGCACCGGCGGCCGGCGGCCCGTCCGGCCCGTCCGGCTCCAGCGCGTCGAGCAGCGCCTCCACCACCTCGGTGGTGGAGTTCCGTCCGCCGGCGTCCGGGGTGAGAACACCCCGCTTCACGACGGACTCGAGCGCCTGCTCCACCACCCGCACCGCGCCGGTACAGCCCGCGTGCCGCTCCGCGATCGCCGCCGCGGCCCGCACGGTCGCCACCGGATTGACCGTGTCCCGCCCCTCCAGGGCGTCGGCGGAGCCGTGCACGGTCTGGTACTCGACCAGTCCGGCCAGGTCGGGGTGGAGGTAGACGTTCTCCGTGCAGCAGTTCTCCTGCCGCTCGGAGCCGAAGCGGTCCAGCAGGACCACGTGCATGATGTCGGCCCACTCGTTGCCCGCGACGATCACGGTGCGCGCCGACGGCCCGTGCTCGATCAGATTGCGGTTCACCGTGTCCGGCTGGAACAGCCGGATGTCCACGCCGTGCCGCCCGGCGCTCTCGGCCACCCAGGTGTCGAGAGCGCCGTCCAGCAGATGGAACTTGTAGGCCATGACGACCTGGCCGACCTCGCCGTCGGGCCACTCCTGCCGCGCGCGCCGCAGGGCGTAGGAGATGACCTTCTCGGTGATCTCCCGGCTGAACGTCATGGTGCGGGTGACCAGGCCCGGGGAGTGCTGGTTCTCACCGGTGTAGAAGCCCTGGGCCTCGTCCCGGACCAGCAGCAGTGATCCGCCGCCGGTGGCTATGAGATCGACCTTGACCGCCTGCAGCCGCTGCCGGACCAGGTACAGGGACTGGGCGTTGATCGCCGTACGGAAGATCACCGGGACACCGCTGTCCGCCTGGGCCCGGCAGAACCCCTCGTAGTGCTCGGCGTCCTCCTGGGTGAGCTCACGGACCCGATCGCTCCCGCCCTCGGCCCGCAACGAGGCGTACGAGTGATACGTTCGCGGCGAACGGACGACCTCGATGTCGACCGCGTGCAGCTGGGCGAGCCTGGCCAGGACCCGTTCGAAAACGGCCGCGACTTCCGCCCCGGTGCCGCGGCCGACCGCAAGTCCGATAACCGACTTCATTGCTCTCCTTCGTCCTCGGATTCCTTCATCAGCGCGCCACGCGCCCCACCAGATGGTCACCCGGAATTCCGGCCTTGTCCGGACGGTAATAGTCCTTGATGCCGTCGGCCCACGTCGCCGCCTCGATCCGGTCCGAATCCGTGGGAGCGAAAGCGTCGAAAAGGGCGTCGATGTTCGCGCGTTCGAAGCCGATGGCCACCATCAGCGCCACAAAGGCTGGGCGCTCGATGAGCCCGTCGCCGTCCGGATCCCCCAGCGCGGCGAGCGACTCCGCGAACTCGCTGATCGTGGCGTCGAAACGCTGCGGCGCGAGCACGCAGGCGGCGTACTCGTCGAAGGTGATCCGGCCGTCGCGGTTGGAGTCCAGCTCGGTGGCCAAAGTCGTCCAGTACCGCCGGAAGGCGGCCAGCATCGCGTCTCTCGCCGCACCGTCTGAATCGGGTGCCGCCTCGACCACACGACCTGCCATAAGAGCGAAATCATCTGCCTCGAGAAGGCCGTTTCCGTTGGCGTCGAGCAGGGAGAAGACGAGCTTGACGCGACTGACCGCCTCTGTGCGCACAGATCCGCCGCCTTTCTTTTGGCCGACCCGTTGCGGGGCAGCGCGGATGGAATGGTGAAATATCTGTCTCACTATCCAGCCGGCCACCGGTCTACCCCGGAGGAATCCGGTTCAATTCACTCGATCGAGGGAATTGGGCGCGCCGGTCCCGGGCATCCACCAAAGTTGTGCGTCGGTCGGCACAGTGCAGCCGTCGATCCGGCTGCGCCGCCGGATGCCCGACGAGCACGGGCGGCCCGGCCGCCGGATCGTCGCGGCGCCGAACGCCGAACACGTCCACGGCCCCCGCGCAGGCGGGGGCCGTGGACGTGTGACCGTGGACGACTGGCGGCACCGGTGTGCCGACCCGGTCGGGCGCCTGGTCGCCGGCCACCTCGGCCCGGAGGAGACCCGCCCCCCCGGTCCGGAGCGGCCCCGGGTTCCACGACAGCGTCGTGGCCGTCGTCGAGGAGGTCCCGGCCCGGGGCCGGCGGGTCGGGCCGGGTCGGGCGGCGCGGGTCAGGCGGAGTGCGGCACCCGCCGGGGCTCGCCGAGGGTGAGCATGAGGCGGTTGGCCCAGGCGAAGAAGGCGGTCGCCTGGACCAGGTCCACGATCTCCAGTTCGGAGAGGCCGAGGGCCCGCAGCCGGGCCAGATCGCCGGCGTCGGCCGTCGGCGCGGTGGTGCTGAGGCGCGCCGCGAAGGCGACCAGCGCGTCCCAGCGCGCTCCGAAGCCGGCCCGGGGGCCGTGGTCGAGCAGGCGCTGGACGTCGGCGCGGCGGTCGGCCAGCCGGGCGGCCAGCCGGCTGTGCACGGAGGCGCAGAACACGCAGCCGTTGACCCGCGAGGCCACCGTCGCGGCCAGTTCCCGCTCGGCGCGCGGCAGGCCTCCCGCACCGCGGAAGATGCCCCGGTCGGTGCCGGTGCGGTGCCGCAGGATGTGCGGATCGCGGGCCAGCAGACGGAAGTAGGGCCAGCTCGCGTCGGGCGAGGCGGCCAGGCCGGCGGACTGCTCCTCGGTGGCCCAGTCCGGGTCGAGCGGGGGCAGCCAGGGGTCCCATTCCAGCGTGTCGAGGGTGAACGGGATCTCGCCCTCGGGCAGTTCGGCACCGTCCGGGACCGGGCCCGCCGGTCCGTCCTGGGCCGGCCCGGGGTGCTGGGCGAGCAGGTCCAGGCCGTGCACCAGACGGGCCTGGTAGGAGACGTAGGCGGCGACCTGGGAGAGGGTCACGGCCTCGTCGGCGCTCAGGCCCGCGTCGGCCAGCCGGCGGTGGTGGTCGGCGGTCGCGGCGAGCGGCGCACGGGCGAGCAGGGTGGCGTGGTCCAGCAGCGCGGCGGAGCGGTCGCCGGGAGCACCCCGGTCGGCCCGGCCGGCTCCGGTCGCGGCGGCGTCGACGAACGCCTCGGGGGCACCGGTCGCGATCAGCGCGGCCCGGTAGTGCCCGGCCAGCCGGCGGGTGGCCGGGCCGCCGTCGTGCAGGGTGGCCACCCGCAGGGCGGCCTGGAGCCGTTCGACGGTGGTCAGCGTGGTCTGCGCGAGCCGCGGGTCGAACAGTGCGGTGTAACTGTCCTGGGTCCCGCTGACCACGTCGGGGCGCTGGGCCCGGGCGGCGGCCAGCGGGCCGTCCGCGGGATGGGGGACGAGAGCGGCGATCAGGTCGGCGCCTCGCTCGTCGGCTTCGTCGGTACCGGCGTTCGTGGTGCCGCCGGGGGCGGTGGAGGTCATCGGCGCTCCAGTGGGTGCGGTGGGGGACGTTCGGTGGGTCCGCGGTCCGGCTCGGCGAAGGATCCGCCGGAGCCACCCGTCGGTGGCCGTCACCGGTGACGGCCGTCGTGGCCGCCCGTGGACGGCGGCCCGCAGGTCAGGCCGCGCCGGTCCGGACGGCCGGCCGCCTCGGCTCGGCCCGCCGCCAGCCCAGGTGCGGGGCGACCCGGGTGGCGATCAGTTCCAGGGCCGCGATGGTCTGGTCGTGGCCGAGCCGGCCGGGGTGGGTCTGCACGATCAGCTCGCTCGCGTGCGGGACGACCTCGTCGCGCCGCAGCGAGGCGACCACCTCGTCCGGGTGGCCCGCGTGCACATGGGCGCGGGCGAGGTAGCCGTCCAGCGAGGTCACCGGCGGGAAGAGACCGGCGCCGACACTCTGGTCGACGTTGTCGATCACGCCCTCCCGC
Source organism: Kitasatospora sp. NPDC088351 (assembly GCF_040685575.1). Lineage (NCBI taxonomy): Bacteria > Bacillati > Actinomycetota > Actinomycetes > Kitasatosporales > Streptomycetaceae > Kitasatospora > Kitasatospora sp. NPDC088351. The sequence continues at coordinate 97,413 of NZ_JBFBIL010000023.1, read as the reverse complement.
AGCTGGGCGACGGCGGTCCGTCGGTCGACGGCCGGATAGACCGTCCGGGAGACCCCGATCCGGGGCGGGCCGGAGCCGCGCCAGCCGTCGAGATAGCTCTGGACCAACGGCAACTGGGCCTGACCGGTGGGGAGTTCCGTCCGGAAGGCGGCCTTGGCCAGCAGCAGGCCGTCGTGTTCGGCGGAGATCCGGGCCGCGCTTTCCGCGCCGGTGGTGGACTGCCAGAGCCGGTCGAGGAGTTCCGGGCGCTCGGGCTCCAGCCGGCCCCCGCCGGGCAGCGGCCGGCCGGCCAGGGTGGCCCGGAGCAGGGACACCGCCTCGGCGTACTGCTCGCGGCGCCGCTCCGGGTCCACCCCGAAGGCGGTGAAGGTCCGCGGGTCGCCTCCGGTGCCGAGACCCAGGTGCAGGCGCCCGTCGCTGAGGGCGTCGAGAACGGCCGCGTCCTCGGCGACCCGGACGGGGTTCTCCGCGGCGATCAGCAGGACGGCGGTGCCGAGCCGGATGGTGCGGGTGTGCTGGGCGATGGCGCCGAGCAGCACCAGCGGGGCGGGCAGGCGGCCGGCCGAGGAGGCGAAGTGGTGCTGCGCGACCCAGCCGCTGTCGTATCCCAACTCCTCTGCGACAACGAAGAGTTCTGTGGTTCGGCGGTACAGTTCGGAGGCCGTGGCCGGGCCGCCGTCGTCGGAGTTGACGTGGGTCAGGAAACCCAGTCGCAGGCTCATCGCGTTCGTTCTCCCGGAGGTTCGGCGGCAGACGGTGGCCGCGGGGACGGCACGGGCGCGCAGAAAGGGCGCACCGCGCTGGTGACTCTCGGGGCAGGGGGCGGCCGGCGCCGTCGCGCTCGGGGCGGCGCGACGGCCGGGCGGCCCGGGCGCAGGGGCCCGGACGGTCAGTGACAGCCTGCGGAGGCCACGCGCATCAGGTCCACGTGGCGCCGCGCGGTCAGGCGCGTCGGCGTCTTCATGCCTGAACCTTGGAACACAAAGCGATGCATTGTCAATTGCCAGCTGCCATTGTCGCGTTGGGATACTCCACCGGCCGGGCGGCGGGCCGGAGAGCGGTTTGACCCGACCCCGCCATAATCCCGTCCGGCCCTCCGGCCGGCGTCGCCGACGGGGCCGCACAGAGCCGGTCCCACCGGCCCGGCTTGCCCCGATCTCCCCAACGTCACAACTAATTGGCCTTTTGGGGCAGACGATTGACAGTCTTTCAGATTCACTCCTAGATTCGTCCCGTGCATCCCGACCAGAGCATTCGCGGCCACGTCGACTTCTGTCGCGTCGCCAGTGCCCTGTGTCCCGCGCGCGGCTGACCCTCTCGTCTCGGCGCGCCTCCCTCTCCCTCTCCCCCTCCGCCGCTCCCCCGCGGATCCCGCCCGTACGCACCGCCGCACCGCCACGGCCGTGCCACGACCGCATGCGCATGCGCACCGCCGCCCCGTCGCGACCGTGCGGGGCCGTCCCCCGAACCGGATCCACGCCTCTCCGGACCCCCGATCACCGAACTGCCCGATCACCTCCGATCACCGAACTCCTCCATCGCGCAAGGACGGACATGACCGCGACCACGCGCCCGAACGCCCCCGAACCCCTCCTGGAGACCGCCCCGGACCCACAACCCGGCCTGCGCGAGTACCTCACCGTCAAGCGCGCCGCCCTGCTGGCGAAACGCGACGGGGCCGCCGACGCCACCGCGCCCGCGCCCACCCTGCGGGTCCGCACCACGGCCGAGCACCGCAGCGGCGTCCGCCGGATCCGCATCCGCGAGCACACCGTCATCAGCGACTCCCCGCTGGACTTCGCCGGCTACGACCTCGGGCCCACCTCGCCCGAGCTCCAGCTGGGCGTGCTGTCCAGCTGCCTCACCCACATCTACCTCATCCAGGCCTCCGACCTGCGGATCCCGCTGGACGCCCTGACCGTCGAGGTGGCGGCCGAGCACGACGGCCGCGCGGGCACACCCGGCTTCGAGGACGTCCCGATCTACCCGCACAACATCCGCTACACCGTGCGCGTCACCTCACCGGCCACCCGCGCCCGGATCGAGGAGCTGCACGCCTCCGTCGAACGCAACTGCCCGATCTACAACCTGCTGCGCGAACCGCAGAAGGTCACCGGCGAGGTCGTGCACACGCTCTCCGGCGATGCCGCGCGCCCGGACGGAGGAGCGTAATGGCCACCAACGCGAACGCCGCGACCAGGGAACGCCCCGGCCTCGAACGGACCGGCCTGGAACGGCCCGGGCTGGAACGGCTCGGGCTGCTGGTCCACGTCGCCGGGCAGGGCGACCCCCGCACGGTGCTCGACCAGCACCTGCGGCTGGCCGTCGTCGCCGAGGAGCTCGGCTACGACTCCTTCTGGATCGCCCAGCACCACCTCGGCGCGGAGAGCGGGGTGGTCCCGTCCCCGTTCGTCTTCCTGGCGGCCGTGGCCGCGCGCACCCACCGGATCCGCCTCGGCACGGCCGTCGTCACCCTTCCGCTGGAGGACCCGGTCCGGGTCGCCGAGGACGCCGCCCAGGCCGACCTGCTCAGCGGCGGGCGGATCGAGCTGGGCATCGGCAGTGGCGCCCACCGGCCGTCCTTCGAGGCCTTCGGGCGGGACTTCGAACAGCGCCGGGCCGACCAGGAGCGAGCCGCCCGGGTGCTGGAGGACACGCTGCGCGGCGGCCCGCTGCCCGGCGGCGCCCCGCTGCACCCGCCCGCCCCCGGCCTGGCCGACCGGATCTGGCAGGCCGCCGTCTCCGGGACCGAACGCGCCCGCCTGGCCGCCGCGGCCGGCCACGGGCTGCTGCTCTCCCGCACCACCACCGACCCGTCCTCGCCCGTCGGCGAGGCGCAAGTGCCCACGGCCGAGGCGTACTTCAAGGAGTTCGACACCAGCCGCGGCACCCGGCCGAGGCTCGGCGTCTCCCGCACCGTCTACCCGGTGGCGGACCGCGCCACCGCCGTCCGGGACCTCGTCCCCGGCGCCCGGTCCTGGCTGGCCCAGGCGGCGACGGAGTGGGCCGGCAGGGACCTGGCCGCCACCGAGTCGGACGACGACGCGCTGCTGCGCCGCCACGACATCCACGCCGGCCCGGTGGAGGCCGTCACGGCCGGCCTGGCCGCCGACCCCGCGCTCGCCCTCGCCACCGACCTGATCGTGCAGTTCCAGCCGGGGCTGCCGTCCTTCGGCAGCGCCGTCGGCGCGCTGGAGGCCATCGCCACCCGGGTCGCCCCCGCGCTGGGCCTGCGGCCCCGGCCCTGACCGCGCCCGGCCGTCCGCCGGTGCCACCCGACGCCCCGCACCACCCCTCACCCGGAGGATCCCCTTGCGCGCCCATCGCACCACCCCCCGTCCGCGGCGGCAGCCGCGGCGGCCGGCCGCCGTCCTGACCGCCCTGCTCCTGGCCGTCCTGCTCACCGCCTGCGCCAGTGGCGGCTCCGCGGGCGGCGGCACCGCCGAGGCCGCCCAGGTGACCCTGACCATCGGATCGCCGTGCAAGGCCTGCCTGAAGCGGCTCCTGATCGCGTCCGGGGAGGACCGGGGCGCCCCGTACCGCATCAACTGGGCCGACTTCGACTCGACGCCCACCCTGGTCGAGGCCCTCAAGGCCGGCAAGGTGGACGTCGCCCAGGGCGGCGAGACGGGCGTGCTGTTCGCCATCGGCAACGGCGCCGACATCAGGCTGCTCGGCGCGGTCGCCCAGCACCGCAGCGGCGGCACCGTCGTCCTGGTGAAGAAGGACTCGCCGGTCACCGATCTGGCCGGCCTCCGGGGCAAGAAGGTCGCCGTCCCCTTCTACACCGCGCAGCACTACCAGTTCGCCAGGTCGCTGGAGGCGGCCGGCCTGAAGTGGTCCGACGTGAACGCGGTCAACCTCACCACGACCGACGGCCTGGCCGCCTTCAACTCCGGTGACGTGGCGGCCTTCGTCATCTGGGACCCGAACGCCGCCGTGGCCCAGCTCCACAACGACGCCCGGATCATCCACGAACTCGGCCAGGACCTCCAGACCTACAGCGCCCTGTACGCCTCGGCCCGCGCCACCTCCGACCCCGCCAAGCGGGCCGCGCTGGAGGACCTGGCCCGCCGTTCGGTGCGCGCCTTCGCCTGGGTCAACAGCCACCGCGGGCAGTGGGCCGACGAGTTGTCCAGGCTCGCCCAGATCCCGGCGGACTCGGCGAAGCTGGCCGCCGACCGGTCCGAGGCGCAGCTCCAGCCGGCCGACGCCGGTATCCAGGCGGGCTGGCAGGACGAGATCGAGTACTTCCGCGGCCAGAACCAGATCAAGCAGAGCTACCGGATCGCCGACCGGATCGAGCCCGGCTTCGACGCCGTCATCACCGACGAACTGGCCAGGGTCGCCGCGACCGCCGGCGCCTCACCCGGGCCGGCCACGCCCTCCGGGAGCCACTCGTGACCGAGACCTCCGCTCCCGTCCTGCGCCCCGCCGCGGCACGGGCCCGGCGCCGGGTGCCGGCCCCGCCGCGCTGGCTGCGCAAGGCGTCCGGCCCCGTGCTGCTCCTGGCGCTCTGGCAACTCGCTTCGGCCGCCGGCGTGCTGGCCCCGGACGTGCTGCCCTCGCCGTGGGCGATGGCCGGGACCTTCGGCGACCTGATCGGTGACGGCTCGCTCGGCGAGGCGATGGTCTCCTCGCTGCGCAGGGTCGCCCTCGGTCTGGCCATCGGCGGCGCCCTGGGGCTGCTGCTGGCGCTGGCGGCGGGCCTGTCCCGGCTCGGCGAGGACCTGGTCGACGCCCCCATGCAGATGCTCCGCACCCTGCCCTGGGCCGGGATGATCCCGCTGTTCATCATCTGGTTCGGCATCGACGAGCAGCCCAAGATCGCCCTGGTGGCGTTCGCGGTGGCCTTCCCGCTCTATCTCAACGTCTACGCGGGCATCCGCAACGTGGACACCACGCTGGTCGAGGCCGCCCGCACGCTGGGCCTGGGCCGGCCGGCCATGGTCCGCCACGTCATCCTGCCGGGCGCCGCGGCCGGCACCCTGGTCGGCTTGCGCTACGCGCTCGGCTCCGCCTGGCTCGCCCTCGTCTTCGCCGAGCAGGTCAACGCGCAGAGCGGCATCGGCTATCTGATCACGCACGCCCGCGAGGTCTACCGGACGGACATCGTCGTGGTCGCCCTCGTCGTCTACGCGTTTCTCGGCCTCGGCGCCGATGTCCTCGTCCGCCTCCTGGAAAGGACCCTGCTGTCATGGCGACCGGCCTTCAGCGGCACCTGACGACCGCACCGCCGGCCGTCGGCCCCGACGCCCGGACCGCCGCTCCCCCGGCGGCCCGGGTGCGCGGTCTGGTCCGGCGGTTCGGCGAACGCGCCGTCATCGACCATCTGGACCTCGAACTGGCGCACGGCGAGTTCGTGGCCCTGCTCGGCGCCAGCGGCTGCGGCAAGAGCACCCTGCTGCGGGTGCTGGCCGGTCTCGACCCCGAGGTCGAGGGGGAGGCCGAGGTCGCCGAGCGGCGGGCCGTGGCCTTCCAGGCACCCCGGCTGATGCCCTGGAAACGGGTCTGGCGCAATGTGGTGCTGGGTCTGCCGGGCCGCGCCGACCGCGCCGTCGCCGACCGGGCCCTGGCCGAGGTCGGTCTCGGCCACCGCGCCGATGCCTGGCCCAAGGACCTCTCCGGCGGCGAGGCGCAGCGTGTCTCGCTCGCCCGTGCCCTGGTCCGCCGCCCCGATCTGCTGCTGCTCGACGAGCCGTTCGGCGCCCTGGACGCGCTGACCAGGCTGAAGGCCCAGCATCTGGTGATCGACCTCTGGCGGCTCCACCGGCCCGCCGTCCTCTTCGTGACCCACGACGTGGACGAGGCGCTGCTGCTCGCCGACCGGGCGCTGCTGATGGCCGACGGTGGCATCGCGGACGAGGTCCGGGTCGGGCTCCCCCGCCCGCGCGAGGTCACCGATCCGGAGTTCGGGCGGCTGCGGTCGCGCCTGCTCGGCGGGCTCGGCGTGGCCGTTCCGGGGGCCGCGGACGCCGGTCCGCCGGCTCCCTGAGCACCGTCCGGCCCACAGCACAGCACACGGGGCCCGTCCGCCGCGGCGGGCGGGCCCCGTGTGCTGTGCTGTGGGCCCGGCGGGCCCTGGCCGGAACGCCGACGCGGTCGGCCAGGTCCCGGCTCAGGGCGTCCGGGGCGTGCGGTGGGCGTGGCGGCACGTCACAGGACGTCCTCCAGGCGCCGGCGCAGCGCGTCGGCGGCCCGCGGCCCGTAGGCCCGTTCGGTGCGGGCGGCGAGGTCGGCGGCGGACAGCTTGTACTCCTGGCTGCCGGCCGACTCCAGGACGGTGGTGGCGAGCGCACAGCCCAGCCGGGCGGACGCCTCCCTGGACCACTGCCAGGACAGGCCGGTGAGGAAGCCACTGCGGAAGGCGTCGCCCGCGCCGGTCGGGTCGACGACGGCGGTGGTCTCCACGGCGGGGACGGTGAGGTCGGGCCGGCCGTCCTGGGAGAGGGTCACCCCGCCGGGGCCGAGGGTGGTGACCCAGGTGCCGACCTGCGCGAGGATCTCCGCGCGGGCCAGGCCGGTCCGGTGCTGGAGCAGGGCGGCCTCGTACTCGTTGGTGAAGAGCAGGGTCGCGCCGAGGACGAGCCGGCGGGCCTCCGGCCCGGTGAGGCGGGCCAGTTGCTGGGAGGGGTCGGCCGCGAAGGGGATGTCCAGCGCGCGGCACGCGTCGGTGTGGCGCAGCATCGCGGCGGGGTCGTCGGGCGCGACGAGGACCAGGTCGAGGCCGCCGGGGCGGGCCGCGAGCGGCGCGAGGTCGATCCGGCGGGCCTCGGACATGGCGCCGGGGTAGAAGGTGGCGATCTGGTTCTGGTCGGCGTCGGTGGTGCAGACGAAGCGGGCGGTGTGGAGCGTCTCGCTGACGTGGACGGCGCCGGTGTCGACGCCGTGGGCGTCCAGCCGGGCGCGGTAGTCGGCGAAGTCGGTGCCGGCGGCGCCGACCAGCAGCGGGGCCAGGCCGAGGCGGCCGAGCCCGAACGCGATGTTGGCCGCCGCCCCGCCGTGGTGGACCTTGAGGTCGTCGGCGAGGAAGGACAGTGAGACGTGGGCGAGTTGGTCCGGCAGCAGCTGGTCGGCGAACCGTCCGGCGAAGGTCATCAGGTGGTCGGTGGCGATGGAGCCGGTGACGGCTATCCGCATCTGGGGTCTCCTCGGGGCCGGGGCGGCCGGGGCGGTCCTCGGCCGGTGCCGGGGGCGGACCGACCGAACAGTACGTACTCTTTCGTATCGTTGGACGGTCGGCAATCATCGGGGAACGGTCCGGGGAGACTTCGGGAGGTTCGCGCGGCACCCGGCGGGCGGGCACGCCAACCGGACGGCGGGCGGTGCCCGGCGCCGGGGAGGCCGGGTCCACCGCCCGCCGTCCGGAGATCGGCGGGCCCCGAGATCAGTGGGCGGCGAGCGCCTCCTCGGTCGGGGTGGTGGGCGCGGCGGGCGGCTGGGCCCGGCCGCCGCGCAGGGTGAGGGTGATCAGCAGGCCGAGGAGCATCCCGGCCGCGGTGAGCAGGACGACCAGGAACTCGCCGTCTGCGGTGGCGGAGAGCAGGTCGTGGCCGGTCTTGCCGCCGGTGCCGGCGTCGGCGATGGCGGTGAAGACGGCCAGGCCGATGGCGTTGCCGAGGTTGAGCGCGGTGGAGGCGGCGCCGTTGGCGACGCCCTGCTCGTGGTCGGGGGTGCCGGTCGCGGCGGCGATCCACATCGCGGTCCAGACGACACCCTGGCCGACGCCGGAGACGATCAGGCCCGGCAGCAGCGCCAGGTAGCCGGCGTCCGCGTCGAAGCCGAAGGCGAGGGCCGCGGTGCCGACGGCGCCGACCACGAAGCCGCCGATCAGGGTGGGCCGCAGGCCGTTGCGGGTGGTGAGGCGTTCGCCGAGCTGGGTGCCGGTGGCGATCGCCAGGGACGGGACGAGGAAGGCGAGGCCGGTCTCCAGGGCGCTGTAGCCGTGGACGGTCTGCAGCAGCACGGTGAGGAAGTAGGGCAGGACGCCGAAGGTGGCCATGTAGATGAAGGTGATGGCCGCTCCCCCGGTCAGGTTGCGGTTGCGGAAGACGCGGAAGGGCAGCAGCGGGTCGGCGCTGCGGGTCTCGATCAGCGCGAAGAGCCCGAGCAGGGCCACCGCGAGGACGAACGCGCCGACCACCCAGCCGCTGAGCCAGCCGAGTTCGGGGCCCTGGACGAGGGCGAAGACGAGCAGCGTGGAGCCGCCGGTGACGCTCAGGGCGCCGGGCAGGTCGAAGCGGCGGCGCTCGGTGCGGGGCGCGTCGCGCGGGATGACGAACAGCGCGGCGAGGGCGACCAGGCCGGCCAGCGGGACGTTGACGTAGAAGACGGCCGGCCAGCCGAAGTTCTCGGTGAGGACGCCGCCGAGCAGTGCGCCGAGGGTCAGGCCACTGGCGCCCGCGCCGCCCCAGACGGCGAGGGCGCGGTTCCGCTTGGGGCCCTCGTCGAACAGGGTGTTGATCAGGGAGAGCGTGGCCGGCAGCAGCAGCGCGCCGCCGATGCCCTGGATCGCCCGGGCCGTGATGATCACGCCGGGGTTGCCGGCCAGGCCACCGGCCAGCGAGGAGACCGCGTAGACGGTGAGGGCCAGCACGAACATCCGGCGGCGCCCGAGCAGGTCGGCGGCGCGCCCGCCGAAGAGCAGGAAGCCGCCGGCGAAGACGACGTAGGCGCTGACCACGAGCTGCTGGGTCTGGCCGGGGAACCCGAGGTCGGAACCGATCTCGGGCAGGGCGACGAACACGATGTTGAGATCCAGCGCGTAGATCAGCTGGGCCAGTGCCAGCAGCGCCAGGGTCCAGCCCAGGTGCCGGGCGCCCCCCTGGGCGGGGCCCGTGGGCGCGGACGAAGTGGACATGGGAGTGCACCCTTCTCGGATCCGGTCTCGGGCGGCCCGGGGCCGGGGGAATCTCGGGCAGGAATGCCCGTCCTGAGTACGACTGTTTGTATCTTTGCGTACTCTAGGACTGTTCGGCAACCTCGTTCCGGCCCCCGGCCGGAGCGGGGGACGGAACGAGACGGGGAAAGGGCGTCCGGTGGGGGCTGAGCACTGTTGGACTGTCGCGGTACTGTGGCAGCATGAGTTTTCGCCACCCAGAACGCGACCAGATCCGGATCGAGAGTGTCCTGTCGGCCCTGGGCAGCCCGGTACGGCTGGCCGTCGTCCGGGTCCTCGACGCCGGCGGGGAGCACAACTGCGGCAGCGTCCTGAACGTCCTCGGCGTGACGGCCAAGTCGACGATGACGCACCACTGGCGCGTCCTGCGCGACAGCGGCGTCATCCGGCAGGAACCGTCCGGGCGGGAGAACCTGCTCTCGCTGCGCCGCACCGACCTGGACGCCCGCTACCCCGGGCTGCTCGACGCCATCCTGGCCGGCGCCCTGGACGACGAAGCCGTCCAGGCGGCCCGCCACCGGCCCGACTCCGCCGGCTGAACCCACGCACCGGATCCCCGCACGGCCCCCGCGGCCGGGTGGCCGGCGCGTCACGACCTGCCACTGCCACCCCTGCGAGGACACCCATGCAGTTCGGGATCTACAGCGTCGGCGACTGCACGCCCGACCCGACCACCGGCCGCGCCGCCACCGAGCACGAGCGCATCAAGGCGATGGTGGCCATCGCCGCCAAGGCGGAGGAGGTGGGGCTCGACGTCTTCGCGACCGGCGAGCACCACAACCCGCCGCACGTGCCGACCTCTCCCACCACCCTGCTCGCCTACATCGCCGCGCGCACCGAGCGGATCATCCTCTCCACCGCCGTCACCCTGATCACCACCAACGACCCGGTGAAGATCGCCGAGGACTACGCGATGCTCCAGCACCTCGCGGACGGCCGCGTCGACCTGGTGCTCGGGCGCGGCAACACCGCGCCCGTCTACCCGTGGTTCGGCCGGGACATCCGCCTGGGCATCCCGCTCGCGATCGAGAACTACGCGCTCCTGCACCGCCTGTGGCGCGAGGAGGTGGTGGACTGGGAGGGCCGCTTCCGCACCCCGCTGCAGTCCTTCACCGCCACCCCGCGCCCGCTGGACGGCGTCCCGCCGTTCGTCTGGCACGGCTCCATCCGCAGCCCCGAGATCGCCATCCAGGCCGGCTACTACGGCGACGGCTTCTTCGCCAGCAACATCCTCTGGCCCAAGGAGCACTTCCAGGAGCTGATCGCGCTCTACCGCGAGCACTACGCCCGCAACGGCCACGGCACGCCCGAACAGGCCGTGGTCGGCCTCGGCGGCCAGGCCTTCATGCGCAAGAACTCCCAGGACGCGGTACGGGAGTTCCGGCCGTACTTCGACAACGCCCCGGTGTACGGGCACGGCCCGTCGCTGGAGGAGTTCATGGACATCACCCCGCTGTCGGTCGGCAGCCCGCAGCAGGTGATCGAGAAGACCCTGCGCTTCCGCGAGTACTTCGGCGACTACCAGCGGCAGATGTTCAACATGGACCACGCCGGACTGCCGCTGAAGACCGTGCTGGAGCAGCTCGACCTGCTCGGCGAGGAGGTCGTCCCGGTGCTGCGCAAGGAGTTCGCGGACGGGCGGCCGGCGCAGGTGTCACCGCCGCCGGTCCACCCGGCCGTCGGCAGCGGCGCCGCGCTGCTGCGCTGAGCACAGCCGGACAGCACCGAAACGCCCGGCCGGGGAGAACCCGGCCGGGCGTTTCGGGGTGCGGTGCCCGCGACCGGGTGCGAGCGGTCGCGGCGGCCACCGGGGTGGCTCAGGGCTTGCGGGCGACCCAGACGCCGTTGGCGCCCTGGCCCTCGAACGGGACGACGCCCTCGGGCTTGAGCCCGAACTCGGCCGCCCACTCCCCGTACTCGGCCGCCGTGTAGTTCCGGCCCCAGGTCTCGACCAGCATGTTCAGGCTCATCAGCGCCGCCGGCGCGGGCCCGCGCTTGTCGTCGTCCACGAAGGACTCGGTCACCAGCAGCACACCGCCGGAGGGCAGCGCCTCGGCGCAGGCCCGCAGGATCTTGCGCGCGTCCTCGATGCCCCAGTCGTGCAGGATGTTGGAGAGCAGGATCGCGTCGTAGCCGCCGGGCACCCCGCCGACCTCGAAGAAGTCACCGCTGGCGAAGTCGATCCGGTCGGCCAGGCCGGCCGCCTCGACCCGGGGCCTGGTGAGCTCGCAGACGAACGGCAGGTCGAACACGGTGGTCTTCAGGTGCGGGTGACGACGGCACAGCTCGATGTCGTACGCCGCGCCGCCGCCGCCGACGTCCAGCAGCCGCTTGATCCCGCTGAAGTCGATCGACTCCGCGAGCCGGCCGGCCGTGTAGGCGGACAGCGAGTGCATCGCGTCCCAGAAGTGCTCCTTGACCACCGGGTCGTCCGGCTGGAACAGCGACTTCTGGTTCTCCACGTCCCAGGTGGTCGGGTGGTTGCCGCGCAGCGAGTCCAGCATCTTGATGTAGGCCGGGTACTCGTGCTTGTCGACCAGCGTCACCCAGCCGCCGAAGTACCGCGGCTTGCCCTTGACCAGGAACTCCTCGGAGACCGCCGAGTTGCGGTAGAACCCCTCGTCGTCGAGGACCAGCAGGTCGAGCGAGACCAGCGCCGTGAGCAGCAGCTCGGCCGGGCGCTCGTGGATCCCGTGCCGCCGCGCGAACGCGTCCAGGGTGACGCCCTTGCCGCCGGCCAGCTCGGTGAAGACCTCGAGCTCGGTCGCCAGCGCCAGCCCCTTGAACGCGTACACGCCCAGGGTCAGGTCCATCAACGGGGTTGGGGATAGGGGCGAAGACATTGATTCTCCTCCGGTTGTGTTCCCGGCGCCCAGAGCAGGCTCCGTACGACAATACGTATTATTTAGGATGGCAGGCCGGTTGTGGGGTGCTCGGGGCCGGATCGATGAGACTTTGGGAAGTCCGCCGTCCGATCGCGTCCATGACCCGGGCGCCGCGCAGGATCTCGGCGCAGGTCGGCGCCGCCCAGCGCCGTTCACCGCGCAGGCCGGCCAGGAACCCCTCCAGGGCCGCACCGGCCCGCGGCGGCGGATACTCCTCCACCCGCTCACCCGCGCCGGTGAGGGTCAGCCGGCCACCGTCCACCCGGGCCGTCCCGCGCTCCCCCTCCACCCGCACCGACACACCGCCGGGGCGGGAGGCCCACCCGGCGCGCACCGAGACCGGCACCCCGCCCCAGGAGAGCAGCGCCGCCCCGCCGACGTCCGCGGCCAGGCCCGGCCGGTGCCGGAGCACCGCCCCGAGCACCCGCAGGCCGGCCCCGGGCGCCAGCCAGCCGAGCAGGTCCACCAGATGGACGGCCAGGTCGGCGAAGGCGCCGGCCGGGCCGTGCGCCGCGTCCAGCATCCAGCCGGCCGGGCCGTCGAACAGGCCGTCCGGCAGCCCCGGATGGCTGAACCCGGCTTCCACCGAGGCCAGTTCGCCGAACGCCCGGGCGGCCAGCAGAGCCCGCAGCCGTCCGAACGCCGGGGCGCAGCGCAGGAACATCGCGGTGGTCGCCGGACGGCCGCCGGACGCCAGCACCGCGAGCAGTTCGGCGGTCTGCGCGGCCGAGCCGGCGAGCGGCTTCTCCACCAGCACCGGCAGCCCGGCGGCGGCCACCCGGCGCAGCAGGGGGCCGTGTTCGGCCGTGGTCGAGGCGACCAGTGCGGCATCGGCCCCGGCCAGCGCCTCGTCGGCGGTCGCCGGCCGTACACCGGCCAGCCGGGGCGGCCAGGGGCCCGATCCCCGGTGGACGGCGGCCAGTTCGGTGTGCCGGTCCGCGGCCACCACGTCGAGGTGGTCGGCGAGGTGGACGTGGGCGGTACCGAGGACGGCCAGCCGGACGCGCTTCACCGGCGTCGCCCGGCCGGGCGCGGCAGGCCGTTCAGGCCGACGAGGCAGAGCGGGCAGACCAGGCAGAGCGGGCAGACCGCGGCGACCGGGCCGGTCACCGGGCCCGGGCCAGCCGGGCGGCCGGTTCGGGCCGGGTGAACGCCCGGTCGCTGTAGACCAGGGGCGGGCCGCTGCCGGCGTGCGTCCGCTCCACCCGGCCGACCAGGATGCTGTGGTCGCCGCCGTCCAGGATCCGGTGGGTGGCGCAGGCGACCCGGGCCGACGCCGAGGCCAGCCCGGGGAGCCCCAGTTCGCAGGGCACCATGTCGCCGGCCGCGAAGCGGTCGATGCCCGAGGTGGCGAACCGCCGGGCCACCTCGGCCTGGTCGTGCGCCAGGACGTTGACCAGGAAGTGCTCGGCCGCCAGGAAGGCGGCGTGGGTACTGGCGGCCTTGTCCAGGCAGATCAGGACGAGCTGCGGGTCGAGGGAGAGCGAGGTGAAGGAGCTCGCGGTGAAACCCCAGTGGCGGCCGACCGCGTCCACCGTCGTGGCGACGGTGACGGGCGAGGGGACACGGGACATCGCCAGGGTGAAGTCGGCCTGGTTGACGGGCATCGGGGCCTCCGTTCTCGGTCGGTTCAGGAGCGGGCCCGCGCGCGGGCCGTCGGGCGGCGGATGCCGGCCCGGTCACGTGGTCGTGCGGCCGGGAGCGGACGTCGGGCCCCAGGTCATCGTGCTCGCGGGCGAGTCGGGGGACGGCGCGCGGACGGTCGGCGCGGTCGCCGGTGTCGTGGCGGCGGCCGGGCCGCCGGCCGGCCCGGCCGTCCCGTCGAGGGCACTCAGGAAGGACTGCGCCCAGTGGCCGACGTCATGGCCGAGCACCTGCCGGCGCAACTGCGCCATCCGCCGGGCCCCCTCCTCCGCCGGGACGTCGAGGGCCAGGGCCAGACCCGACTTCACCTCGTCCAGGTGGTGCGGGTTGACCTGGAACGCCGCCTCCAGCTCGGCTGCGGCACCGGCGAACTCGCTGAGCACCAGGGCGCCGCCGAGGTCGTACCGGCAGGCCACGTACTCCTTGCAGACCAGGTTCATGCCGTCCCGCAGCGGCGTGACCAGCATGACGTCGGCCGCGCAGTAGAAGGCGACGAGTTCCTCCGGCCCGACCGAGGTGTGCAGATAGTGCACGGCCGGGTAGCCGACCCGCCCGAACTCCCCGTTGATCCGCCCCACCGTGCGCTCGATGTCCTCCCGCATCCGGACGTAGTGGTCGACGCGTTCCCGGCTGGGGGTGGCGATCTGAACCATCGTCACCTCCTCCGGCCTGATCCGGCCCGCCGCCAGCATCTCGTGCACGGCCCGGAGCCGGACGTCGATGCCCTTGGTGTAGTCGAGCCGGTCCACGCCGAGCACGATCCGGCGCGGGTTGCCGAGTTCGGCGCGGATCTGCCGGGCCCGGCGCCGGACCCCGGGGCTCCGTGCCAGCCGGCCCAGGGCCGCCGCGTCCACCGAGACCGGGAAGGCGCCCACCGTGACGCCGCGCCCGCCGACCCGCAGCCGCCCGGGCCCGTCCGCCGGGTCGCGGGTTTCGCGGTCCGGCCGCAGACCGGCCAGCCGCTCGGCCAGCCACTGGAAGTTCCGTGCACCGCCCGGGCGTTGGAATCCGATCAGGTCGGCGCCGAGCAGGCCCCGGACGATCTCGGTGCGCCAGGGGAGCTGCATGAACAGCTCCACCGGCGGGAACGGGATGTGCAGGAAGAACCCGATCCGGACGTCCGGCCGCAGCTCCCGCAGCATCGCGGGCACCAGCTGGAGCTGGTAGTCCTGGACCCAGACGGTGGCCCCGGGGGCGGCGACCTCGGCGGCGGCCTTCGCGAAGATCCGGTTGACCCGGACATAGGCGTCCCACCAGTGGCGGTGGTACTCCGGGGGCATCACCACGTCGTGGTAGAGCGGCCAGAGCGTCGCGTTGGAGAAGCCCTCGTAGAAGTCGCGGACGTCCTCGGCGGTCAGCTCGACGGGGTGCAGTCGCAGGCCGTCGTCCTGCGGGGGCGGCGCCGCGCTCGCACCGCTCGCGCCGGGCCAGCCCACCCAGGCCCCCTGGTGCGCGCGCAGGAACGGTTCGAGGGCGTTGACCAGCCCGCCCGGGCTGTGCCGCCACCGCTCGGTGCCGTCCGCGTCGCGCTCCAGACTCACCGGCAACCGGTTGGCCACCACCACGAGTCCGGCCCCGCCGGGCGGCGCCGCGCTCCTCTGCTCGTGCATCCGACGTACCTCTCTCGGGGAATCGCGGCGGTGGACGGGGCGGGGGTGGCTGCCTCGGAGAAGTCCTAGCGGAAGTCGACGATCGTCTTGAGATCGGTCGTGCTCCGGTAGTTCTCGAAGATGTCCACCAGACCGTCGTAGTCGCTGAACTTGTGCACGGTGGAGAGCAGGGCCTTGCCGTTCACCACGCCCGACAGCAGCATCTGCATGGCCGAGGCGATCACATTGGCGCTCTTGTGCATCGGGAAGCTGGTCACGTCGAAGGGCGCGGACCGGATGGTGATGCCCTTGGCGAGCATCAGCCAGGTGTCGAACTTCTGCATCTCCTGCGAGGCCCCGTACAGCACGTACTGGCCGCCGGCCCGGAGCTTGCGCATCGCCACCCGGCGTGGGTCCTTGGTCTCGTCGGAGACCTTGACCGTGGGCAGCGCGTCGAAGACGTAGTCGAAGGCGCCGTCCTCGACGGTCTCGATCAACTCGTCCGGCAGGTAGGAGCGCTGGGAGAACTGCTGCTCGGCGAAATCGTTGCGGGCCGGGTTGGCGTCCACCGAGACGACCGAGTTGGGGGCCAGCAGCCGGCGGATGATGCTCCCCGCGATCACACCGATCGGGCCGGTGCCCAGGATCAGGACCCGGTCACCGACCTGCGGCGGGTTGGAGAGCACCGAGCGCAGCGCGCCCGTGACCGGCTCGATGAACGACGCCTCCAGGTCGCTCAGTTCCTGCGGGATCTTCACCGCCGCGGCCCGGTGGTCGTCGTGGAAGTTGCGGTCGGCGGCGAAGACGTCCTCCTTCACCTGCCCGGAGAAGATCGGCCGCACGGTGCGGTACTCGGCGAACCCGCCGAAGTCGGTCTGGCCCCAGTAGACGACGCGGTCGCCGACGGCGATGTCGGCGCCGTGCTGGTCGAATTCGGGGCCGATGTCGATGACCTCGCCCAGGTACTCGTGACCGAGGATCACCGGGTACTCGGAGGGGAAGAGATGGCCCTCGAAGAAGGAGATGTCGGTGGAGCAGATCGACACGCAGCGGGTCTTCATGAGCAGCCCGTCGGCGGGCGTCTTCGGGATGGGCAGTTCGGCCAGTACCGGTTTGCGCGGGGCCAGAAGCTGTACGGCCTTCATCGTCTCCATGCCTGTTTCCTCATCTCAGTTGTCCGAAGGCGGAGGGTGGGAGCGGTGACACGGGCAGCGGTGACACGGGCGGTGCGGTGGCGCGGCGGAACGGCGAAGCGGCGGTGCGGTGACACGAACAGGACGGTGACACGGGCAGGACGGTGGCGCGGTGCTACCGCCGCATCTGGAGACCGCCGCCGAGCAGGTACTGGCCGGCCATCTCGAAGTGGGTCGGCGAGAGCGTGATGTGCTTGACGGCCGAGTGGACGTCGCGGAAGCAGCGTTCGAGCCGGCTGGTCTCGTAGACCGAGGTGGCCCCGGCGAGGTCGTACGCGGCGTCCACGGCCGCCACCGCCTGCTCGGCGACGGTGGCGGCGGTGAGCCGGGCCACGGCGCT
This sequence comes from Kitasatospora sp. NPDC088351, assembly GCF_040685575.1. Taxonomy (NCBI): domain Bacteria; kingdom Bacillati; phylum Actinomycetota; class Actinomycetes; order Kitasatosporales; family Streptomycetaceae; genus Kitasatospora; species Kitasatospora sp. NPDC088351. The sequence continues at coordinate 80,863 of NZ_JBFBIL010000023.1, read as the reverse complement.
CAGCGGGTCGCCGCCGGTCGGGCCGAACTCCTGGACCCGGCGGGCGGTGTCGAGCAGCAGGACCCGCGCCGCGTACACCTGGAACTCCGCCCGGGCCAGCTTCTCCTGGACGACGTGGCTCTGCGCGAGGGTGCTGCTGCCGGCCGTCCTGGTCTTGCCCGCGGCGAGCTCCTTGAAGGAGTCGACGGCGTTCTGCGCGATCCCCAGGGCCGTCGAGGCCGAGGTGAACGGGCCGAAGTCGTAGTAGCTGATGTCGTAGGCCCGGGACGCCCTCGGCGCCGGCGGGCGGTACATCTCCGCGCCCGCGACGGTGTACTCCACCGGCACGCGCACGTTCTCCACCCGGTAGTGGTTGCTGCCGGTCGCGCGCAGGCCGACCGTGTGCCAGGTGTCGCGGATCTCGACGTCCGAGGCGCGGACGAAGAGCTGGCGCAGCTCCGGGCCGGCCTCGGTGCGGCGCACCTCCCCGCCCTCGGTCACCCAGGCCGCGCAGACCAGCCAGTCGGCGTGGGCGGACCCGCTGGCGAACGCCCATTCGCCGTTGAGGGTGAAGCCGCCGTCGGTGGCCTCGGCGAATCCGGACGGGTTGACGCCGCCGACCACCAAACCGGTGTGCTCCTCGAACAGGCGGCGCGCGGTGGGCTCGGGGAGGTAGTCCGAGAGCCGGCCGATGGCACCCTGGACGCCCATCTGCCAGGCGACGGACGGGTCCAGCTGCGCCAGGGCCTGGATCACCGCCGAACCCGTCTCGATGCTCACCTGCCCGCCGCCGAGCTGCCGTGACACCCACATCCGCGGGATCCCGGCGTCGCGCAGCGCCTCGAAGACCGGGCGCGGGGTGACCCGCTCCCGGTCGCCGCGCTCGCGGTTCTCCTCGACCAGCGGGGCGATCTTCTCCACCCGCGCCAGCCATTCCCGGGTCTCGTCCGAATAACCGGCCCGGAGCAGTCGCCCCTCGGCCGGAGCTGAATTCGCGACAGTCATCCTCGATCCTTCGCTTGATTTCGGCGATTACCGGTATGCGACCCGGCACAACGCAGGCACAATGCAGGCACAGCGGACCGGCAGCGCCAAGGCGTACCGGTGTCACCGAACGGAACAGGGAATTGCGGCGGGGCGGCCCGCGATTTCCGCGGCCTTTCCGGAAAACGGCTCCGGGGATTCCCGCGCCGGTTCCATTCTCGGGCGCGCGGCCGCCTCCGGACAAGCGCGACCTCCGGAAGTCGCAGGGCTCCGCGGGCCCCGGCCGGCGCCCGCGGAGCCCGGCCGGCGGTCAGGCGGAGCGGCGCTCCGGCCCGGCCGCCCGGTGCGCGGGCACCCGGGCGGTGAGCGGGGCCCGCGCGCCGGCGGGGCCGGTGTGCAGCCGGCTGTAGGCGGCGGCCGCCGAGGCCATCGTCATGTGGTGGTGCCAGCCCGGGTAGGAGCGGCCCTCGAAGTCCAGGACCCCGAAGTTCTCCGCCAGGTCGGCCATGGCGCGCTCGGCCGCCGGGACGGCCCGGGCGAGCGCCAGCACGTCCTCCACCCGGCGTTCGGTCAGGCTGGTGATCCAGTACCGGGCGGGGTGCTGCCCGCTCGGGGCGGGCCTGACCAGCACCCGGTAGGTGCGCCGGGGCGCGGCGCCGGAGGCCTCCGTCCGGGGCAGCCGGACCAGCCCCGAGTGGACGGTGAACGGTTCGGGCCGGCCGGACGGCAACTGACGGACCACCAGATGCGGCTGGCGGGTCTGGCTGCGCGCCATCAGCGCCCCGATCCCCACCGGCGGGGACGGTGTGCGGGCGGGGGGCCGCACCGGCTGCCCGGGGCCCACCTCGCAGACGAAGTCCATGCCCAGCTGGGCGAGTCCGGCGGCCACCGGTGCGATGTCGGGCTCGTGCCGCAGGTCCAGTACCCAGGGCACGGAGGCCAGCCGGGGGTGGGCGGCGACCGCGGTCGCGAAGTCCAGGACGTGGGTCCAGGAGGGCCGGGCCGCGACCCCGTCCGGGATCCGGGCCCGCCGGCGGCGCCGCTCGTCCTCGCACCAGGCCTCGCAGAGCAGCAGCCGCCAGTCCACCGAGACGCAGTGGGTGTCCGTGACCAGGAAGGAGCCGCTCGCCTGCTGGCAGTTGACGGTTCGTCCGGATGCCGCGTCGAAGCGCCGGTGGACCCCCACCGAGTGGTCGCCGCGTTTGGGGATGGTCAGTTCCGCCACGCTCCAGGCGCGCGGCACCGCGCTCTCGGCCACCGTCCGGGCCAGTGCCTGGCGCACCGGCCCCCAGTCCCACGGGCTGGCGTTGATGAACTGCTGCAGCCCGTGGACGGCGGCCGAGGTCGGCGCGACCGTCCGCGCCAGCTGCTGCAGCGTCTTCTTGCCGGGGACGCTGAGCAGCCCGCCCAGGTACGCCCGGGCCCAGCGACGCTGATCGGCACGGTGCAGCGAGTCGAAGACCTCCTCCATGAACGTCTGTAGGAGAGGTCTTCCGGCCGGCGCCACGTCCTGAATGTCGTCTGACCGCATGTGACGTTCACTCCCCCTTGTATGGTGCACCGATGATGCGTCTGCGCGATCGACCGCAGACAAAAATACCTTCTCGAACGTCAGTTTTGACGGAGCGGTCGACGACTTTGCAACCTCCCGCCCCGACCTGCACACACGCCCGCGCACACGGCGCCCGCGACCGCGCACGGCCGCCGCACACCGCTCCGGCGACCGGCCGAAGATGGCTCAATCGTCCACCGCCCGCCGCACCGCCCTTGTTGCCGGACCCGCCCGCGGTAAAAGATTCACAGAAGACGGTTCCGGCGTTTCGCCGGCCACGTTCGCCGACAACGGCTGAGAGGCATCGTGATCAAGCAGGAACGGGCGTGGAGGACGCATGAGCTGCTCCTCGACGCCTCTGCCGACGAGTTCGTCCGGCACGGGTACGCCGGAGCGAACCTGCAACGCATAGCGGTCCGGACGGGAATGACCAAAGGCGCGCTGTACGCGCACTTCTCCTCGAAGGAGAAACTCGCCGCGGCGCTCACCGCCCCCTTCGACCATGCCTGGCGCGGCGTCCTCGACCAGGTCGAGGAATCCGACCGGCACCCGCTCGGGGTGCTGCGTCAGATCACCTTCGGCCTCGTCGGTCTGCTCCACACCTGTCTGCGCTTCCGGGCCGGGCTCCACCTGGTCGTCGAGGAGGCCCAGTCCCGCAGCCAGACCCCGGACGTGATCACGGACCTGTCCCTGGTGATGACCCGTCTGGTCCGGGATGCCCAGCGGCTCGGCGAACTGGAGGACGGTCACGAACCCTCGGCGCTCAGCGGGTTCGTGATCGCCTCCGTCTTCGGCACCTACTACACCGCCACCTCCGCGTGCCGGCTGGACACCTTCCCCGCACAGGTCCAGGAGATCTGGCGGCTCGTCCTGCCGCCCGCGGCCTGACCGGCCGCGGGCGTCAGTCCGGCAGGACCCGCGCACCGGGCAGCGCGGCCAGCAGGGCCGGGTCCGCGCCCACCACCACCGGGTGGCCGACCTCGGCCAGCATCGGCAGGTCGGAGACGTGGTCGCCGTAGCCGTAGCACTCCTGCGGCCCGAGGTGCGGGTAGGCGCCGATGAGGTGGCGCACGGCGGCCCCCTTGCCCGCGCCGATGACCGGGTCGCCGACCACCCCGCCGGTGTAACGGCCTTCGCGGACCTCGGGATTGGTGCACACCAGGTGCCGTGCGCCGATGTCCGCGGCGACGGGCTCCAGGAGGGCCGGGAACCCGCCCGACACCAGCACCAGGAGGCCGCCCTCGGCCTGGTGCCGCCGCAGTTCGGCGCGGGTCCGCGCCCGGTAGAAGCCCTTCTCGGCGCTGGCCGCGACGAACCAGCGCCGCGCCGACTCGGCGACCGAGGCTTCGTGCTGACCCTCCCACGCCCGGTAGTAGGCCAGGTTTCCGCGCTCCCGCGGGGCGCCGGCCGCCGCCAGGGCCGTCAGGCAGCGGCGCGTCTGGTCGACGTGCCGCGCACCGGCGGCACCGTAGCGGCGGGTGAAGTAGTAGTCCAGGAAGTCGAACAGGCTCTTGCGGGTGAGCAGCGTCTCGTCGACGTCGCTGAACACCAGCCGGGTGGGCTCTGGGACGGCCATGCGGTTCCTCCGGTACGGAGCGGGGGGCGCGGGCGGGAGAGTGGACGCGGAACGAGGGACGCGCGGTTCGACGGGGCGACGGCCGGCGCCGCGGGAGGAGAACGACGATGGAAGGTTTGGTGAAGGACGATTCACCGGGCCCGCACGGCCGGTGGTGCGGCCGTGCGGGCCGGGCCACGCCACCGCCCGACCGCCGGTCCCGGCCGGACCGGCGCGCACTGATGGACACACTTCCCCTACCTGCAAGGAATTATGACGAGCAGTCAGTTGTCACTCCGGCCACCGGCCGCCGAACCGGACCGGCGGCCGGCCCCGACCCGGGAACGCCCCGAAGTGCGGCCGGCACCCCGGCTCACGGTAAAGGGATCTTCAAGGAAAGGATGATCCCGTTGCTCCCATTCCTTCCCGACGGTATTTCTAAGGGTGCCTGTCGGCGGTCACGAAAAAGGGAGGTCGGAGTCCATGGTTCGCCATCGCATCACCCGGACCGGCCCCGCCCCAGTCCGTCTCCGATGTCATGAGCACCGTGTTTCCCTGGAGCACGTCGATCGCCAGCCGCCCCCGGCCGGACGCCCTCGTCACCCCGCCCCGCACCGCGAGGAGAAGGGGCTCGTCCAGCTCCGCGAAGGCCAGGCAGCGTGTCGTCAGGGCGAGGAGGACCTGCGGGCCAAGGGCCCGCGGGCCGACGACGGGCGGTCCCGCCGCGGGGTCGTGGACCAGCAGGTGCCCCAACTGCCGGACGCCCTCCAGCAGGGCCATCAGCGGCACATGGTCGGTGGGGTGGTCGAAGAGGATGGCGTGGTCGAGGTCGACCAGCATCCGCCACTCGCGCGGCGACGGGCCCGGGACGAGCACACTGTCCTTGCCCCGCAGCCTGCCCACCCGCCACGGCCGGACCCTCCGGCGCGCCGCCTCCGGCGCGACGGTCCCCCCGGCAACCGGCCCGGCCGGGCCGGGACCGGCCTCGGAGCGGCGCCCGCGCAGCACCCGGTAGGTCCGCTCGTCGAGGGCGACGACCCGCAGACCGCCACGGCCGCACTCGCGGCCCGCGATGCTGAGCACCACCTCCAGCCGCATCCCGAACCGTCGCGGCGGCCGGTTGTCCACCCAGTGCCACCGCGCCAGGAGTTCGGCCCGCAGCGGCTCCGTGCCGACCCGCAGCGCCCCGGGGTCGGTGATCTCGAAGTCCATGTCGCTGCCCACGAACCGGTGGGTCAGCGGCACTCCGTAGTGCCAGTGCGCGAGACAGACCAGCGCCTGACGGATGGTCTCCGCGAAGAGCAGCGGATCACTCACCCCCTGCGGGTCCGGGTGGTAGAGCGCGTGGTCCCTCGGCCACTGCGCGCCGACCAGGAAGCGGTCGCCGCCGAGCGCGACCGCGTCCGTCACGAACACCTCGGCGACGGCCGCACGGTGGACGAGGTGCCGGGGTATCGTCCGGTCGAACGTCAGTCGGGCTCCTGGCGGGGTGGGGCCGGCCAGGACCGGGGCGGCCGTCACGGTCCCGGCCGCCGGGTCACCCGCCGCGTCACCGTTCTCCGGACCGCACGTCGCACATGGTATTGCCGCATGTTCTCCCCCCAGAGGTCGTGGGCGAGCCCTTACGGGCCCGGCCCGCCAGCGCTCTCAAATCTACCTTTACGAAGGTTTGTTTCAAGGGCCGGCCGTTCACTGTTACGTCGTGTGGCACCAGCGTCCACCGCACCCCCGTCCACCGCGTCCGAGAGAGGCCGATCATGAGAGCGCCGCAGGGACAACGCCTCCCCGGGCCCACCACCACCCCGCCGCAGACGGCCCGGGGCAAGGAACTCAAACAGGAACGGGCCGTCCGCACCCAGGAGCGGATCCTGCACGCCGCCGCCCAGGCCTTCGCCGAGAACGGCTTCCCCGCCGTCACCATCCTCGACGTCGCCCAGCTGTCCGGGATGACGAAGGGCGCGGTGTACTTCCACTACGCCAACAAGGAAGCCCTCGCCCTCAGCATCGCCGACGAGTTCTACCGCCGCATCGCGGCCATCGCGGGCCGGGTGGAGCAGCTCGGCCTGCCGCCGATCGCCTCCGTCGCCGAACTGCTGCTGCGCACGGCGGCGGCCCTGCGCGACGACACCGTGATGCAGGCCGGCGCCCGGCTGCAGATCGAGCGGGCGGCGATCGAGGCCGAACTCCCGCTGCCCTACCAGGGTTACACCGCGCTGATCTGCTCCTGGCTGGAGCACGGGGCCGAGCGCGGCGAGCTCGCCCGCTCGACCACGCCCGCCGTCCTCGCCAAGGTGCTGGTCTCCGCCTTCTTCGGCGCCCAGCACATCTCCTGGGTGCTCGGCAACCGGGCCGACCTCACCGAGCGGACCATGGAGATCATCAGGACCGTCATCCCGTGCGCCGAGAGCGCGCTCCCCGAACCGCTCTCCGTCCTGGAGTCGTGACGCCCGGTCAGCGGGGCGGGGACGGAACACGCGGACCGGCCGCCCCCCTGCCGGGGTCCGTCAGGACACCCGACGGGCCCCGGCGGACGCGATCGCGTGGACGAGGCCCGGCTCGGGGTACCCGGCCCGCCGGAAGGCCGCCGCCACCGCGGCCGCCGTCTCGTCGGCGGCGCCCACGGCCACCAGGGCGATCACCGAGCCGCCGAAGCCGCCGCCGGTCATCCGGGCGCCGAGCGCCCCGGCGGACAGGGCGGCCTCGACCGCCAGGTCCGTCTCCGGGCAGGAGACCCGGTAGTCGTCGCGCAGCGAGGCGTGCCCGGCGGTGAGGACCGGCCCGAGCCCGGCCGGGTCACCGGCGTCGAGCAGGGCGACGGCCCGGCGCACCCGCTCGTTCTCGGTCACCACGTGCCGTACCAGCGGCCGCAGTTCGGCGGGCAGCCGGCCGAGCGCGGGATCGAGGCCGGACGGCGGAACGTCGCGCAGGGCGGGCAGGTCGAGCAGCGCCGCGGCCCGCTCGCAGCCGGCGCGCAGCGCCGCGTACGCACCGTCGGCGAGGTCGTGCCTGGTCCGGGTGTCGATGACCAGCAGCCGCAGGCCCGCGCTCGCCAGGTCGAACGGCACGTGCCGGATGGACAGGTCGCGGGCGTCCAGGTGGAGCGCGGTTCCCGCGCGGCCGCACATCGACGCCATCTGGTCCATCACGCCGCAGGGCACGCCGACGAACCGGTTCTCGGCCTGCTGTGCGACGACCGCGAGGTCCTGTGCGGCGAGGCCGAGGCCGTACAGGTCGTTGTAGGCGGAGGCGACCGCGCACTCCAGCGCGGCGGAGGAGGAGAGGCCCGCGCCGGTCGGCACGTCGCTGTCGAGGAGCAGGTCGGCGCCGCCGACCGGGTGGCCGGCCTGCCGCAGGGCCCAGACCACGGCGGCGGGATAGCCCGCCCAGCCCGCCACCGTGCCGGGGGCGAGGTCGGCGACGGCCAGCTCGGCGACCCGGCCGTCGCCCTGGACGCTGTAGAGCCGCAGCCGGCCGTCGTCGCGTCGGCGGGCCCGGGCGCGGACGGTCTGCGGCAGGGCGATCGGCAGGACGAACCCGAGGTTGTAGTCGGTGTGTTCACCGATCAGGTTCACCCGGCCCGGTGCCGCCCACTCCCCGGTCGGGGCGTGGCCGAAGAGCTCGTGGAAGGTGGTCATGGTGTCTGCTCTCCCGGGTGGAGGGACGGGGTGGTGGCGCTGCTCGCGGGCCCGGTCACGAGGCGACCTCCCGCAGCCGCCGGGCGGCCGCCTCCGGGGCGATGTCGTTGACGAAGGCGTCCATGCCGGACTCGACCCCGGCCAGGTACTTGAGCTTGTCGGCGGCCCGCCGGATGGTGAACAGCTCCAGGTGCAGGGCGAGTTCGGCGCCGCCCTCGCGCGGCGCCTGGTGCCAGGCGGAGATGTAGGGCGTGCGCACGGGGGCCTCCGGGGTGCCGAAGAGCCGGTCGAAGCGGCGCAGCAGTTCGAGGTAGAGCCCGGGGAACTCGGCGCGTTCGTCCTCGGTGAGGCGGGTGAGGTCCGGGACGCGGCGGTGGGGGTAGAGGTGGACCTCGTAGGGCCAGCGGGCGGCGAACGGGACGAAGGCCGTCCAGTGCGTTCCGGTGAGCACCAGCCGTTCGGGGGTGGCGCGTTCGGCGGCGAGCAGGTCCTCGAAGAGGTTGCGGCCGGTGGCGGCGCGGTGGCGGCCGGCCTGTCCGGCCATCCGGGCGGTGCGGGGGGTGGTGAAGGGCAGCGCGTAGATCTGGCCGTGCGGGTGGGCGAGGGTGACGCCGATCTCGGTGCCGCGGTTCTCGAAGCAGTACACCTGCGCGACGCCGGGCCGGGCGGAGAGTTCGGCGGTGCGGTCGGTCCAGGCGTCCAGCACCAGCCGCGCGCCGGCCTCGTCGAGGTCGGCGAAGGAGGCTCCGTGGTCGGCGGTGAAGCAGACCACCTCGCACCGGCCGGAGCCGGGCCGGGCGGTGTGCAGCCCGCCCTCGGCGGGATCGGTGGCATCGGCGGACGGCGCGCCGGGCGCTCCGGCGAGCGAGGGGAAGCGGTTCTCGAAGACGGCGACCTGGTAGTCCCCGGCGGGGATCTCGCTGAGCCGCCCGTCCCGGGACGGGCAGAGCGGGCATTCGTCGGCCGGCGGCCGGTAGGTGCGGACCTGGCGGTGCGCGGCGATGGTGACCCAGTCGCCGGTGGCCGGGTCGAGGCGCACCTCGGGGCGGTCGGCCGCGGGTTCCAGCGGGCGCCGGTCGGTGGCCGGGCGGGGGGCGGCCCCGGTGTGGAAGTAGACGAGTTCCCGGCCGTCCGCCAGCCTGGTCACCGTCCTCTCCGTCCCCGCCGCCGACGGCGGCGCCGTCGGCTCGGTCACGGTCCTGGCCATGTCTTCCTCCCGAAGGCGTTCCGGCGGCCGGCCGGTGGGCCCGACCAGGCAACATCATAATCAAACAACATCCAACAAAAAGCAACAGAATTGGTGGGCGCGCCCCGCCACGACCTGCCATCATGGCGTTGACCACCTTCATCGATCACTCTTCACCGATCACCGCGCCGCCAGGAGGCCGCCCGATGCGCGACAGTGCCCAACCGCTCGCCGGACAGCGGCGCGTCCAGATCCTCGACCTGGTCCGCGCGCAGGGCGGCGTCCGGGTCACCGAACTCGTCCGGGACCTCGGGGTCTCCGACATGACCGTCCGCCGGGATCTGGACGCGCTCGCCCGCCGGGGTCTGATCCACAAGGTCCACGGCGGCGCCGTGAAGGTGGACGCCCCGCTCAGCGGCGAGCCGGGGTTCGAGACGAAGGCGTCCTGGCAGCTGCCCGCCAAGGAGGCGATCGCGCGGGCCGCCGCCGGGCTGGTGCCGCCCGGCTCGGCGGTCGGCCTGGCGGCCGGCACCACCACCCACGCGGTGGCCCGCCACCTGCGCGCGGTCGAGGGCCTGACCGTCGTCACCAACTCGCTGCGGATCGCCGACGTGCTCGAACAGCCCGCGGAGGACGGCACCCCGCCCTCCGCCACGGTCATCCGCACCGGCGGCGTCCGCACCCCGTCGGACGGCCTGGTCGGCCCGGTGGCGGACCAGGCCATCCGGTCCCTGCACGTCAATGTGCTCATCCTCGGCTGCCACGGCCTCTCGCCGGCCACGGGACTGACCACGCCGAACCTCGCCGAGGCGGAGACCAACCGCACCTTCCTCCAGTCGGCCCGCCGGGTCGTGGTCGCCGCCGACCACACCAAGTGGAACGCCGTCGGCCTCGCCTCGTTCGCCACACTGGACCAGATCGACGTCCTGGTCACCGACGACGCCCTGCCCGACGAGGACCGCGAGGCCGCCGCCCGCCTCGTCGGCGAGCTGATCGTCGTCCCCGCGTCCTGACCTCGCCCGGCCCACCGGCCGCAGGGCCGGGCGGCACCGCCGGCTCGGCCGGCCGGTCACCGGGAACTGTCGCGCACGACGAGCTCGGTCGGCAGCAACAGCCCGGCCTCCGGCTGCGGTTCGCCGCGGAGCTGGGCCAGCAGCAGCCGGACCAGCGCCGAGGCGATGGCCCGCAGCGGCAGCCGGACGGACGTCAGCGCGGGATGCAGGTGCCGGCAGATCGGGGTGTCGTAGAACCCGACCACCGCGACATCACGGCCGACGACCAGGCCTTCGGCCCGGATCGCCTCGTAGACGTCCAGCGCCAGCAGGTCGCTGCCGGCCGCGACCGCCGTCGGCCGGTCCGGCCCCCGCAGCAGCGCCCTGATCTCCCCGACGGCCGCCGGCGCCACCGGCTCGGAGACCTCCAGCCCCTGCCGGACCGCCTCCGCCCGGAAGCCCTCCCGCCGTGCCGCCATCCAGGGCAGGCCCGCCGGGGGCCCAGCGAAGCCGATCCGCCGGTGGCCGCGCTCCGCGAGGTGCCGGACGACCTCCGCCATCGCCGCCCCGTTGTCGATGTCGACCCAGTGCCGCGGACCGCCCTCGCCGATCCGGCCGAAGGCCGCGAACGGGATCCCCGCCGCGGCGACGTGGCCGACCCGCGGATCGTCGTGGAGCACGTCCGCCAGGACGAGCCCGTCCACCTGCCGGGCGGCGACCACCTCGTCGATCGTCGGCCGCGGGTCCGCCGTACCGGGCGGCGGCCGGAAGAGCAGCACCCGGTACCCCTCGGCCCCGGCCGCGTCGACCAGGGCCTCCAGAAAACCCGCCATCAGCGGATTGGGGTCGAACGGGTCGTCCGTCGGCGCGAGGTAGCCGAGGGTGCGCCGGGCGCCGGTGCGCAGCGACCGGGCCGACTGGTCCGGCCGGTAGCCGAGCCGCTCGATCGCCGCGGTCACCCGCTCCAGGGTGTCCGGGCGGACCCGGTGCGGCGCGTTGAGGGCGTTGGAGACGGTCTGCCGGGACACGCCGACCGCGCGGGCGACGTCCTCGATGGTGATGGCGCCGCCCCGCGGCCGACGTGGTTCCTGGCTCATCTGCTCTCCGCTGGCTGGATCGGGCTCATCAGTGGTGACCGGTGGACGGCGGCCTCACCCTCGGCCCGGCTCCGCCCGGCGCAGGGTCAGCAGCCCCCCGCGCGGCACGGGGACGACCGCACCGCCGGCCAGGTCGATGGTGCCCTGCCGGACCTGCCGTCCGCGAGCGTCGTGGACGACGGCCTCCGCCAGTCCCCCGCCGCCGACCAGTCGGACCTCCGGGTCCGCGTCCGCGTTCGCGACCAGGAGGGTGCGCCACGGATCCGAGCCGATCCGGACGGGCCACGGGGCGTAGCGCGCGACCGCCACGGTGTCGCCGCCGACGGCGGTCACCAGGGGGTAGCCCAGGTCGGGCCGGGCCGGGCGCAGTTCGCCGAGTTGCAGCGTCCCCAGGTGCTCGCGGAAGACGCCGAGCCAGAAGGCGATCGCCTCCCGCTGCTCCGGGGTCTGGACCGCCAGGTCCACCGAGATCTGCGGCACGGAGAACAGCACGTTGATGAGGTGGCAGGCGATCTGCTCGGGGGGTTCGGCCGGGTGCCACATGAGCATGTCGGCGTGGACCGCGATCGGGCCGGCCACCAGCCGGGTGTCGATGGTGCGCTGCCGGTTCTCGGCCGGACTGAGCGGGCAGTCGGTGGCCCGGATCATCGTGACGTAGGGCCAGAGGCCGGGGCTGACGTACGGCTGCCGGAACTCGATCATGGCCTGCGGCCGGACGGCGGTGATCCGCCGGCGGATCTCGGCGAGGAGCAGTTCGAGGCCTTCGGCGACCGTCCCGCAGTCCGCCTCCGGGCCGGCGGCTGGTGGGTTCTCGACGCCGAACCAGTCCACGAAGTCGATCTTCAGCCCGTCCATCCCCCACTCCTCCACGGCCCGGGCGAGCCGCTCGGTGAGGTGCTCGCGCACCACCGGGTAGCGCGGGTCGGCGACGATCGCGCCCATGTGGGCGGCGTCGGCGAGCGCGTACCGGCCGAGCCGCTCCCAGGCGGCACTGTCCCGGCCGATGAACGGCAGGGCGTACCAGAGCAGGTACCGCACCCCGAGGTCGTGGACGCGCCGGACGTGGGCGGCGGTGTCGGGCAGCGAGACCGGTTCCCAGTCGCCGCAGTGGCCGTAGCCCCGGGTGCGGTCGGCGGTCATCCAGCCGTCGTCGACGATGATGCTGTCCAGCCCGAGCTCCTTGCCGAGCGCGGCCTGGGTCTCCACCGCCTCGGGGCTGATGTCCTGGTGCAGCGAGTACCAGGTCGAGTAGGCGGGCAGCCGGGCGGCCTCGGGGACGGACGCCTCGCGGTCGGCCCACCACCAGCCGGCGATGGCGGCCAGGCAGCGGGCGAAGTGCCGGCGGGAGGTGTCGATCCGGACGGTCAGCCGCCCGGCCGCCTGCACCCAGAAGCGGAACTCGCCGGTCTCCTCCAGGACTCCGGCCCCGGCCAGGACGTCGGGGCGGTCGGCGGCGAAGGCGCAGATCGCGATGTCGCCGGTGCCGACCAGGGCGGCGACCGGGGCGCCGCGCGCCAGGGTCACCCGGCGGGGGGCGCTCCAGGCGGCCGGCAGCCAGCCGGTGCCCTTGGGGTCGGGGGTCCAGAAGGCGGTCGCGTCGACGCACGGGAGGCGCCACTCGATCCGTACCTCGCCCTCGCCGTCCGCGGTGACCTCGACGACCCCCTCGTCCGTCGTGCGCGCCGTCGCGGTGCCGGTGACCAGGAGGTCCAGGCCCTCGACGGTCAGCGGCCGGGGACGGCCGGACGCGGTGGGGGCGTGCGGCTCCCAGATCTCTTCCACGGTCTCCTCCACGGTTTCCTCCACGGTCAGCCTTTCGTGGCGCCGGCCAGCAGGCCGGAGATGAACTGCCGCTGGAGGACCAGGAAGAGGACCATCATCGGCAGGGTGGACAGCGCGGTCCCGGCGAGGATCGCGCCGTAGTCGGTGTTGCTCTCGTTGCCGTGGAGCGTGGCGAGGGCCACCGGCAGGGTGTGCATCTCGGGGCTGCGCAGCGCGATCAGCGGCCAGACGAACTGGTTCCACGAGCCCAGGAAGAGGAAGATCGACAGGGCGGCCAGCACCGGGCGCATGACCGGGACGACCACGCTCCACAGCACCCGGAACTCCCCCGCGCCGTCGACCCGCGCGGCGTCCAGGAGTTCGTCCGGCATCCCGCTCAGCGCCTGCCGCATCAGGAAGATCGCGAACGGCACACAGAGGCCCGGCAGGACCATGGCCTGGTAGCTGTCGAGCAGGCCGAAGGACATCATCATCTTGAACAGCGGCACCAGCATCACCTGCTCCGGCACGACCAGGGTCGACAGCAGCAGGGCGAACAGCACGGTACGGCCCCGGAACCGGAACTTGGCGAAGGCGTAGCCGGCCAGCAGCGCGACGACCAGTGCCCCCGCCGTCTGCAGCCCGGCCACGAGCAGCGAGTTGCCGACCACGCGGAGCAGGCCGATCTTGGCCTGGAGGTGGTCGAGGTTGTCGCCGAGGCTGCCGCCGGGCAGCAGTCTGGGCGGCCAGTCGAAGATGTCGCCGTCCTTCTGGGTGGCGGACACCACCAGCCAGTAGAACGGGCCGACCGAGAGCCCGGCGACACCGGCCAGGACGAGGGTCAGGGGCCAACCGCGCGGCCGCGCGGACCTCGTGCTCATTCGCGCTCTCCCATCAGGCGCGTCTGGACTGCTCCGAGCACCGATACGAGCAGCGTGAGCGCGTAGGCGATGGCGGAGGCGTAGCCGAAGTCGAAGTAGCGGAAACCGTTGACGTACAGGTACATCGAGACGGTCAGGGTGGCGTTGTCCGGTCCGCCGTGGGTCAGCACGTAGGGCTCGTCGAAGAGTTGCAGCGTGCCGATGGTCGAGAGCACCACCGTGAAGAGCAGGACGGGGCGCAGGGCCGGCACGGTGATCGACCGGAAGCGGCGCAGCGGTCCGGCGCCGTCCATCATCGCGGCCTCGTAGAGCTCCTTGGGGATGCCCTGCAGGCCGGCCAGGTAGATGACGGCGTTGTAGCCGGTGTAGTGCCAGGTCAGGACGAGGACGACGGACATCCGCGACCAGAACGGGCTGCCGAGCCAGTCCACCGTGGGCAGGCCGACGGCGTCGAGGAGCCAGTTCACCGCGCCGTGGTCGGTGTTCAGCAGGAAGGCGAACATCACACCGGTGGCGACCAGCCCGGTGACGGCCGGCATGAAGACGCCGAGCCGCCAGACGGCGCGCCAGCGGACGACGGCCGAGTTGATGCCGACGGCCAGGCCGAGGGCCAGCAGGAGCATCAGCGGGACCTGCACGACGAGGATCTCGCCGGTGTTGCGCAAGGCCGTCCAGAACAGCGGATCGTTCAGCAGCCGGCGGTAGTTGGCGAGGCCCGCGTTGTGGGTGGCGGCGCCGGAGCCGGTGGTCAGCGAGAGCAGCAGGGAGGAGATGATCGGGTAGGCCTTGAACACCGTGAAGGTGATCAGGGCCGGGGCGAGCAGCAGGTAGGGCAGGGCCCGGCGGCGGAGCACGGCCGCCCGGCGGCGGGGCGCCGCCGCCACGGCCGGGGCCGGGGCGGCGGGTCGGGCGGTGGCGGTCATGCGATCGTGCGCCCGGTCTGCTGGGCGAGCTGCTTGGCGGCGTCCTTGAGGACGGCCGCCGGGTCGGCGCCCTTGAGGAAGACCTTCACCTGCGCGTCGCCGGCGAGCTTGAGCGCGCGGGCGTAGTCGCCGGAGTAGTTGGTGGCGTCCGCGCCCTCGGCGAGCAGGTCGGCGAAGGTCTTCAGGACGGGCTGGCCGCCGTAGAAGGCGCTGGGCGCGGCGTACATCGGGTCCGTGTGGGCCGCCGTCAGGGCGGGGAAGACGCCGCCGGCGGTGAACATGGCGTTCACCGAGGCGGGCCTGGTCAGGGCGTACTCGACGAACTTCCAGGCGGCGACGCGGCGGGGGCTGGTGGCCGAGACGGCGAGGTGGGTGGAGTTCACGATGGCGGCGCGCTTGCCGCCGGCGGTGACGGCCGCGGGCCGGGCGAGGCGCCAGTTGCCGCTCTGGTCCGGGAACTTGGTCTCCAGGTAGTGCGCGGCCCAGGCTGCCAGCGGGGCGGCGGCGACCTTTCCCGCCTTCACCAGGTTGGACCAGCCGTGGTCGCCGGAGGAGTCCGCGACCAGCCCGGCCTCGTCGAGGCTCCTGATGACGGTCAGGGCCCGGACCGCCTCGGGGGAGCCCATGGTGATGGCACCCTTGAGGTCGAAGTAGAACGCGCCCTGGAGCTGCATCAGCGCCTGCAGGAAGTTGGGGTCGGCGTCGGGGGTGCCCGGCTTGTTGAGGCCGATCAGGGCGACACCCGGGTTGGCCGCCTTGAAGGGGCCGGCGGCGGCGATCACGTCGTCCCAGGTCCGGAAGGACTCCGGGTCGAGGCCGGCCTTGTCGAACAGGTCCTTGCGGTAGAAGAAGCCGAACGGGTTGACCTCCCACGGCAGCGCGTAGGCGTGCCCGTCCTTGCCGCTGACCACCGGCCAGAGCCCCTGGGCGAACGCTTCCTTGTGCGCGTCGGCGCCGAGGGCCGAGAGGTCGGCCAGGCCGCCGGGGAACTTCTCCAGGTAGCCCGGCAGGTAGTCGCAGCCGATGTGGAGCACGTCGCCGAGGCCCTGGCCGCCGGCCGCCAGACCGACGGTGATCTTGTCCCAGATCGCCGGCTCGCCGATGTCCTGGACGTCGACCTTGATGCCCGGGTTGTCCTTCTCGAAGGCCGGGACGACGGCGCGCAACGCCTCGGCCGCCGAGGTCCAGGACCAGACGGTGACGGTGCCGGTGGCCGCGTCCCCGCCCGGGGCCGAGCCGGAGCCGGAGCAGGCGGAGAGCGCGGGGAGTGCCGTCAGGCCGAGCAGGCCGGCTCCGGAGGCGCGCAGCAGGGCGCGACGGGAAAGGTGTGACATTGCATTCCTCTCGAAAATGTGGTGGCGTCACCTGTGGGCACCCGGACGGGATTTGGCCGACCGGGTGGCGGACGCTCCCGGCGGGCCGGGGTCCGGAGTGGTCAGGAGGCCCGTAGGGTGTGCAGCGCCCCGGCCAGCCGGGCGGCCGCCTCCGGCCCGCTGGAGGCGTGCGGCGACAGCCGGATCCAGCCGCCGCGCAGTGTGGTGGCGAGCCCGGCGCCGGTCAGTGCGTGATGGACCGCGGCCGGGTCGGCTCCGGGCAGCCGGAACCGGGCGATCCCGCTGCCCGTACCGCCGGCCGTTTCGGCACCGGCCGACCGGGCGGCGTCGAGCAGGCCGTCGAGCGCCTCGCCGATCAGGGCGTTGATCCGCTCGACGCCGGTCTCCCGGACCAGCGCGAGTGCCGCGCCGAGCGCGGCGACGGCCGGGCCGTCCGGGTTGGTGAGCGTGTGCGCGACGGCGCCGGGCCGGGCCGGGCGCGGGTGGTCGTCGCGGTCGATCGGGTCGACCACGCCCGACCAGCCGCCGAGCCCGGGCCGGAGCAGGCCGGCCACCCGGTCGCGCACCAGGAGGAGCGCCGCCCCCCACCCCGCGCGCAGCCACTTCTGGCCGCCGGAGGCGAGGATGTCCGCGGCGTCGGCGGCGATCCCGACCGCGCCGAGGGCCTGGACGGCGTCGACGACCAGGACGCGCCGCGGGCCGATCAGCTCCTTGAGGGCGGCCAGCGGCACCCGGTGGCCGGTCGCGGCGTCCACCGCGCAGACCGAGACCGCCCGCACCCGGTCGTCCAGGTGGGCCCGGACGGCGTCCGCCGTGACCGGTCCGTCGATCAGACGGACCGTCAGGCCTCCGCTCTCCTCGGCGCGCAGCCAGGGGTAGACCGCGCCGGGGAAGTCCGACCGGCCGACCAGCACCGTACCGGGGCCCCGCAGCGCGTGGGCCGCCGCGAACATGCCGTGCGAGGTCGAGCTGACGAAGGCGATCTCGTGCGCCGCGCAGCCGAGCAGGTCCGCGGCGGCCCGGGCCGCCTCCTCCCCCGCCGCGTCGAGACCGGCCAGCGCCTCCCAGCCCTGGCCGTGGATCGCGGTGGCGGCCCGGCCGAGGACGTCGCGCACCCGGGCCGACACCGGCCCGAAGCGCGCGAAGTCGAGGTAGCCGACGGGCTCGTCGAACTGCCGGAGGTACTCCGCCGCCCCAGCGATCGCGCCCATGTCGCGCTCCTTCGATTTGAACGTTCAAAAGCACATAACAGACCAGATACAAACAGAATTAAACGAGCGGGTCACAGCAAACGCCGCACCCCGGACCGCGTCAAGGCCTCCGTGTGACGCCGCGCCACTTCGAAACCCTTCCGTGACCTTCCACGGCATCCCTCCCGCCGGGGGTCGACACGGCCGGGATCCGCTCGGACACGGATGAATAACGGGGCTGCACCCTCTTGTCGAGTGCCATGTCACATTACTATGTTATGCAGGGCGGCCACCCGGCCGCCGCCCTCACCCAGTGACCCGACCGGGTCGCCGGGAATCTCCTCGCTGCCCTCAACAGCGGTGATTCTCCTGGCACTTGACTCTCGGCCCGGCCGGTCCTGACCGCATCTCACCCACCTCGGCCGCGCCAGGGCTTGGGGTCCACGACACGGACCCCACGCCCTCCCCCGCAGCCCCACCGAACCCCCGTACGGGGCCGCCGATCCGATCCGCTTCCGCGGCGGCCCCGTACGGGTCCAGCTCCACGTCGACATCGCTGTATCCCGATACCGGCACCACCCCAAGTCCCGGTATCAGGGGCGCCCGCCGCCTCCCTCCTCCCCCGGCGAGCACCCCCGCACCACCCCCCACACGTACCCCCATCGAGGAGATCCGGTGCCCTCAACCGCATCCGTGCGCAACACCCTGCTCTCAGCCGCCCTGGCCACCGCCCTCGCCGTGCCGCTGCTGCACAGCGCCCAGGCCGTCGCCGGCCCCCTTGGGGCAGCCACCACCCAGGCGGCCTCCGCCACCGCGCGGCCGACCGCCGGCGACCAGGTGGCGCACCAGGGCGCTCCGGGCGCCGCCGTCCGGTCCGGCCCGCAGGGCTTCCCCGGCACCGCTGCGCTCCAGCCGACCACCGGCGGCCCCCAGCCCGGCGAACCGGCCACCGCTCCGCCGGCCGCCGCCCGCGGCGTCGCCGCGCGGCAGGCCGCCTGCACCCCCGAGGAGTTCACGGCGCTCGGCCCGAGCGCGCTGGCCGACTTCCTCGCCGACCGCGGCCACACCTACGAGGCCTGCCTGCGGCCGCTGCTGCTCACCTGGAACCCCCAGCTCGCCAAGGTGATGACCCCTGCCCACGTGCAGGCCGTCGCCGACCGGATCAGCACCCTGGCGCCCTCCTTCGACAGCGCCAACAACCTGAACCAGCAGGAACTCTGGTACTACCTGCACAGCGTCGCCTACTTCGACTTCAGCCACTCCGAGATCGACGGCGGCGACGCCGTCACCGTGGCCGCCGTCGACCGCGCCATCGCCGCCTACACCGCCAACCCGCGGGTGTTCGAGCCGACCACCACCAACGGCAACACCATGGGCGAGCTGTTCCAGGCCGGCTCCACCCCGCAGTTGCGGCAGGCCCGGATCCCGCTGATCAAGCAGGTCCTGCGGATGTTCGCGCCCGGCGGCAGGGTGATCGGCGACAGCGGCTGGAACTGGGCCGCCCTCGGCGCCCTCCAGATCAACTTCCAGGGCATCTCCAATGTCGCGGACGACCCGCAGGGCCTCTTCCGCGCCGCCGTCGCCGCCGACGCCGACTACCGCGAGACCTTCCGGGTCTTCGCCGGCTACGCCCACCTCAGGGGCACCGCCAGCGAGTGGGCCGCCGCCGACGCCATGCTGGAGTACGGTCGCTTCGCCCAGATCGGCGCCCTCAAGCCCGAGCTGACCAGCCGGATCGGCCCCGAACTGGAGCTCGCCGCCGCGACCTTCGGCCGGATGAGCAGGCCCTGGGCCAACCTCGTCGGCCCGGTCAACGACCTCGGTCTCTGCGCCCAGTACGGCGTCTGCCGCGCCGACATCGAGAAGCAGCTCTTCCCCAACACCTACACGTACGACAACGGCACCCTGGTCGTGCGCACCGCCCTCGACCGGGCCACCGCCGACCAGCTCTACTACGCCACCAAGCAGGTCAAGGCGCAGTTCTTCCGCGTCATCGGCACCGACCAGCCGCTCGCGGACGACACCCACCCGGCGCTCACCGTCCAGCTCTACGACACCAAGACCAACTACCAGTCCTTCCAGAGCCTGCTGTTCGGCATCGGCGACGTCAACAACGGCGGCATGTTCATGGAGGACCAGTCCACCTTCTACACCTACCAGCGCACCACCGCCGAGTCGTACTTCAGCCTCGAAGAGCTGTTCCGGCACGAGTACACGCACTACCTCAACGCCCGCTGGGCGATCCCCGAGTCCGGCTACACCACCCGCTGGCCCGGCGACGCCACCTTCGCGATGAACGAGGGCACCGCCGAGTACTTCGCCGGCGCCACCCGCGACGACGGCGTCAAGGCCCGCAAGTACATGGTCCGCCAGGTCGGCTGGGACGACCAGGCCGGCACCCCCCGCCTGACCGTCGACCAGATCCTGCACGCCACCTGGGCGGGCGAGGGCTTCCGCGCCTACCCCTACGCCGCGACCTTCTTCAACCTCCTCGGCGAGCGGCACCCCGACCAGCTCGCCGAGATGTACCGCCTGCTGCGTGCCGACGACCGCACCGGCTACGACGCCTGGCGGGACCGCCTCGGCCGGGACGCCGCCCTCCAGCGCGACTACACCGCCTACCTCGACGCCGAGGTGCCGCTCGCCGACGAGCTGTTCGTCCCCGACACCACCTACACCCCCAACGGCCGGCTCGCCTCCGCCCTGGCCCCCGAGGTGCAGGCGGCGTTCGCCAAGGCGACCGAGAACGCCCCCGTCTGCAAGGACAACGGCGACTGGGACAACAAGATGCGCTTCACCTGCACCGGGCGCATCACCGCCAACCTCGGCAACCCTGCCGACAGCGGCCGGGTCCGCAAGGACATGGCCGACACCGTCGACCACTTCCTCCTCGGCCGCGGCGGCGCCGCGAGCAACAACATGGCCGACATGAACTGCTGGTTCGGCAAGGTCGACGTCTGGCCCGCCGGCCAGGCCGGCAGCGCCGACTACACCTGCGAGGGCCCGCTGCGCCGCTAGCCGCCGGGGCCTGTCGTCGAACCCACGCCGTCCGCCCTCCGGGCGGGGGGCGTGGCGGCATTGCCCCAACACCGCCACGCAGGCGGGAGTTTGACGACCGTCCCCAGGCACCGTACCCGGTTGCGGTCAAAGGGCGGCCTGGGCGGGATCGCCCGGCCGCACGCCGACGAGACCCCCGACGGGATACCCGCTTCCCCCGCGGGCAGGTGCGAACCGCCCGGCCCGGCCCTGGACATCGACGCATCCCTCGTCATATCCCCTGGGGCCGCCGAATAGTGACTTCCCGTCAGCGGATGCCGACGTAGAAGCGGGTCTGGTCGCTGCGGTGGAGGGCGTAGTAGGCCTCGAAGCGGGTCCGGTCGGGCAGCCAGGACACGGATTCGATGCCGAGCAGCGGCGTGGAGGTGGAGACCTCCAGGACGGCCGCGTCCTGCTCGTTGGGGAAGACGGCCTCGATCCAGCGGTCGGCCCCGTCGGGTTCGATGCCGTAGCGACGGCGCAGCACGTCGTAGAGCGACTGGTTCTCCAGGACGGCCTTCTCCAGGCCGGGGACCAGGCGGGCGGGCAGGGTGGTGTCGACCAGGAGCCAGGGCTGGCCGTCCACCCGCCGGAGCCGGCGCGTCCTCACCACCTGTTCGCCGATGGGGATGCGCAGCAGTGCGGCCTCGCGTTCGTCGGCCTCGGCCAGTTCCTGGTGGATGGTCTGGGTGGTGACGCGGCGTCCGGACTCCCGCAGGTCGTCGGCGGAGCCGGAGACGGAGCCGACGAACCGCAGCTCGGTCTTGCGCGGGGCGACGAATGCGCCGCGCCCTTTGACCTTGTAGATCAGCCGCTGCTGGACGAGTTCGCCCAGCGCCTCGCGGACCACGGTGCGGGAGACGCCGTAGAGGTCCGTCAGCTCCGCCTCGGAGGGCAGGGGTTGGTCGGGTGCCAGGCGGCCGGCCTCGATCTGGGCGCGTAGCGCCGTCATCAGCTGCATCCAGAGCGGCTCGCTGGAATCGCGGTTCAACCGCTGATGCGCCATGGTCTGACCATCCCCCTCGGTGGCGGTACGACTGTGTCCTCAAATCATGCCACGGCATCGATGCTGTCATGACAGGTAGGGAACAAGAGATCCCCCAGCGGGGAGATTTTCCGCCGCTACGGCCACAAGTGTGACCTACAACACATTAGCTCCCACCCTCTGGCCAACCTGTCATTACAGGCCTGTAATGACTACTCACTGCGTCGGAACCGGGCACTGACCCCCACCGCCGCCCCACCCCCACCCTCAGCGGTCCTGCTTCCCAGGAGGCACCATGCGCATCCCCTCGACCTCCCCGCGCCGTCGTGCCGCAGCCGCGGCCTCGCTCGCCACCGCCGTCGCGCTCCTCGCCACGGCCTGCGGCTCCGGCTCCGGCTCCGGCTCGGCCGGCGGCGACGCCGGAACATCCGCCAAGAGACCGGGCAAGCCGTTCATCGCCCTGAGCAACGGCTTCATCGGCAACGGCTGGCGGCAGACCATGGTCGCCTCGTTCGAGACCGCCGCCAAGCAGGCCCAGGCGGACGGGCTGATCGGCAAGTACCAGACCGTCAACGCGCCCGGCGACAACTCGGCGACGGAACAGATCGCCCAGATCAAGAGCCTGCTGCTGCAGAAGCCCGACGCGCTGCTGATCGACCCGGCCTCGCCCACCGCGCTGAAGCCCGTCATCCAGCAGGCCTGCACCGCCGGCGTCAAGGTGGTCGTCTTCGACTCCGCGATCGACGCCCCGTGCGCCCATGTGATCCAGAACAGCTTCACCGACTGGGCCACCGACGCGGCCAAGCCCCTCCTCGACGGCATCGGCGGCAAGGGCAACGTCATCGTCAGCCGCGGTGTGGTGGGCTCCCAGCCCGAGGCCGAGATGCACAAGGCCACCGAGGAGATCCTCGCCAAGTACCCGGACGTGAAGACCGCCGCGACCGTGAACGGCATGTGCGACGGCGCGACCGCGCAGAAGGCCGTGCTCGGCGTGCTCTCCAGCGTGCCCACGGTGGACGGCGTCATCGGCTGCGGCGACGGCTACGGCGTGGCCCAGGCCTTCACCACGGCCGGCAAGCCCGTCCCGGCGGTCACCTTCGAGACCAACGGCCGCGCGCTCAACTACTGGAAGGACACCAAGCTCGACAACGGCTCGGTCGCCGTCATGTCCGACCCGGGCCAGTCGGTGGCCGCCCTGTGGGCGGCACTGGACCTGCTGGACGGCAAGGACGTCCCGCAGCACATGACCCTGCCGATCGTCCTGGTGGAGCAGAAGGACCGCGACGCCTGGGCCGCCGTGCTCAAGCCCGACCAGTACGCGGCCTGGCCGTGGACCCGCGAGCTGTTCCAGAAGCAGGTGGAGGCCTCGAAGAGCGGCGGCGCCCCGGTGCAGCCCCCGGTCCCGACGACCGCCGGCTGACCGGACGACCACACCAGGAGCGAGGCATGCACGTCGACAAGCTGCCGGCGGGACCATCCGCCGTCCCGCCGGGGAAGAACCAGGACCCCCGCGCCGTGACCGTGGTCGCCGCACGCGGCGTCACCAAGAGCTACGGTCCCACCCGCGCGCTCAACGGGGTGGACCTCGCGGTCCACGCCGGCGAGGTGCTCGGCCTGGTCGGCCACAACGGCGCCGGCAAGAGCACCCTCATGCGGGTTCTCGCCGGTCTGGAGGGCTGCGACCAGGGCACGGTCACCGTCCTGGACCGACAGGTCCCCGGCGGAACCCGGCCCCGCGAACAGGACTTCCGCACCGTCCGGATGGCGTACCAGGAGACCTCGCTCTGCCCCGACCTCACCGTGGCGGAGAACATCTGGCTCTCCTCGCGCCACTGCCTGCCCCGGACCCGCCCGCGGCGGGCCGCCGCCGAGGCGGTGCGGCAGCGGCTGGACGAGATGTTCCCCGGCCACGGCGTGTCACCCCGCGACCGGGTCGAGGACCTCACGCTCGCCCAGCGGCAGATGGTCGAGATCACGCGGGCCGGCCTGGCCCATCCGCTGAACCTGCTGATCCTCGACGAGCCGACCGAGTCGCTCGGCCCGGACGCCGCGCAGTCGCTGTACGCGTACGTCCGCACCCTCACCGCCCGCGGCACCGCCGTCCTGCTCATCTCGCACCGCATCCGCGAGGTGCTGTCGGTGGCCGACCGGGTCGCGGTGCTGCGCGACGGCGCCGTCGCCGAGGACCGCCCGGCGGCCGGACTCCGCGAGGACGACGTGCTGGCCCTCATGGGCGCCGACGTGGCACCCCGCGGCGCGGCCCGGGGGACGGGCCCGGCCACCGGGGCGGCGCCCGCGGCCGACGGCCCCGTGGTGGCCCAACTGCGCGACGCCACCGGACCCGGCCTGCACGGCGTCAGCCTGCGCGTCGCCAAGGGCGAAGTGGTGGGCCTGGCCGGGCTGGCCGGGCAGGGCCAGCAGCAGGTACTCGAACGCCTCTGGCACCCGGTACGCCGCGACACCAAGGTGCACGGCACCCGGGCGTTCGTCCCGGGCGACCGGCAGCGCTCCGGCGTCCTGCCGCTGTGGACCGTCGCGGACAACCTCATCGTCTCGGGCATGCGCTCCCTCGCCCGGTACGGGCTCCGCCGGACCGCCGAGGAACGCGCCGTCGTCCAGGACTGGGTCGGGAAGCTGTCGATCCGGGGCGGCGCCGACGCCGCGATGACCGCGCTGAGCGGCGGCAACCAGCAGAAGGTGATCGTCGCCCGCGCCTTCGCCTCCTCGGCCGACCTGGTGCTGCTGGACGACCCCTTCCGGGGCGTCGACGTGCACACCAAGACCGACCTGTACAGCCTGATCCGAACCGAGGCGGCCCAGGGGCGCAGCGTCGTCTGGTACTCCAGCGAGAACGCCGAGATGGCGCACTGCGACCGGGTCTACGTCTTCCGGGCCGGCCGGGTCGTCGCCGAACTGGCCGGGGCCGAGATATCCGAAGAACGGATCATCGCCGTCTCCTTCGACGAGTCCGCCCCCCACCCGGCGCCCGAGCCGCCGCCCGCCCCCCACCCGACGGCCGCCCCTCAGGCGGCCGGGAGCCCAGCCGGAGCACACCGCCATGACTGATGTCCTCACGTCGGCCCTGCCGACCAGAGCCGGGCTGCACAGAGCCGCACCGGCCGCGGTCAGCGCCATCGCCCTGGCCGCCATGATCGGGGTCTGCGCCTCCCTCCAGTCCGGGGTGCTGACCGTCCCGGGGCTCACGCTGGTGCTGTCCGCGACCGTGCCCCTGGTCTTCGCGGCCCAGGCCCAGATGATGCTGATGTCGGTCGGCGACATCGACCTCGGGATCGGCTCCTTCGTCGGCCTGGTCACCGTCGTCGCCGCCACCCGGCTGGTCACCTCTCCCCTGGTCGGAGCGCTGATGCTGCTGGCGCTGGTGGCCGGGTACGCCGTCCTGGGCGCGCTCATCCACCTGCGCCGGGTGCCCTCGCTGATCGCCACGCTCGGCGCCTCGTTCATCTGGCTGGGCCTGGGGCTGTTCCTGCTGCCCACCCCGGGCGGGACCACCCCCGAGTGGCTGGCGCGGTTCGGCGCCTGGCAGCCGAGCGGGTTCCCCGCACCGCTGCTGCCGATCATCGCGGTCGCCGCGCTGACGTACCTGCTGACCGGGCGCAGCTCGGTGGGCGTGCGCATCCGCGCCCTGGGCAGCAACACCACCGCGCTGGAGCGCGCCGGGCTGAGCCCGCTGACCTCCCGGGTGGCCGTCTACGCCGTGGCGGGCGTCCTCGGGGTGCTGTCCGGGCTGCTGCTGGCCTCGCAGACCGGCGGCGGCGATGTCTCGTCGGCCTCCAGCTACACCCTGGTCACCGTGGCCGCGGTGATCCTCGGCGGCGGAAGCTTCCGCGGTGGGAGCGCCGTGCCGTGGGGCGTGGCCATCGGTGGCGTCACCCTCGGCCTGGTCAGCGTCACGCTCAGCCTGCTCAACGTGCCGTCCAACATGCAGTCGGCCGTCCAGGGCGGCATCGTGCTGGCCGTCCTCGCCGGCCGGGCCGTGATCGGGAGGGTGCTGCGATGAACCTCCGTGCGCTCTTCACCCGCCCCTGGATCTGGGGATTCCTCGCGGCCCTGCTGGTCTGGCTGGTCATCCTGGCGGTCTCCGGCCAGGGCGGCGGCCAGACGGTCTCCCTCGCGCTGTCGCTGGCGCCGTACCTCGTCCTCGTCGGCGTCGGTCAGATGCTCGTGGTCACCGCCGGGCCGGGCAACATCGACGTGTCGGTGGGGCCGGTCATCTCGCTGGCCGGGTTCGTCTCCGTCGCGGCCGCCTCCACCACCGGCTCGGTGACGCTCGGCATCCTCGCCGGGATCGCGGCGGGCCTCGCGGTGGCCACCGTCAGTGCGACGGCGATCCTCGGCCTCTCGATGCCGCCGATCATCGCCACCCTGGCCACCGGCCTGATGGCCTCGTCCTGCACGCTGGTCATGGCCGAAGGCTTCACCGCGGTACCCGACTCAGGGCTGCGCCGGCTGCTCAACCTGCGCCCGGCGGGCGTGCCGCTGACGGCCGTCGCCGTCGCGGTGCTGACCGTGCTGATCGTGCTGCTGCTGCGCGGAACCACGTACGGCCGGTCGCTGACCGCGATCGGCCAGAGCGCCCGCGCCGCCGAGCGGGCCGGTATCCCCGTCACCCGGGTGCTCGCCGCGACCTACCTGGCCAGCGGCGCGCTGGCCGGGCTCGCCGGAGCCCTGCTGGCCACCTACATCGCGCCCGCCCCCGACCTGGGGACCCGCTACCTGCTGGACTCGATCGCGGTCGTGGTCATCGGCGGGACGCTCATCTCCGGCGGCCGGGCGGTGCCGGTCGGCATCTGGGGCGGCGCACTGTTCTTCATCCTGCTGGACGGCCTGGTCAACCTGGTCGGCTGGAGCACCGCCGCGCAGAACCTGCTCAAGGGCTCCCTCGTCCTCTTCGTCCTCTTCCTGGCGGGCGGGGGAGGCCGCACCGGCCGCACCCCCCTTCGCCGCACCGGGCACCGACCACCCGTCCCGGGCGCGTCCGCCACCCCGACCAACCCCGACAACTGACCTCCGACAACTGACCCCCGACAACCCAGACACGTACAGGAGTACACACCCATGGCTGACACCGACGCCTTGATCGAGGCCCGCGACTTCGGCGGGGCCCAGGCCGCCGCGGGCACCTTCCACGTCAAGGGCGCCCACGCCCAGGACTGGGGCCTGCAGAACCGGCTCTCCCGGATCTTCCGCCGGGACACCGGCCGCACGGTGATGCTCGCGTTCGACCACGGCTACTTCCTCGGCCCGATGGCCGGCCTGGAACGCCTGGACACCAACATCGCCCCGCTCGTCCCCGACGCGGACGCGATCATGATGACCCGGGGTGCGCTGCGCACCAGCATCCCCTCGCACAGTGAGGCAGGGATCGTGCTGCGCGCCAGCGGCGGCCCGAGCGTGCTGCGTGACCTCTCGGACGAGCACATCGCCCTGGACATGGAGGACGCGGTCCGGCTGAACGCCGCCGCCGTGGCCACCCAGGTCTTCATCGGCGCCGAGCACGAGTCGCGCTCGGTGCGCAACCTGGCCGCCCTGGTGGACGCCGGTCAGCGGCACGGCATCGCCGTCCTCGGCGTCACCGCGGTCGGCAAGGACATGGTCCGCGACGCCCGCTACTTCCGGCTGGCCACCCGGATCAGCGCCGAGATGGGCGCGCACGTCGTCAAGACCTACTACGTGGAGCAGGGCTTCGAGACGGTCACCGCGGCCTGCCCGGTGCCGATCATCGTGGCGGGCGGCAAGAAGCTGCCCGAGCTGGACGCCCTGACCATGGCCTACCGCTCCGTCCAGGAGGGCGCGGCCGGTGTGGACATGGGCCGCAACATCTTCCAGAGCGAGCACCCGGCCGCCATGCTCGCGGCCGTCCGGGCCGTCGTGCACGACGAGGTCAAGCCCGAAGAGGCGTACGAGCTGTTCCGGGAACAGTCCGCCGGCTCCGCCTCCGCCTGACCCTGCACGGGTGCCGGTCCCGGTGCGAACCACCGGGACCGGCACCCCTCACCTCCGGGAGCTCCCATGTCGCACCATCCCTCCAACGGCGAGGACATCGTCGACCTCGCCGTCGTCGGAGCCGGGATCAACGGGCTGGCCATCGCCCGCGACGCTGCGGCCCGCGGCCTGCGCGTCGTCGTGGTCGACCGCGCCGATGTCGGCTCCGGCACCACCAGCACGTCCAGCCGACTCATCCACGGCGGCCTGAAGTACCTCGAACGCTACGACTTCACCCTGGTCCACGAGTCCATCCGGGAACGCCACCTGCTGTTCCGCAGCGCCCCGCACCTGGTCCGCGACTACCCCATGCTCATCCCCTTCTACGCCGGCAACAGCAGGCCCGGGATCCTGATCCGGCTCGGCCTCGCCGTGTTCGACGCCCTGGCGGCGCGCCGGGGGCGCGGCCTCAGCCGCACCGTGACCAACCACCGGGTGGCCCAGCGCTGGCCACACCTGTCCAGAAAGGGCCTGCGGGGTGCGGCGCTCTTCCACGACGCGCAGGTCCCGTGGGCGGAGCGGCTCTGCGTCGAACTGTTCCTGGACGCCCGCCACCTCGGCGCCCGGGTCCTGACCTACACCACCGTCACCGGGCTCATCCGGGACGGCGCGCGCGTGACCGGCCTGCGGACCCGCGACAACCGGACCGGCGAGGAACAGGAGATCCGGGCCCGCCTCACCGTGAACGCCGCCGGCCCGTGGATCGACCACGTCCTCGAAGGGCAGATCGCCTCCAAGCGGCTCAACGGCGGCACCAAGGGCAGCCATGTCATCGTGGACCCCTTCCCGGGGGCCCCGAAGACCTGCATCTTCTTCGAAGCCGCGGCCGACCAGCGGCCGATCTTCGTCCTTCCCTGGGAAGGCCGCTACATGCTGGGCAGCACCGACCTCACCTACGAGGGCGACCTGGACGAGGTCGTGGCCAGCGAGGCGGAGATCGACTACCTGCTCGACGAGACCAACCGGATCTTCCCCGGCGCCGGGCTCACCCCCGACGACGTGCTCTACAGCGTGTCCGGCATCCGCCCCCTGCCCTACGCCGCCGACGTCACCGACAACGCCAAGATCAGCCGCGGCCACACGGTACTGGACCACGCCCCGGCCCACCCCGGCCTGCTCACCGTCATCGGAGGCAAACTCACCACCCACCGCGCGCTCGCCGAGGACGTCACCGACAAGGCGCTCAAGGTCATGGGACGCGCCCCACGGCGCTGCACCACCCGCACCCGCCCGTTCCCCGGCGCGGACACCGCGCAGTGGGAGGCGTTCCGCGAGGACTTCCTCAACTCCCCGGTACTCACCCCGGCCCAGCGACGCCGGCTGCTCGACGTCTACGGCGTACGGGCCCGACGGGTGCTGGCGCTCGCCGAGGCCGACCCCGGGCTGCTGGAGGTCGTCGACGAGGAATCGGGGGCGATCGCCGCCGAGGTGGCCGTCGCGGTCGTCGACGAGGGAGCCGTCACCCTGGGGGACATCATGCTGCGGCGTACCCTCGTCGGCCTGGGCGGCGACATGGGCCGCGCCGCGGCCGCCCGCTGCGCCGGGATCGCCGCGCGGTACCTGGGCTGGGACGACGAACGGATCGCCGCGGAGATCGCGGCCTACGACACGGAGCTGCGGCGCTTCCGTCCCCGGGGCCTGAAGACCCCGGCGACCGCCGCGACCGGCGACAGGAGACCACAGTGACCACCTGCTACATCGGTGTCGACGTCGGGCTGACCGCGACGAAGGCCGCCGCCTTCGACGCACAGGGCCGTGAGCTGTACGTCGTCACCGCCCGGACACCGCGCACCTGCGTCACCGCGCACCGCCACGACGTGGACATGGTCCTGCTGGCCGACACGGTGCTGTCGCTGCTGGCCGAGCTGAACGCGAAGCTGACGGCCGACGGCTGGACCCCGGCCGGCCTCGGCGTCGCGGCGCACGGCAACGGCCTCTACCCGGTCGACGCCGAGCTGCGGCCGGTGGGCCCCGCCATCGCCTCCTCCGACACCCGGGCGCAGCGGATCGTGGACGCGATCTCCCCCGAGGCGGCCGCCCGGCTCGCCGCGGAGACCGGTTCCATCCCGTGGGCGGCCCAGCCCGCGGTGCTGCTGCGGTGGCTGCGCGACCACGAGCCACAGGCCTACCGGGCCACCCGATGGGCGCTGTCCTGCAAGGACTGGGTGACCTCCCAGCTCACCGGGGTCGCCAGCGCCGACTACAGCGACGCCAGCGCCTTCGGCATGGTCGTCCTGGACACCCGCCGGTACACCACCACCGCGCTGGACCTGGTCGGCCTGCCGGCCGCGGACCTGGACCGCTTCCCCGCGCTGCGGCCCTCCGGTGAGGTGGTCGCCGGGCTGACCGCGCGGGCAGCGGCCCGCACGGGCCTGGCCGAGGGGCTGCCGGTCATCGCGGGCGCCATGGACTGCGTGGCGGCCACCCTGGGCACGGGAGGCCACGAACTGGGCGACGTCACGGTCATCGTGGGCACCTGGGCGATCAACGGCGCGGTGGTGCCGGCCCGGACCCCGGCGCCCAAGGTCACCCTCAGTGCCCTGCTGCCGGACCCCAGCCGGATGCTCGCGATGGAGGTGGCCCCGACCTCGGCCGCCAACCTGGAGTGGCTGGCCGCCGCCGCGGTGCCGCACGACCGGGCCGACCGGGTGCCGCCGACGGAACTGCTGCGAGAGGCGGCCGGGGTCCGGCCGGGCGCGGACGGCCTGCTGTTCCTGCCCTTCGTGAACGGCGCGCCCGAGCATCCCGCCGCGTCCGGGACCTTCCTGGGCATCTCCGGTGTGCACCGGCGCGGCCACCTGACCCGCGCGGTCATCGAGGGCGTCGCCCAGTACCACCGCGTACAGCTCGACCGGCTCGTGGCCAGCGGGGCGGACGTGGCCGACCGCCCCTGGCGGATCGCGGGCGGAGGCGCCCGCTCCGAGGTCTGGGCGCAGATCTTCGCCGACGTGCTGGGCCGCCCCGTCCGACGCCAGCTCACCAGCGAGCTGGGGGCACGGGGAGTGGCCTCCCTGCTGCCTGCCGCGCTCTCCCACGGGCTCCAGCCGTGGTCGGTGGGCGACGCGGACGACCTCTGCGTGCGCCCCGGTCCCGACCGTGCCGCCTACCTGCGCCAGGCCGAGGTCTTCGACCGGTGCCTGGCGTCCCTGCCGGTCACCTGGCAGAACGTCGACCAGTACCGGACCGCGACCGCGTAGCCCCTCCGCGCCCACCCCCGGGGACGCCGTCCGGCACCGCCACGCCGTCACCTCCTTCGTGGTGGTCCTGGAACGGGGCTCCTGGCCTCCGGGCCCGGCATGACTGTTGCCCCTGCCGATCGGACGACCCGGGGGTGGTGTCAACCGGGCCCGGAACACCGCCTGACCGCTGATGAGAGGCCTGAGCAGCCGCGCAAGGTGGACCTGCGGATCGGGGCCGGGCCCGAAGCCCTGTTCCAGGCTCTCCTGGCAGTCGGCGGCCTGCCCGGGCGTCGGCTGCCAGGTGTCAGGGGCGAATCCGAGCGTCAGGGTGCCGCCGAGGACGGGCAGTCTCCGGCATCCGGTCACGGAGCCTCCGCAAGAACCCGTTTGGCGAACCTCGGTGACCATTGCTAGCTTTGCCGGAGGCCGTGCGAGAGAACAAGGAGGTGGTACCCGTGACCGTATCGACATGGGTGCTCTCCTCCGGGGTCACGGTCGGGCGATAGGTCGTCGTCCGGGAGCGCCGTTCCAGTGCACTCCCGAAAGGCACGACCGTGCATTTCATTTCTGAGCAGCGCCTCGATGACGGCGTCCTCGAGCGCGAATTCACCCTCGGTGAGATCCCCGGCATCCTGTGGACGCCCGGATCCGCATCCGCACCGGCGCCGCTGATCCTGCTCGGCCACCCTCCCCTCGGGCTGCGCAAGATGTACCCCCGACTGGTGGCGCGGGCCCGGCACGCCGCGGCGGATGGCTTCGCCACGGCCACCATCGAGCTCCCGGGGAGTGGTGACCGGCCCCGTTGGCCCGCCGCCGAGCAGGCCCGCGCCGACCTGCGCCGGGCCATGGAGGCCGGCGAGCCGGTCAGCGGCGAGATCATCGACGCCCTCGTCCTCCCGCTGGTCGAAAAGTCGGTCCCGGAATGGCAGGCCGCCCTGGACGCCCTCCTGTCGCTGCCCGAGATCGGCGGCCCGGTCGGGTACTCGGGAGGAGTGATCTCCATCGGCGTTCGCCTTGCGGTGGTCGAGCCGCGCATCGTGGCCGCCGGCTTCTTCGCCGGGAGTTTCGTGCCTCGCGCCATGTTCGAGGAGGCCCGCCAGGTCACCATTCCGCTGCACGTCCTGCTGCAGTGGGACGACGAAGGCAACGACCGGCAGGCGGCGCTGGACCTGTTCGACGCCTTCGGCTCCAAGGAGAAGTCCCTGCACGCCAATATGGGCGGGCACACGGGCGTCCCGCAGTTCGCAGGGGAGGGCGCGGCCGGGTTCTTCGCTCGGCATCTGCGCTAGCCACGGGCCGGCCCCACCGCCGGGGCAGTAGACGGTAGGCGGTACCGGCCAGCCGCTCATCAAGGACAGGCCCTGGCCCTCCTCGATGGCGGTGGCCGACAGATGCACAACCGCCCCGATCGCGACGGTACCGGCCACCGCTGGTACCGGCCGGTCGGGGCGGCGTGAGGGTGTGGACGCCCAGGTCCGGTGTCAACCGCCTCGATTGGATGACAGGGCTGACCGTTCGCAAGGAATTCAGTCGCCGGGGATCCCGCTGACCTGTGCCGACTCGGTCGGATGAGACACACATGTGTCGGGTACGGAGATCGGCCGCGACGGATGACGGGCCCACGCGATGCCGGTCGGCTGTCAGTGGCGACAGCGACCTGTCGGTGGGATGTGAGTTACCACCGGGACCGTAGGGGCTGGGTGGGACCGGTGGTGAAGGTGCGGCTCCGCCCGCCTCCAGATCACTCCAAGCTCCGGGAGCCCGCCATGCCCTCCGTACCCAAGGCCCCAGTGTGGGACGTTCACCGGCTGCCTCGCGCCGAGGGCAGGAATTTCCTGGTCACCGGCGGCAACGCGGGCATCGGGTACTTCGTCGCCGAGCAGCTCGCCGGCACCGGGGCCACGGTCGTCCTCGGCAGCCGGGCCGAGACGAAGGCCAAAGCCGCGATCGCTTCGATCAGTTCACGTGTCCCCGGCGCCCAGGTGCGACATCTGCCTCTGGACCTGGCCGACCTCGCATCGCTCAGGACGTCCGTGGACGCGCTCGAACTGGACCGCCTCGACGCGGTCGTCTACAACGCCGGCGTGGCGCTCGACCAGCCGCCGCGCCGAGAGACCAAGGACGGCCACGAGCTGATGTTCGCGACCAACCACCTGGGTCACTTCGCACTCACCCACTGGCTGGCCCCCCTGCTCATGGCAGCCCCAGCGAGTCGGATCGTCACCACGGGCAGCTTCGCGGCCAAGTCCGAACGCCTGGACCTCGACGATCTCCAGAGCACGCACGACTACCAGCCCAAGCGCGCCTATGCGCGGTCGAAGCTGGCCCAGATGTTCTTCGCCTTCGAGCTCGACCGCCGCCTGGACGCCGCCGGCAGCACGACGCTGAGCGTGGTCGCCCACCCCGGCGGCGCGCTCGACTCCCTCACCCCCTCGCGGCCGCCGGTTCAGGTCCGGACCACCGGCGAGCGGCTGCTCGGCCTGCCGCTCGGCCTTCTCGTCCAGGGCAAGGAAGCCGGCGCTTGGCCCACCGTACGCGCCGTGCTCGACCCAGACGTGCGCGGCCGCCAGATGTGGGGCCCCCGGGTGTTCGGGCTGCGCGGCAGGCCCAGGAGCGAACCCCTCTGGAACCACCTGGCCGACACCACGACCGCGGCGCACCTCTGGACGGCCAGCTGTGCCCTGACCGGTGTCGACCCGACGTCTGCCCGTACGACCAGGTTCACCGAGACGGAAGGCTGAACGACTGGGTCCGCTGAGTGAACGACTCGATTGAATGAGATCGGTCAAGGACGACTGGCTTCACCGTCCAAGGACAGCCCCTCAGGGCACGACGCAGTGAGAATCCGACATCACCTCGCCATCAGAGACCGGAACAGGGTTGTAGGGCGTGTACAGGACGGCGCGGGCCAGCTTCCGGCGGAGGTTGTGGCCCGGGTGGATACCGCTGCGGCGACTCACCTGCTCCCACAACTCCTCGGGCAGGAGGCCTGTGTAGTCGAGCACGCGGCGACGGTGGTAGTCGATGGGCATCGAGATGGTCCGCCAGCCGGATGAGAGCGGTCGCCAGGACGCGCCAGTCCGCGCCGTCGTGCAGTTGTTGAAGGGCGTGGTGGCTGGTGCGGCTGCCGAGGCAGTTCACCTGGGTGGCCTGGAGGCGGTAGGGCTCGGTGCCGGTCCGGATGAGGGTGCCTCCGGGCGCCCGCCCCCGCCGACCGGCTGACCCCTCCGGCGGGTCGGGGAGCCGCCGGGCGAGGCCGTGGAACGCTACGCCCATGGCAGGCAGTGAAGGCACCTCCCGGCAGGCCGCGGCCGCGACACTCGTACTCCTGACGCTGGCG
The DNA here is from genome assembly GCF_040685575.1 of Kitasatospora sp. NPDC088351. Taxonomy (NCBI): domain Bacteria; kingdom Bacillati; phylum Actinomycetota; class Actinomycetes; order Kitasatosporales; family Streptomycetaceae; genus Kitasatospora; species Kitasatospora sp. NPDC088351. The sequence continues at coordinate 47,251 of NZ_JBFBIL010000023.1, read as the reverse complement.
ACCGGACAGTTCCTGATGGCGCTCGACAGCTCCGTCATGAACGTCTCGATCGCGACCGTGGCCAACGACGTGGGCACCACGGTGAGCGGCCTGCAAGGAGCCATCACGGCCTACACGCTCGTCATGGCGATGCTCATGGTCTCCGGCGGCAAGGTGGGCGCCCTCATCGGTCGCAGGCGCGCGTTCATGATCGGCTGCGTCGTCTACGGCTGCGGCTCCCTGACCACGGCGCTCTCCCCGAACCTGACCGTGCTGCTGCTCGGCTGGTCGCTGCTCGAAGGGGTCGGGGCCGCCCTGATCCTGCCCGCGATCGTCGCGCTGGTCGCCGGGAACTTCCCTGCGGAGCGGCGCCCGGCGGCCTACGGCCTGGTCACGGCCGCGGGCGCGGTGGCGATCGCCCTCGGCCCGCTCATCGGCGGCGCCGCGACGACCTTCTTCTCCTGGCGCTGGGTGTTCGCCGCCGAGACCGTGCTGGTGCTGGGCATCCTGCTGCTGGCCCGACGGGTCGCCGACGCGCCGCCCGGCACCCGCCCGCGGATCGACCTGCTGGGCGCCGTCCTCTCCGCGCTGGGCATCGGGCTCTTCGTCCTCGGTGTGCTCCGCTCGGCCACCTGGGGCTGGTTCCGGCCCAAGTCCGACACCGCCGCCTGGTTCGGCCTCTCACCGGTGGTCTGGCTGACGCTCGCGGGGGTGCTCCTGATCTGGCTGTTCTTCCGCTGGGAGGCCCGCCTCGCGGAGCAGGGCGAGGAACCGCTGGTGGACCCGGCACTACTGACGAACCGTCAGCTCACCGGCGGCCTGGTCGTCTTCTTCTTCCAGTTCCTGGTGCAGATGGGCGTCTTCTTCGTCGTGCCGCTGTACCTGTCCGTCGCGCTCGGGCTCTCCGCGCTCGCCACCGGGGTGCGCATCCTGCCGCTCTCCCTCACCCTGCTGGTCGCCGCGCTCGCGATCCCCCGGCTGCTCCCGGACGTCTCACCACGGCGGGTGGTACGGCTGGGGATCGTCTCGATGGTCCTGGGCGCGGTCGTCCTGATGGCCGGTCTCGACGCGGGCACGGGCGCGGAGGTGGTCACCGTCCCGCTGCTGCTGATCGGGCTCGGCATGGGGGCGCTCGCCTCCCAGCTCGGCGCGGTCACCGTGTCCGCGGTGCCGGACGAGCGGAGCGCCGAGGTCGGCGGCGTGCAGAACACCGTCACCAACCTCGGCGCGTCGATCGGCACCGCGCTCGCCGGGTCGATCCTCATCGCCGTCCTGACCACGTCGTTCCTCACCACCATCGAGCAGAGCCCGGCGATCCCGGACGAGGTCAGGAACCGGGCCGGGGTGGAGCTCTCGGCCGGCGTGCCGTTCCTGTCCGACGCACAGCTGACGGCCGCCCTCGAGCAGGCCGGCGCGGAGTCCGCGGCGGCCCGGGCCGCGCTCGACGCGAACGCCGCCGCGCGGATCGAGGGACTGCGCGCCGCCCTCGCCGTCCTCGCCCTCAGCGGGCTGGTCGCGCTCTTCTTCGTCCACCGGATCCCGACCGAACCGCCCCGCTCCCCCGCACCCGGGTGAGGCCCGCGCCCGGGTGAGGCACGGAGCCGGGTGAGGCACGCCGGGGACGGCACGGTCCGGATCGCCCCGCCGGGCCATGGGCTCACCCGCCGCCGATCCGACGGCCGGTGATCTCGTCCGGCCGGATCCGCACCCAGACCGCGCGGGCGCCACCGGCCCAGGGGGCGGTTCCGGGCAGTCCCCGCAGGCGGTCGGCCTCCGCGGGGTCGTCGACGTGCTCGACCCGGCCGAGGAGGAGCACGCTCCAGCCCTGGCTCAGCTGCTCGTCGATGCGGTCGACCTGGAACGAGACGGACGAACCGTCGGCCGGGTCCGTCGGGCCCAAGGCGGCCGTCCGGTAGACGATCGTCCTGGCGTCCACCGCGTAGTTGACCGGGAAGACCGCCGGGGCGGGCTGGACCGGAAGGCCGATCCGGCCGATGCCGTGGGTACCGATCCGCTCCCAGCACTCGGACGCGGTCAGGTGGAAGAGCAGCGGGCGCGCGCCTGCCTCACGCTGCCCCGGCGGCGCGTCGGCACGGCCCTCCAGCAGCTCCCGGTACGTCGTCCGCAGCACGGCGGCGATCCGCGCGAGGCCGGCCGGGTCGAAGGCCGGCCCGGCCTCCAGCAGGTACTGGAGATAGCGCGGCGACATCGCCGCCCGGGACGCCAGCATCTGCTCGCTCAGGCCGAGCAGATCGCGGCGCTCGGTGATCCGCCGGGCGACGGCGGCGGGGTCCGCCCGCCGGGCGTCCTCGAGGTCGGGGTCGTGGTCCACGGTGGCTCCTCGGCTCGCCGGTACCTGTGCCTGTCGCCACGCCCGGACGAGCGCGACCGTGAGGGTGCCGGTGCGGACGTCGTACGCGTCCTGCCGCCCGTCCGGGCCGGGCCGGCCCTCTCCCCCAGCGTTCCCCCTGCGGCCGGTGGCCGCCACGGGGGCCGGTGGGACCGGGACCCGGCTCCGCAGCCGGCCGGCCCGAGCCCTGGCATCGGGCGCGCCGCGTCCTTAGCGTGGAAACAGGGCCGGAGCCCGGTGTCCCACCCCGCCCTGCCCCATGGAGGAGCCATGACATCCGCCAGCGAGCGCCGGCCGGTCGTGCTGGGCGTCGATGCCGTCACCACGGGTGCGATGACCACCGCCTGGGCCGCCGACGAGGCCGACCGCCGCGGGCTGCCGCTGCGGCTGGTCCACGCGATTCCGACGCCGGTCCACGAGCTGCGCGCGTTCGACGAGGGCCGGTACCACAAAGCGCTGCGCGAGCGCGGCGACGAGGCCCTGGACCGGGCCGCCGGCGTCGCCCGCGAACGGCACCCGGGACTGCCGGTGACCACCGCCGTCGCCGAGGACGTGCCCGCCCTGGTGCTGTGCCGGGAGTCCGCGCACGCCGGCCTCGTGGTCCTCGGTTCACGCCGGCTGAACCGGCTGGAGGAGATGCTGAGCACCTACTCGGTGACCGTCCCGGTGAGCGCCCAGGCCCACTGCCCGGTGGTGGTCGTCCGCGAACCCGAGCACGTCACCCAGGAGCCGCCGTACGTGGTGGTCGGTGTGGACGGCAGCCCGGCGTCGGCGGCCGCCCTCGACTTCGCCTTCGGTCTCGCCGCGAGCCGCCGGGCCGCGCTGCGCGCCCTCTGGGTCTGGCAGATCCGCCTGTTCGGCCGCTCCGACGAGCAGGAGGTCGAGCAGACGCTCCGGCGCCTGCTGTACGAGAGCACGGCCGGCCGGCGCGACCGCCACCCCGAGGTGACGCTCACCCACGAGGTCCTCCGGGACCACCCCGTCGAGGGACTCGCCCTCGCGTCCGAACACGCCCTCGCCGTCGTCGTGGGCCGCCGGGGGCGCGGCGGCTTCACCGGCATGCGGCTCGGGTCCGTCCCGCACGGCCTGCTGCACCGCGCCCACTGCCCGATCGTCACGGTGCCCGCCTCCCCGCACTGACCCGGGGGCCGCTCGGCGGGCACGAGGCCGGACACCGGTCGATACTGGCCGCGGTGCCCGGAGCCCGGGCGCCGCACCACCGACCGCCCCGGTACCGGAGGGCAGCATGACCACACCGATCGTCGCGGGCTTCGACGGCTCGCCGGAGAGCGTCGCCGCGGCCGGCTGGGCCGGCCGTGAGGCGCTGCTCCGCGCCCTGCCGCTCGAACTGCTCCAGGCCTGGCCGTGGCCGAAGACCGATGTGCTCGGCACATCCGACGCCGTCACCTGGAGCCGGCAGCAGCTGGCCGCCGAGGAGGCGAGGCTGCGGGCCCTGCTCACCGGGGTGGAGGTGACCTCCGCCCACGTCCCCCATGACCCGGCCGACGCGCTGGAGGCGGCAGGCCGGCGGGCGGCCATGCTCGTCCTCGGCTCACGTGGGCTGGGCGCCCTGCGCGGCTTCCTGGTCGGTTCGGTGAGCCAGGAGGTGCTGCGGCGGGCGCCGTGCCCGGTGGTACTGGTCCGGGCGGCCGAGGAAGACTCCGCGACGGACGCCGGGAACCACGAGGTCGTGGTCGGGCTGGACCTGCGGCGCCCCTTCGACGAGGTCCTCGCCTTCGCCTTCGAGGCCGCCGAGCTGCGCTCGGCCCCGCTCCGGGCCGTCCACGCCTGGGACCCGCCGACCGGCAGCGCGTACATGGCGTTCGCCGCGATCGGGAGCGTGGACGAGGAGCTGTCCGCCGTCGAGAAGCAGCAGCTCACAGACGTCCTGGCGCCGTGGCGGGCCCGTCACCCGCGGGTGGCCGTGACCGCGGACCTGGTCCGCGGGAACGCCTCCGTCGCGCTGGTCGAGGCCACCGCGGCGGCCGGCCTCGCCGTGGTCGGCCGCCGCGCCCGCCGGGCGCCGATCGGCACGCGCCTCGGCTCGGTGGCGCACGCCGCGATCCACCATGTCCGCTGCCCGGTCGCGGTCGTCCCGTACGGCTGACACCGCTGCCGGGGCAGGACCGGTCGCCGGCCCGGGGCGTGCCCTACCGGCCGACCGAGGCCAGGTAGGCCTCGGTCGACTCCGGCGCGGCGAGCCAGGCGGCGTGGTCGCTCGGCTCGGCGTAGGTGTTGGCGAGGCGCCGGGCGACGTCGTCGTGCTGTGCGGCGGCGGCGAAAACGCCCTGGAGGTGGTCCGGCACGGTGAGCATCGTGGCGGTGAAGTCGACGGTGTGGCGCGCGTGTTGCCGCCAGAACCGTTCGAAGGTGTCGCGCATCCAGGCGGGGGTGAACGAGGCGTCGCCGTGCTCGGTGATCGCCCGCAGATAGGCGTCCGCGGCCCGCGCCGCGCTGTTGGCGCCCTGGCCGGTGATCGGGTCGTTCACCACCAGCGCGTCGCCGAGGCCGAGCACATGGACCTCCCCGGCACCGCCGTCCAGCCGGGCCACCGGCCGGCGGACCGTCGGGGTCACCGCCCCGTACAGGCCGGCTCCCGCGTCGGTCGGCTCGGCGGCGGCCCACAGCTCCGCCTCCCACGGCAGGTACGTGTGCAGCAGCTCGCGGATCCGGGCCAGCTGCGCGACGGGGGAAGGGCGGTCGGCGAAGCAGTCCAGCGGGCCGCCGGGGAGCGCCTCCCAGAGCAGGATCGCGCACGGCCCGGAGAGGGTGAGGGCCGGCTGCAGGTACAGCTCGCCGGCCCCGGGGAGCGCGTGCATCCGCGCCCTCGGCCCGGCCGCCGGGTCGGGCGAGCCGACCCCGTGCACATAGAGACAGGAGAGCGCCCGCTGCGGCGCGTCGAACGGCGAGCGGTCCCCGTCCCGTTCGAAGATCCCGGCGAGCTCGCCCCGGCCGGCCGCGACGACCGTCAGCTCGTGCCGCTCGGCGAGCTTCCGCAGGCCCGCGCGGTCCAGCGTGCGGTACTCCACCCGGCCGCCGCGCGCGGCCAGCAGTTCCAGCCAGCGCGCCAGCTTCATCCGCTGGTCGACCGACTGGGCCGGCTCGTCCAGCGTCATGGTGAACTCCAGCGCCCGCACCCCGGGGGGCGTCACGAGCACCGAATCGACCGACCTGACCGCCGGCGCCTCGTCGGCCCACAGGTCCAGCCGGGCCGCACGCTCGATCCGCAGCGCCGGGCCGAACATCGCCTGCGTCGACAGCACCGGTCCGCACCGCAGCTCCGCCGGGGTCCGGGCGGCCACCAGCGTCACCTCGTACCCGCCCGCCACCAGCCCGAGCGCGAGCTGAAGACCCGCCTGGCCCGCTCCGACAACGGCGATCCGACGCATGACAACCTCCCGGTGGGGACAAGCCTCTGATGCTACGTCAGTGCACCGCGCCGGCACAGCCGTCGGGCGCGCCAGGAGGACGGCGCCAGAGGGACGACGCCCCGCTCCGCTCCGCGATCACCCATCGCGCCCCGGCCCCATCGGCCGCGATCGGCCGCGATCGCGGGCTCCGCACCGCCGGACCGAGGCGGTCGGTGCGGTCGGTGCGGTCGGCGCAGTCCGCGACCGGGCGGGGCCGCCGCGAGGAGGGCGGAGGTACCGGCGCGCCGGTATCGTGGACCTGAGGACGGCGGGGCCCGCCGCGGCCGCACCGTACGCCGACGGCCGGAGGAGGGTGGCGATGAGCCCGCACCTGCACCGCCACCACGACGACCGGGACGCCGAACCCCCGCCGCCGCCGCGCGAGCTGCCGACGGGACCGGCCCTGCGGGCGACGGTCTACCTCGGCGAGTCGGACCGGTACCGGCACCACCCGGTGTTCTCCGAGATCGTGCACCGCGCGCGCCGGGCCGGCCTCGCCGGGGCCAGTGTCTTCCACGGCGTCGAGGGGTTCGGCGCGGGCTCGCTCATTCACACCTCCCGGCTCCTGGACCTGACCGAGGACCTCCCGGTCGCCGTCGTGATCGTGGACAGCGAGGAGCGGATCCGCGGCTTCCTGCCGGAGCTGCGCGAGGTCGCCCCCCGGAGCCTGATCACGCTCGACCCGGTCGAGGCCGTGCCGCCGCGGCCCGACGAGCCGCGTTTCTGACCGCCGAGAGGCCGCCCCGGCAGCCGGGGCGGCCTCGGCCGTTGTGGCGTGGTGTCAGTTCACCGTGTAGCTGTACGGGATCGCCGCCAGCACCGAACCGGTGGTGCCGAGCGAGTTGTTGGCGGTGGCCAGACCGGTCGGTCCGGAGACCAGGTACAGCACGCCGTGCACGGTACCGCCCTTCGGGCCGGTCGGGGTGAGGGTGACCCGCAACGTGCCCGTGGCGCCCGGCTGGACGGTCACGGGGGTGGCGGCGGGGGCCGCGGCGTCGACCGCGGCGGCGAACGGGTCGCCGGTGCTGGAGGTCAGCGCCGGGTCGAACGCCCGGGTGTGCGCGCTCGCGGTGACGGTGGCCGTACCGGCCGGAGCGCCGGAGGTGCCGAACGGGCCGATCTGCTGCACGAAGGTGGTCCACCTGCCCGGGACGACCGGCTGCGCGGGGCTGCCGGCGGCGGTCGCGGCCGAGATCGTCGAGCCGTTCTGGGCCTTCTTCAGATCACCGAACAGGTCGGGCGAGCCGGTGACGGCGCTGATCTCCAGGTGGGCCGGGACGGAGGAGGCCGACACGGCGGTCAGCCGGTCGGTGCCCGGCGGGACCAGGAAGGACGGGGTGGTCGCGTCGGTGGTCAGCGGCAGGCCGACCGTCGCCGAGCTGCCCTGCGGCACCAGCGGCAGGTCGACCCGGCCGTCGAGCCGGGCGTCCGCGGCGACCTGCTGGGTGGCGACGGTGTTGTTGGTGTAGTCCACCGCCACCGTCACCGGTTTGCCGGCCGCCAGCCTGGTACGCGGGTCGTTCGGCAGACCGGCGGCGGTGGCGCGGTCGAGGTTGAGGCCGACCGTGCCGGTGAACTCCTGGCTGACCTGCGCACCGCTGACCGGGCCGAGCACGACCAGGACGAACCGCCAGCGGCCCGCGGCCGGGTCGACCGTGGTGGCGGAGACCCCGGCGGTGGTGCCGGTGAGGTTGCCCCGCGCGTCGAGGACCGCGTTGCCCTCGGCGTCGACCGGCGTGCCGTTCGGACTGACCAGGACGCCCTGCAGGAGCAGGTTCGGGTCCTTGGCGACCGTCACGCCGACCCGCAGGTCGTGCTGGCCCTTCGGGACGTCGAAGGCGTAGCCGAAGGTCTGCGTGGGCGAGGCGCTGCGGGCGTTGCCGCCGGTGATGGTGCCGGTGAAACCGCCGGTGCCCTGACCGATCGCCACCAGGCTGCGCAGCACCACCGGCACGCTGGTGGTGCGGCCGTTGGAGCTGGAGACGGTGACCGACTCGCTGGAGTCGCCGCCGGTCTGCGGGGTGGTGAGCCGGACGTGCAGGGTCTTGCTGGCGCCCGGCGCCAGCTCGGCCACCTGCGGGCTCACGGCGCCCGCCGGCACCGCGCGCTGGGTGGCGGTGTCCAGCAGGACCTGGCCGGTGTAGCCGCTCTTGCCGGCCGGGGTGTACAGGATCGCGGTCCAGTCACCGGCCACCGGGTGCGGGACGTCCACCAGGCCGAAGTCGGCCACGGTGGCACCGCCCTGCGGGCGGGTGTTGGTCTCGAACCGGCCGGACGGGTCGAGCAGCGTCAGCCGGACCACCGGGCCGTTGCCGACCGGACTGGCCGCCCCCTGCCAGGCGATCGACGCCGCGAGGCGGTCGGCACCGGCCGGAACGCTGAACCTGACCTGCTGCTGGACCCAGGTGGCGCCGTTGGTGGCGTACTTGAAGGTCTGGTCGGAGGAGGAGCTCAGCTGGATGCTCTGCTGGGCGTCGGAGAGCGGGGCGAAGCTGCGGGTGGCGCCGCTGACCGTCTGTGGGGTGGCGCCGGTGTTGGTGACCGTGATGTCGGCGGTGTGGGCCGAGCCCGGGGTGCCGGCGATGTCGACCTGGCCGGAGGTCACCACGACGGTGTTGCCGTCCTGGGCGCCGGAGCCGTTCTGGTAGCCCCGGGCGGCCTCCACGGCCGCGCGGACGTTCAGCAGGCCCGCGCCCTGCTCCTCGGCCGGCAGGCCCAGGTCCTGGGCGGTGCCGGTGAGGAGCTTCTTCACCAGTGCGGGAGCCGGCGAGGCGCCCTTGTGGGTGTCGCGGTAGGCCTGGATGACCACGGCCGCGGCACCGGCGGTCAACGGCGCGGACTGGCTGGTCCCGCCGAACGACTGGATCGGGGAGCCGTTGCCGCTGAAGCCGGCGCAGTCGGTGTACTTGGACAGGTCGGGCGAGCAGAGCGCCCAGTCCGACTCACCGGGGGCGACCAGGTCCAGCGTCCGGCCGGCCTGGGTGAAGCCACCCGAGGACAGCGCGGAGATCCGGTTGTCGTCCCAGGTGCCGTTGGAGAACTGGGCCGCCGCGTAACCGGTCTGCTGGTAGTTCTGGTTGTCGGTGGAAGCGCCGACCGCGATCACGTTCGGGTCGGTGGACGGGGTGCCGACGGTGCCGCTGATCCCGGCGTCGCCGGTGGACACGGCGACGGTCACACCGGCTGCGACGGCCTGGTCGTTGAAGAGCGAGATGGTGTCGCGCGCACCGCTGTCGGGGGTGACGTTGCCGCCGAAGGACTCGTTCAGCACGTCGACGTGGGCGACCGAGACCGCGTAGTCGATGGACTGCAGGATCGAGGAGTTCGACATGATCTCGCCGCCGGCCCGCAGCGCCACCAGCGAGGCGTCGGGGGCGATGCCCCGGACACGGATGGTGCAGCCGGCCGGCAGCGGGTGCGAGGGGTTGACGAACTGCGCGACGTCGTAGACCTGACGGCCCTGCGCGATCATCGCCGAGGCGTCGCCGAAGGCCTCCGCGCCGCCGGTCGGCGCGTCCGTGCCCTCGCCCGAGAAGTCCTGGTAGTCGACGACCGCGTGCGAGCCGTCGGCCCGGATGAAGTCCGGGTTGTCCGGGTCGAGTCCGTCCGCGATGTAGGCCACCTTCACGCCCTTGCCGGTGGCCAGGTCCTGGGCGCCGGGCGAGCCGGCGGTCGCGACCGTGTGCGTGGAGTACAACGCCTCCGGCTCCAGCAGCGGATGGGCCGGGTCGGACGGGCAGACCGTGTTGGTCGCGTTCTCCTCGCCGCCCGCGCCGCCCTTGCCGGCCTTGTCTCCCCGGGCGGCCTCGGGGGCGGCCGCGGCGGACTTCGGGGCCTTCGCGGCGGGGGCGGTCGCGGGGTCCGCGTCCTTGCCGCCGATCGGCGGGGCGACGGCGACCTGTCCGTCCGCCACCACCGAGGCGACCGCCGGGTCGGCCTGGAGCGCCGCCCGCAGTGCCGGGCCGACCGTGGCGGAGAACGCGTTTCCGACCACGAAACTCTTGATCCCGGTGCCGCCACCGGCCCTGACCCGCTCCAGCAGCGGCGCCTGGGCGGACGCGGCCTTCTGCCTGCGCGCGCCCAGGTGCCCGGCGTCCGCCGGGGCGTCGGCGATCTGGTCCTTGAGAATCACGATCACCGGTACCGGGGTTCCGCCCGCCGCGGCCGCCTGGGCGGTCGTGGGGTCGGGCGCGGGGGCGGCGCTCGCGCCTGCCCCGCCGGCCAGGAGCATGGACGCGGCGGTGACCGCGACGGCGATTGCTAGCTGGGATTTCCGCCAGCCGATCATGGACATCCTTTCGTCTGATGCGACGTCAGGCTGCGGTGGCCCAGTGCACGCGGATCCGGGTCGGACGCGTGGATGCCTCTGGAACGCGCGTCCCGACAGCCCTCGCATTCCAACGCACTTGACACCACTGGAACAAGGCGGTTAGTCCCATAAGGAAGTCATCAGAAAGTAAAAAGGAGACGGAAATTCACCCTCACATGCCCTCACATGCCGTCAACGCCCCGTCAGTGCCCCGTCAGCGCCCCGGCCACCGGCTCGCGACGCTGGAGAGCAGCCCGCGTATGCCGTGGCGCCGGGGGCGGCGGTGCCGGTCGAAGCGGAGGTCGCCGACGACTTCGTAGCGGGGCATGTAGGTGCTGAGGAAACCCTGGAGCGTGGCCGCGGCGGGGATGGCGATGAGCGCGCCGACGGCCCCGAGCAGGGCGGCGCCGACGATGACCGCGGCGAAGGCGATCGCGGCGTGGATGTCGACGGTCCGTGCCGTGATCCGGGGGTGGAGGAGGTAGTTCTCGATCTGCTGGTAGACGAGGACGAAGCCCAGGACCCAGAGGGCGTCGGACGGTTCGCCGGTCAACGCGACCAGAATGGGCAGCGCGTTGGCGATGTAGGTGCCGACGGTGGGGACGAACTGGGACACCACCCCGGCCCACACCGCGAGGGCGGCGGCGTAGGGCAGCCCGACGATCTCGAAGGCGACCCAGTGCGCGAGGGTCGAGACGGCCGCCAGCAGGGCCCGGGAGTAGAGGTAGCCCCCGGTCTTGGTCAGGGCGATGTCCCAGGCCCGCAGGAGCTCGGCCTGCCGGGCGGGCGGCAGCATCGAGCACACCAGCCGCCGAACCCGCGGCCCCTCGGCGGTGAAGTAGAACGTGAACAGGCCCACGGTGAACGCCTGGAACAGGCCTCCGATCACCGTGCTGGACACCCCCCAGAGGTTCCCGGCCAGTTGCTGCGCGTACTTCTCCACCGCTCCGTCGGCGAAGAACTTCTTCCGGATGCCGTCCAGCGAGAGGCTCTGGTGGAAGTTCGAGTTGATCCAGTCGATCCCGTTCTGCAGGGTGCCGGGCAGCCGCTCGGACAGCTGGGCCACCTGGTCGACGAGCAGCGTGCCCAGTGCGGTGACGAAGCCGGCCATGGCCGCCGCGAGGGCGATGAAGACGAGGAACGTGCCGACGCCGCGCCGGATGCCGCGGGCGGCCATCCGGTCGACCGCCGGCTCCATGGCGAGGGAGAGGAAGAAGGAGATCAGCAGCATCACCAGGAGGTCGATGAGCTGATGGAAGGCCCAGTTCGCGAGCTGGAACGCCCCCGCGAGCAGCAGGGCGAGCATCATCGCCCTGGGCAGCCAGCGGGGCAGTGCCCGGTCGTCGTCGCGTCGGCGGTCGGGGTTCCGCGGCGTGGTGTCGGGCGTCGGCGGTTCGGAAGACATCGGAGGTTCTCCTGCGCTCTGGCCGGCGGTGAAGGCCGGTCGGTTCGGCGGTGCGGGCCGGTCGGTCGGGCCGTGAAGGCCGGTCGGTGCCGAAGGCCGGGCCGACGAGTTCACCGGCGCCGGTGTCCTGACGGCTCATCGGAGGAACGTGCGGGCGGCAGCGGTGAGTTCGCGGGCGGCGGTACGGACCGCCCGGTCCGCGGACCCGCCGCTCCCGCACCACCGGCACGCCGCCCCGCCGGCCGCCGTCACCCTGACGGACGCGGATAACCACGGATTGTCACCCCAGCCGTCCGACAATCGACTGGACCGATCGGACAGCCGCTCGGCGCCCGGTCCCGACAGCCCCGGTGGAGCCCTCATGACCGACCTGGCCTTCGTCGGCGTCACGGTTCTCGTGTTCGCCGTCCTCGCTCTGATCGCCAAGGCGGTGGAACGGCTGTGACCGCGGACAACATCGTCGGGCTCATCGTCGCGACCGCCCTCGTGATCTACCTGCTCCTGGCGCTGCTCCACCCGGACCGGTTCTGAGGTGAGCCCCACCCTCGCAGGCCTCCTGCAAGCGCTGGCGCTGGTGGCCGCGCTGGGTCTGTCGCACCGCCCGGTGGGCGACTACCTGGCACACGTCCTGACCAGCCGGACACACCTGCCCGGGGAACGGGGTGTCTACCGGCTGATCGGTGTCAACGGTGACCAGGACCAGTCGTGGACGGCCTATCTGCGCAGCGTGCTCGCGTTCTCCGCGGTTTCGGTGCTCTTCCTGTACGCCTTCCAGCGCCTGCAGAACCACCTCTGGCTCTCGCTCGGCCTCCCCCCGGTGGGCCCGGCCACCGCCTTCAACACGGCGGCGTCGTTCGTCACCAACACGAACTGGCAGTCGTACTCGGGTGAGTCGACCATGGGCCACCTGGTGCAGATGGCGGGGCTGGCCGTACAGAACTTCCTCTCGGCCGCGGTGGGCATCGCCGTGGTGGCCGCGCTGATCCGCGGCTTCGCGCGCGACCGCACCGACCGGGTCGGCAACTTCTGGGTGGACCTCACCCGGATCACCCTGCGGCTGCTGCTGCCCGTCTCGGTCGTGTTCGCGGTCGTCTTCGTGGCCGGCGGCGTGGTGGAGAACCTGCACGCCGCGCAGCAGATCACCACCCTGACGGGCGACACCCAGTCGGTCCCCGGCGGGCCGGTGGCCTCGCAGGAGGTCATCAAGGAGCTGGGCACCAACGGCGGCGGCTTCTACAACGCCAACTCCGCGCACCCCTTTGAGAATCCCGGCCCGCTCACCAACTGGCTCCAGCTCTACCTGATGCTGGTGATCGCGTTCTCGCTGCCGCGCACCTTCGGGACGATGGTCGGCGACCGCCGCCAGGGCCATGCCATCGTCACCGTGATGGCCCTGTTCTGGATCGCCTCCGCGGCCCTGATGACCGTCTTCGAATGGCGGCATCACGGCACCGCGCTCCAGGCGGCCGGAGCGGCGATGGAAGGCAAGGAGGTCCGCTTCGGCATCGCCGGGTCGACGCTCTTCGCCGCCTCGACCACGCTGACCTCCACCGGCGCGCTCAACTCCGCCCACGACTCGTACTCGCCGTTCGGCGGTGGCCTGACCCTGCTCGACATGATGCTCGGCGAGATCGCCCCCGGCGGCACCGGCTCCGGCCTGTACGGGATGCTCGTCCTGGCCGTCGTCACGGTCTTCGTCGCCGGGCTGATGGTCGGCCGCACCCCGGAGTACCTGGGCAAGAAGCTCGGCGGCCGGGAGATGAAGTTCGCCTCCCTCTACCTCCTCACCACCCCGGCCGTCGTACTGATCGGCACGGGCACGGCGATGACGTTCGAGGGCGTGCGGTCCGCCGCCCTCAACTCCGGCCCGCACGGCTTCTCCGAGGTCCTCTACGCCTTCACCTCGGCGGCCAACAACAACGGCTCCGCCTTCGCCGGCCTGACGGCCACCAGCACCTGGTGGAACACCGCGCTGGGCCTGGCCATGCTGTTCGGCCGGCTGCTGCCGATGGTCTTCGTCCTCGCCCTGGCCGGCTCGCTGGCCCGGCAGCAGCCGGTCCCCGCCACGGCGGGGACGCTGCCGACGCACCGGCCGCTCTTCGTCGGCATGCTCTCCGGCGTGGTGCTGATCGTCGTCGGCCTCACCTACTTCCCCGCCCTGGCGCTCGGACCGCTCGCGGAAGGACTCCGCTGATGGACCCGCCCGTTCCGCCCGGCCCCGTCGACCCTGCCGACGCGGCCGGGCCCGCCGGGCGCGGGGCGCGCCGGGTCTCCGGTGGTCTGCTCGACCCCCGGCAACTGGTTTCCTCCCTCCCGGACGCGCTGCGCAAGCTCGACCCACGGGTGATGGTCAGGCATCCGGTCATGTTCGTGGTCGAGGTCGGCTCGCTGCTGACCACCGTCTCGGCGATCCGCCACCCCAGTGTCTTCGCCTGGGTGATCGCCGTCTGGCTCTGGCTGACCGTCGTCTTCGCCAACCTGGCCGAGGCCGTCGCCGAGGGCCGGGGCAAGGCGCAGGCCGCGACCCTGCGCCGGACCAGGACCGAGACGGTGGCCCGGCGCATCGTCGGCGACTGGCGGCCCGGCGCTGCGGTGGCCGCCGAGGAGGTGGTCCCGGCCGCGCGGCTGGGCCTCGGCGACCAGGTGATCGTGGAGGCCGGGCAGATCATCCCGGGCGACGGTGACGTCGTCGAGGGAATCGCGAGCGTCGACGAGTCCGCCATCACCGGCGAGTCGGCACCGGTGATCCGCGAATCCGGCGGCGACCGCTCGGCCGTCACCGGCGGCACCAAGGTCCTCTCCGACCGCATCGTCGTCAGGATCACCTCCGAGCCCGGCAAGACCTTCATCGACCGCATGATCGCCCTGGTGGAAGGCGCCGCCCGGCAGAAGACTCCCAACGAGATCGCCCTCGACATCCTGCTCGCCTCACTGACCATCATCTTCCTGCTCGCCGTCGTGACCCTGCAGCCGATGGCCGCCTACGCGGGCGCCGAACAGCCCCTCGTGGTCCTGATCGCCCTGCTCGTCGCCCTGATCCCGACCACCATCGGCGCGCTCCTGTCGGCCATCGGCATCGCCGGCATGGACCGGCTGGTGCAGCGCAACGTCCTCGCCATGTCCGGCCGCGCCGTCGAGGCCGCCGGGGACGTGTCCACCCTGCTGCTCGACAAGACCGGAACGATCACCTTCGGCAACCGGCAGGCCGCCGGCTTCACCCCGGTCGGCGGCAGCGGGGTGGCCGAACTCGCCGACGCGGCGCAGCTGTCCAGCCTCGCCGACGAGACCCCCGAAGGCCGTTCCATCGTGGTGCTGGCCAAGGAGAAGTACGGCCTGCGCTCCCGTACCCAGGGCGAGCTCGGCCGCGCCGACTGGATCGGGTTCACCGCGCAGACCCGGATGAGCGGCGTCGACCTCACCGGGAACGGCGCGGCCCGGCGGATCCGCAAGGGCTCGGCGGCCTCGGTGAGTGCCTTCGTGGAGCGGAACGGCGGCACCGTCGGCCCCGAGGTGAGCACCGTCGTCGAGGGCATCTCGGCGGCCGGCGGTACGCCGTTGGTCGTGGCGGTCCACCACCCGGGGGAGCCGGCCCGGGTGCTCGGGGTCATCCACCTGAAGGACGTGGTCAAGCGCGGCATCCGCGAGCGGTTCGAGGAGCTGCGCACGATGGGCATCAGGACCGTCATGATCACGGGCGACAACCCGCTCACCGCCAGGGCGATCGCGGAGGAGGCGGGCGTCGACGACTTCCTCGCCGAGGCCACCCCCGAGGACAAGATGGCCCTGATCCGGCGGGAGCAGGCCGACGGGAAGCTGGTCGCGATGACCGGGGACGGGACGAACGACGCCCCGGCCCTCGCCCAGGCCGACGTCGGTGTGGCGATGAACACCGGCACCTCGGCCGCGAAGGAGGCCGGGAACATGGTGGACCTGGACTCCAGCCCCACCAAGCTGATCGACATCGTCGAGATCGGCAAGCAACTGCTGATCACCCGCGGCGCGCTGACCACCTTCTCCATCGCCAACGACGTCGCCAAGTACTTCGCGATCATCCCGGCCATGTTCGCCTCGGTCCACCCCGGCCTGGGCAAGGTCAACATCATGCACCTGCACAGCCCGACCTCGGCGATCACCTCCGCGATCGTCTTCAACGCCCTGATCATCGTCGTGCTCATCCCGCTCGCCCTGCGCGGCGTGCGCTACAAGCCCTCGTCGGCCTCCGGCCTGCTGCGCCGCAACCTCGCCGTGTACGGGGTCGGCGGCCTGATCCTCCCGTTCGTCGGCATCAAACTCATCGACCTGGTGGTGCGGTTCATCTACTAGCCGCGGCCTCCCGGATCCCCGCCGAGCCCCCCGAGCCCCCAGCCGATCCCCCAGCCCCCGCGAAGGAGTCCCCGGTGGCCACGCACCTGCCGACCCCGGTCCGGCTGCATCTGACGGGCCTGCGCGTCCTGCTGGTCTTCACGGTGCTCTGCGGTCTGGCCTACCCGCTGCTCGTCGTCGGGATCTCGCAGGCCGCCCTCTCGCACCGGGCCAACGGCTCGCTGGTCAGGGAGCGGGGCCGGGTGGTCGGCTCCGGCCTGCTCGGCCAGAACTTCACCCTGCCGGGGAAGGACCCCGCAGGCCCCGACGGGCAGGCCCGGCCGGACCCGCGCTGGTTCCAGCCGCGCCCGTCCGCGGCCGGCGCGGCCGGCTACGACCCCACCGCCTCGGGGGCCTCCAACCTCGGTCCGAACGACGCGGGCCTGACCAGGACCGTCCAGGAGCGCCGCGCGGCGACCGCCGTCTTCGACGGTGTCGACGCGGCCCTGGTCCCTCCCGACGCGGTGACCGCCGGCGGCTCCGGCCTCGACCCGGACATCTCCCCCGCCTACGCGCAGGAGCAGGTCGACCGGGTGGCGAGGGCCCGCGGCCTGGACCGCGGCACGGTCCGGCGGCTCGTCGAGGCCCACGTCCGGGGCCGCACCCTCGGGTTCCTCGGCGAGCCGAGGGTGAACGTCCTCGCCCTCAACCTGGCCCTCGCCCGGCTCGGCTGACCCGGGGCGTCGCGCCGGACCGTCATCAGTCGGCGTGTCATCAGCCGACGTGTGTCACCAGCCGGCGTGTCACCAGTCGGCGCGCGGAAGCCCGGTGGCGGCCAGCGGCAGGACGACCCTGACACGGAAGCCGCCGCCGGGCCGCGGCCCGACCTCCAGTCTGCCGCCGACCATGGCCACCCGCTCACGCATGCCGATCAGACCGTGCCCCGTACCGCCGGCGCCCCACGCCGGCGACCGGCCGGTACCGCCACGGCCGTCGTCCTCGATCAGCACCCCCAGCCTGCGGTCGCCGAAATCCACCGTCACCCGGGCCGTGGGGTCGGGCCCCCCGTGCTTGCGCACATTGGCCAGCGCCTCCTGGACGATCCGGTAGACGGCCAGTTCGACCCCGCGCGGCAGCTCGCGCGACTCCCCGGAGACGGAGAACTCCACCGGCAGACCGGCGGTCCGCACCTGCTCCAGCAGCTCCGGCAGATCCTCGACACGCGGCTGCGGCACATACTCCTCGGCCGTGCCCGCGGCGCGCAGCACGCCCAGCAGGCTGCGCATCTCGGCCAGCGTCTTCCGGCCGGTGGAGGCGATGGTGCCCAGCGCCTCCCTGGCCAGCGCCGGGGAGGTCTCCACCACGCACGCGGCGCCGCCCGCCTGGACCGCCATGAGGGAGACGTTGTGGGCCACCACGTCGTGCAGTTCCCGGGCGATCCTGGCCCGCTCGTCCGCCACGGCCACCCGGGCGTTCGCGTCGCGTTCCTGCTCCAGCCGCACCGCCCGCTCCTCCAGCGAGATCAGATAGGCACGGCGCGTGCGGATCAGCCGCCCCCAGGCCCAGCAGAGGAGGAAGGGGCTGGAGAGCAGGACGGCCCACAGGACCGCGTGGTCGGGCGCCGGGTGCCTGGTGATCAGGCCAAAGGCGAGCAGGCCGGTCAGCAGGCAGCCGACCAGGGCCAGCCGTGAGATCCACACCGAGCCGAAGGCCGCGCCGGTGTACGCGAAGACCAGGTAGGCGATGCCCTCGCCGTCCGGGTGCATGTCCAGACACGCCTGGGCGAGGCCGAGCACCAGTGCGCCCGCCACCACCGCGTCCGGCCGGCGGCGCCGGACCACCATCAGGCCGCACAGGACCAGGGCGACGGCGTCCTCCGCGCGCAGGCCTCCCTGCCACGCGCCGTGACCGTCGAGCCGGGAGAGCGCGGCGAGGCAGAACACGGCGAACGCCCAGGCGCCGTCGACCGCCAGGGGGTGCTCACGGAGCCAGACATCGAGGCGCGTCATCAGTCCAGAGTAGAAATACGAGGTTCCCCGCGGCTAAGCCGCAGGGGTGATCCTCCCCTCCTCCTCAGGTCGCACACCGGTGGCCGCGGCCGCGGGCAACTCCCCGGCGGCGCCGGTGTTCTCCGGCAGCGCGGCCGGCTCACGTCGCGTCAGGAGTCGCCCATCGGGAGCCAGCCGGCGAACGAGCCGTCCGCCTTCTGCCGGTTGTCGTAGAGCCGCCCGTCGATGCCGATGGTCACCAGGTCGGTCAGGCCGTCGCGGTCGATGCCCGCGGCGGGGACACCGACGATGTAGCCGCCCAGGTGGGTCCAGGCCCCGAACGAGCCGCTGTCGTCGCGGGTGCTGACGCTGACGGCGCCGTCGCGGTTGCGTACGGCCACGACCGTGCGGCGGCCGACCACCGGTCCCGGGGTGGCGATGGCCGCCTCGCCGCTGCCACCGTCGTCCGCGGTGCCGTTGAGCGCGCGGCCCTGCGGGCTCCATGCGCCTCCCTCGGCGGCCTCGGTCAGGACGGCGGTGGAGGAACTCGCGTACTGGTCCAGCGGATCGGCGGCATCGATACTGCGGTAGTACAGTTCCAGCCGCCCATCGGGGCCCACCGCCGCGCTGACGGTGCTGGTGGGGGCGATCACGGGAAAGCCGGGGTCGATGACCGGCAGCGCGCCGGGCGCGGGCTGGTACCAGTGCCGGACGGTCGAACGCCCGCCCGTGACGGAGAGCGCGAACACCTCGATCCGGCCGTCCCGCGTGGTGACGGCGGTGGGCGGCCCCTGGAGGTCGTGCTGCCCCAGGTCGGCCCAGCCGCTCCAGGCGCCGTCGCCCTCCCGCTGCCAGCGGGTGCTCAGACCGCCGTCCCGGTTGCGCACGAAGAGCTGGAGCCGCCCGTCCCCGTTGGACGCCACGACCGGGGTGCTGACCTGAAGCGCGGCGTTGCCCAACGGGCCTGCGGCCTGGGCGATTTCGTTCGGGCTGCCGAGCGGCTGCCACGTCCAGCCCCCCGTCCCGTCCTGACGGCAGGAGACGATCTCGCCGGTGTCCGCACGCTGGCCGAAGACCGCCGGCCGGCCGTCCTGGTCGCGCCCCACGGACAGGCCCGCGACCAGCGGGCCGCCGGGCGTCCCGAGCATGTTCGGGCCTCGCCAGGCCTTGTCCGCGTCCTCGTACCACTCGTAGAGCCTGCCGCTCTCCACGACGAAGGCGTGCAGCGCGCCGTCGCGGTCGGCGGTGACCACCTGCGTCGACCGGGGTGAGCGCGGGTACTGCCGGGACTGCCAGCACCGGTACCGCTTCTGGTCCGCGCAGACGCCCGGGGTCAGTTCGTCGGCCAGTTCGTCGTCGGTGGGCGCGTAGGCGCCCTCGAAGGTGGCGTGCTTGCCGGCGCTCTCGGCCGAGGCCAGGTTGGCGGGCGAGTTGCGGGTGTTGTAGTCGCGGTAGTGCTCCACGACCACCCGCCGCCGGCCGGTGGCGGAGTAACGGTCCACGGCCGCCTGCCCGAACCAGGCCGCCCGTATGTGGTCGCCGTGGTCCGCGGCGAGGGAGGGGTCCGGGGCCGGGTCCTGGACCCGGACCAGCGTGGCCTCCTCGGCTGCCAGCAGGCCGTTCAGGACGCCGATCAGGGCCGCCCGGTCGTAGCGCTGGGGCCACACCCCGCCGGCGCCGTCCATGTCCAGGGTGCTGCTGGAGAGAGCCGGGTCCCGCCACAGCCGGTCGAGTGCCTCGCCGCCGAGGTAGGCCGCGTCCCGGTCGGTCCACTCGGGCAGGTTGAGGAAGACCACCCGCGTGTACGTGGCGCTCCTGAGCGTGTCACGCTCCACGGCCGGACCGCCTTCGACCGGCCGGTACACCTCCCTCATCCAGCAGCCGCTGCCGTCGTCGCCGCAGCCGCGCACACCGGCCATCTGCGCGTAGGCCCGCCGCACGCCCCTCTGCCGGTCCCTGGCGTAGGCCGGACCGCGGTTGGCGTCCCCCGCCGTGATGAAGACGGTCACGACGGGAAACCCGCGGCGGATCGAGCTCGACACATCGGGGTTCATGAACAGCAGGTCGTCGTCCTGGTGCGCGACGATCTGGACGATCTTGCCGGGGCGCACCCCGGGCACCGCCTGGGGCGCGTGCCACACCGGGAACACCGCCAGCACCAACGCGAGCGCGCCCACGGATCGCTTCCTCAATGCCCCTCCCGGTCCTGCGGCTCGCAGAGCCTACCAAGCGGATCCCGGGCACCTGAACAGCGGTGATACCCGCGCGGGCGGGGGCGGAGGGCGGGGTGCTACGCGGTGAACGCCCCGTCCCGCTGTGCCGCGGGACGGTCGGCCCCGTGGTGCTCGAAGCGGGACGGCACGGGGAAGTACTCCTGCAGGAAGTCGCGGACGGCGCGGTCCTGTTCCTGCGGCCCGACGGCATGACGGGCCCCGTCCGCCAGACAGAACACGTCGGCCCAGCGCTCCCGCGTCAAGTCGTCCAGCCGTTCGAGGTCTTCGGCGCTGTCGGCGGCGAAGTAGCCGTGGTAGAGGTGGCCGTCGACCGCGCGACCGGAGGCGTGCGCGAAGTTGGTGACGAGGGTCACCGGAGCCAGGTCCGTGGCGGAGCGGAACGCGGACCGGGTGGTGGCGGCCAGACCGTCCGCGAACCGCTCGGAGGCCTCGTCCATCACACTGCGGCGCAGCGGCTGCGGCACATGGGCGAGGACCAGCGGGTACGTTCGTCCGCACTCCCGCTCCAGGACGGCGCGGGTGTTCTTCTGGGCCGCGACGTAGACGGCGTCGTCCGGGTTCTCCTCGTCGTGGACGGCGGCGTCCGGGTCGTTCACGTCCGGCGGGATGACGCGTGTGTCGCGGAAGATCTTCGAGAGCCCGTTGCCGAGGAAGAACGCCTGCGGGCGCACGGGCCGGCCGAGGAACACGTCGTCGTTGATGTACAGGAAGTGCTCGGCGAGGCCGGGAATCAGGTGGAGCCGGGTTTCGATGGCGTGCGAGTTGAACACGGGCAGGGCGTCGGTGCCGGCGAACAGCTCCCGGTGGGAGACGACGGTGAGCCCGGGCTGCGAGGAGTCGAGCCAGGCCGGGGTCTGGTCGTCGGTGACGAGGAAGACGTGCCGCACCCACGGGGCGTGGGCGGCGATCGACCGCAGGCAGTACCGCAGTTCGTCCCGGTTGTGGTAGCGGTGGTCGGCGTCTCCGGGCAGTTCCGTGCCGTCCCCGTCGGGTGCGTGGCCCGCGAGACCCGCGAGGACGCGGGCGCGGGTCGCGGTGCGGCGCTGCTGCCATTCGGGGTCCGAGTCGTCGACCCAGGTGATGACCACGTCGACGGGGAAGCCGACGTCGTCGGGGAAGGTCGCGGCCAGGGCGTCCAGCACCGGGTAGTTTCGGCCACGTATCCGCAGGTCGGCCGTCGCCTCCAAGGAGGGGAGCCACCAGCCGAAGCTCGTTTCCGCGATGGAGGCGATCGCTCCGGGACCGGGCTCGGCGGAGTCCCAGAACTCCAGGTCACAGCCGTAGTCGGCGCCGTAGTACTGCGGTCCCTGCGTGAGGCGGGGACGGTAGAGACGGATGCCCTTGACCCGGTCCCGAACCTGCTCCTGCTCCTGCTCCTGCTCCGCCGGGTCCTCCGCGTCGCGCTCGTCCTGTGCGCCGCGCTCCGTCGGCAACTCGTCGGCCGGCGCCTCGAACTGTGCGACGGCCACGGGAAGTTGTTCCGCCAGGACGGTGCGCAGCGTCCTGCCGTGCTCCAGCAGATCCGCGTAGACGGCCTGACCGGCGAAGGCGGTCGCGCAGGCGTCGAGTACCGCGGCCCGGTCGCCGGGGCGGATGGCCAGGCGGTGCCGGAACTCGGGGTCCGGCACGAGCGCGAAGGCCAGGCCGGCGGCCCGCAGCGCGGCGGCGGCCTCCTCCAGGTTCTCGTCCCAGGCCTGCGCCGGCCAGTAGTCGCCACCCGGGTACGCCAGGCGATCGCCGTGGCGCACCACGGTGGACAGCTCCTCGGCCAGCTGCGCCTCCCGTTCGGCCAGCGGGTCGGGGGCGGGTCCGGCGGGCGCGACGGGTGCGGCGGGCGGCGCGGGTTGGGCGGGGACGGGAGCGGGAGGCTGAGGCGCCTTGGCGCCGACGATTCCGAGCAGGCGCTTCCGAAGGGTGGCGGCCACGTGGGTACTGGGCATGGGGGACTCCGAGAGAGAACGTCGGCCAACCCGGGGCAGCGCCCGGAGATGCCGTGTCAGGGCCGGTGTGTCAACGGGTTCGCCCGTCGGGCGGTGGGTGGTACGCCTCGACGGGGCGGGGCGGGGTGGTCCTGCGGCGGTCGGGCCAACCACCCGGCGGTCCGTCCTGCGGAGTTCGCCGGGGTACGGACCCCGGCGGGTCGCCCGGATCGGTCCCCGGACAATCCCGGTGGCTACAGCCCGCAGAATCCGGCATGCCCATGCGGAAGCCGGGCAGCAGCGGAACATCGCCGAAGAATCATCGCATTCATTGAGAATCCCGCAGGTCAACTGGATGCCGCATTAATAACGCCAAGGCCGCTGGCGCACAGTAGGCGATCATACGCATCTTTGACTCGCCCATTGCCCGTTATTCGTAACGACCTCATATCGCCAAGGTCTCAACCGAATTCAGGGGCGGCCGGGCCGGCGACCGATCTGCGGCAAGTGTCGCTCTTGCCTCCGGCACATCTCCGGGCGGCTCCACCGAGGAGGTCACGGCCCGAACGACCCTGCCACCGCAGGGCCCGCCCCCGGAACCAGGCACGGGACGGCAGGGGAGGGCGGCCACGCGCCTCGCGATTCCCACCCGCACCGCGAAGGCCGCCGCCCGGCCGAATACCCACCGGGAGAACGACGTTGACGCACCACCTTCGCCCGGGCTCGCACCCGGAAGCCCTCACCCCCACCCGATTCCCCCGGTTGATTTGTCCACGCTTCGCCTGCCATGCATACGCCTGCGGAAGAAAGGATCACTTTGGGCCGCTCCTGCCACGGGCACGACAAATGCGGGCGAATTACGGGCGAAGAGCCGCCTGCCGGGCCCGGCCACCGCAGACCCCGCCCCGGGATCAGCTCCGAGGCGGAGCGGAGTCGGACACCGCCTCACGGGCAGGGCACTCCATTGAGGCGGCCCGCGACCATCACGCCCTCGCGCACGTCTCCCCCCACCCCATCGCACCGTGCTGCGCCAGACCTGGCTCAGGCGACTGTAGCCGAAGCGCAAAGTCAAGTGACAGACAGTCAGAAACGTTCACGCTCAAGATGTTTGCGGCAGAGACCGTCCACAGAACGGGCGGACTCGGAGGCCGGTCGATCGGGCCTCCGCCCCCTCCCCGCCCTTGGCTGTCAGAACGGGGCGGCGGTGCCGTCGGCTCGGCGGGAGGACGTGGTGCCGCCGGACGCGAGGACCGGAAGCGGCGCGATCCCCGGGCCGGCGGTGAGGCGGGCGAGGTGGTCGACGACATCCGTCAGCGAGCGGCGGCGGGCGAACACGGCCCGCTGCCGGTCGGCACCCGTGCCGCAGGTCAGCTGGCGGTGGAGGAGAATGCGGGCGAGTTCCAGGTCCCCTGCCCTCGCCAGGCCGGGAGCGGCCAGTTCGAGCACCTCGGCGACCAGCCCGGACACGGGTCGGCGGAGTCCGGTGGACGGGTCCGTACCGACGGCGGCGAGACCGCCGAGTGCGGCTCGCCGGTGGGCGTCCCGCAGAACCGCCGGGGCCATGCGCGGGGGTGGGGCACCGTCGCGGTGCGCGGCAAGGAGGACCTGGGCGAGGCCGCGCAGCAGGACGGCCAGCAGGAGCGGGACGCCCGCATCCGCGTTGGTGTCGGCGATCCGCACCTCCAGGGTCGGCAGGTGTTCCGACGGCCGGGCGTACCAGTAGACCATCTTCCGGTCGAGGATCACGCGGTGGGCGATCAGCCGCCGCACCGTCTCCTCGTACTCTCTCGGATCCAGGACCGGGGCGGGTCCGCAGGTCGGCCACGCCTCGTAGCGGCCGGCCCGGCTGCTCGCGGCGCCGCCGTCCCGGCCCTCGCAGAACGGCGAGTTGACACAGAGCGCCTGCAGGACCGGCAGCCAGGGGCGCAGGTGCGCGCTGAGCGCGAGGGCCTCGGACCGGCTGAGGTCACCGAGGTGGACGTGGCAGCCGCAGAGTTCGCCGCCCCGCTGGTCGGCGATCCGGCCCACGTGGTCGGCGACGCGCCGGTAGCGGTCCGTCGGCGTGAGCGGCAGCGGGTGGTGGCTGGGCAGCACGGCGGTACCGGAGGCCACCAGCAGGCACCCGGTGTCCTCCGCCGCGGCGGCCATCGCATGGCGTGCCGCCGCCAGTTCCCTGCACAGGTCGGCGGCCGTCACGACGGGGCGGGTGCACACCTCGACCTGGGTGGCCAGGAACTCGTGCTGGGCCCGGCCGCCCAGTGTTCGGGCGGCCCCCGGCACTACGCGGTGGGCTCGGGGAACGGTGAGCCGCGTGGCCGGATCGACCAGCAGGAACTCCTCCTCGACGCCGAACCTGAACACGCCGGGGCCGGTCACCGCCGCGCTCCCGTGCGGGAAGGATTCCCTGTCATGGTGCTCCGCTCCGGGCAAGGTGTTGTCATCCGGCGTGTTTCCCGAACGGGCAGCCGGAAACACACGCCCCTGCCGCGGAAGGGCGAGGGCCCGGGCGCGGCCGAGGCCGAGGCCGACGGTCAGCGCAGCAGGACAGCCAGCAGTTCCGCCAGCGTCGGGCCGCTGTCGGCGGGGTGGCGCAGCTGTTTGCCGTCGATGACGCGGTAGATGTTGGCGCGTCCGACGCGGTGGTGGCTGAGATAGCCCGCCGCTTCGAGGTCGGCGATGATCCGCTGGACCGCTCGCTCGGTCAGCAGGCAGCGGGCCGCGATGTCCCGCACCCTGATGCCCGGGTCCCGGGCGATCTGCACCAGGACGCGCGCGTGGTTGGTCAGAAACGTCCACTGACGCCCGACCGCCTGCTGCTCTTCCACCTCTTCAGGATAGGACGATCACGCTGAACAAGACATGAAGTGGAATTCGCGCATTCCTTGACACGAAATGCGCTACGAGGTCAACGGTGAGTGAGGGAGTTGCCCGGACGCGCGCCGGCAGGCCGCGGACCGTCGCGGCAGCCACGGCACGGCGCAGGTCGGCGTCCGAGGTGTAGGCGCCGCCGACCTGGGCAGCCGCCCGGCATGCTGTTGATCAGACCACCGGGCGTCTACCCGCCCCAGGGCGACACCGAGCTCCTGCTCTCCTGCCTGCGCCAGGAGTCGCTGGACGCCGCCAGCCGGGTGCTGGACCTCGGCACCGGGACCGGTGTGGTGGCCCTCGCCGCCGCCGGGTCCGGCGCGCGGGTCACCGCCGTGGACCTCTCCGCCCGGGCGGTGGCGACCGCCTGGCTGAACGCGAGGCTGAACCGCCGCAGGGTGCGCCTGCTCCGGGGCGACCTGGCGGCCCCGGTCGCCGGACAGCGCTTCGACCTGATCACCGCCAACCCGCCGTACGTCCCCACCTGCGAAGACGTGGCGCGGCCCCGCCCCAGGCGCACGCTGGCCTGGGACGCCGGGGCGGACGGGCGGCTGCTGCTGGACCGGATCTGCCGGGAGGCGCCGCAACTGCTGGCCAGGGGCGGGGTGTTACTGCTGGTGCAGTCCTCGCTGGCCGATGTCCCGGCGACACTGGCCACGCTGCGGTCGGCCGGGCTACGGGTGGCGGTGGCGACCCGTCGCAGGCAGCCTTTCGGGCCGGTGATGACGGCGCGCGCCGGACTGTTCGAGCGGCGGGGGCTGATCCGGCCCGGCGAGCGCGAGGAGGAACTGGTGGTGGTGCGCGGTGTCCGGGAGCGCTGACCGGGCCGCGACCCGGGTGACCGTCGTGCCGGGCGGGCCGCTGCTGGTCGAGGGCCCGGTGGAGGTTGTCCTGCCGGACGGGACGGTCCACGTCTCCGACCACCCGGTGGTGGCACTGTGCGCCTGCCGGCGCAGCCGTCGCTATCCGTTCTGCGACACCAGCCACCGGCGCCGCGCCCGGCCGGGGCGGGCTTCAGCCCCGGCCGTCGGGCAGGAATGAGCGAAGCGAGCTGCGGCCGGCCCGCCACTGGCCGAGCAGGTGGTCCGCGAACCGGCCGTCGACGACTTCGGCGGCCGCGATACCGAACGCGATATCGTCCTCCAACCCGGGCTCGGCGCTGATCAGTTCATCGATCACCCCACGCCGGACCAGTTGCTCGTGGACGGCGTCCGCCTCGACGTGCTCGCGGTAGAACAGCGTGCCGTCCGGCCCTGCGCCGAGGCGTTCCAGGGCTGCGGCCAGGCGGGCGGAGCCGGGCGAGGAGGTGATCTCGACAGTGGCGAAGTGTCCGACGGCGGCGCCGCGCAGCACGCGGTGCAGGCCGAACAGCGTCATCAGGTTGACCACCGCGAGCGCGGGCGCGGGGACGAGGCCGAGGTAGTGCCCGTACTCCGCGTCGAGGCCGAAGTCGGCCATCATCCGGGCGAACAGCAGTGAGTGGGCCCGGTCGGGCCGGCCTGCGCCGTACTCGTCGTACGCCACCGTCATCAGCACCGCCTGGGCGGGGCCGTGGATCCGCGGCAGCATCCACAGCTGCGGGTCGGCCTCTTTCAGGTGGTAGACCGAGCGGTGCACCAGATACTCGCGCGCGTGCCACCGCGCACCCTCGGCGAGCAGGAAGTGCGACGGCCCGGTCCCCTCGGCGGGCTCCGTCAGCAACCGTTCCAGGGCCTGGCGCAGCGGCCGGACGGGCTCCGCCCCGGCGCGCACGGCGGCGAGGAACGGCCGTTCCAATTCTCCTCTGAAGGAGAGCAGTTCGGGCTCCCACTCCCAGCCGGGGTGGACGCCGGGCAGGCCGCGGTCGTGGAGTTCGTAGCAGAGGTGGAGGGCGAGCTGGTGGTCCTCGCCCCACGGGTCGGTGCCCGGGACGGGCGGCACGAGGAGCCGGCCCGCGCCCGGCGGGCCGGAGGTCACCAGGCTCAGCACCGCCTCGGACAGCGGGCCGCGCGGGCCCGGGAGCCGGTTCACCGCCCGCTCCGGCGGCCCTCGGCGAAGGCGCACAGTACGGCGAACCCGACGCCCAGCGCCAGGGCCCAGCAGCCGGTGATCGCCCAGAACACGGCCGCCGGGGAGGTCCGCAGCCCGCCCATCAGCAGGCCCAGGGAGAGCAGGCCCAGCACCAGCACCGTACGGGGCCGTACGCCGCGCATCACCTCCCAGGCCCGGCTTCGCAACCCGAGGCCGAACCTGCGCAGCAGCGCGTCCGGCTCGCGGTCGCGGCGCGCCTCGGTCCCGCTTCCGAGCGGTGCCGTCTGGTCCTGCTGGTCCTGCTGATCCATCGTGCCCGCCTCCTCGCGGTCGCCGTTCTCGCCGCCGAGCGGCCCCCGGTCGCGCCCGGACCGACCCGGCCGGTCCACGGCGACGGCTCCGCCTCAGTCCTCCTGGCCGGGCCGGTCGGCCCAGCCGGGGGCCTCGCGGTCCTCCAGTTGCTCGCGCAGGCGGACCAGGGTGGCGGTGAGCAGCCGGGAGACGTGCATCTGGGAGACGCCGATCCGCTCGGCGATCTCGGACTGCGTCCAGCCGTC
Source organism: Kitasatospora sp. NPDC088351 (assembly GCF_040685575.1). Classification (NCBI taxonomy): domain Bacteria; kingdom Bacillati; phylum Actinomycetota; class Actinomycetes; order Kitasatosporales; family Streptomycetaceae; genus Kitasatospora; species Kitasatospora sp. NPDC088351. The sequence goes on along the minus strand of NZ_JBFBIL010000023.1, from coordinate 19,923 downwards.
CCAGAAGCGGAGCTTGAGCACGGTCTGATCGCGGCGCGGCAGTCGGGCGAGCAGCGGGCGCACGGCGATGCGGAACTCGGCGAGCTCGATGCCCGGATCGCAGTCACCGAGCCGGTCCAGCAGGGCGCTGCCGGTTTCGTCGGCATCCTGGTCACGCAACGCGTCCAGCGAGTCGGGGTGGTAGACCCGGCCGGCGACCAGGCCCTCGATGACCTGGGCCTCCGTCAGGTCGAGGCCCTCGGCGATCTCGTCGGGGTGCGGGAGGCGGCCGAGATCCTGCTCCAGCAGGTCGGAGCCGCGGGCGACGGTCAGGTACAGCTCCTGCATGCTGCGCGGGACCCGGACCGGCCAGGAGGTGTCGCGGAAGAACCGCTTGATCGCGCCCGCGATTGTGGGGATGGCGTAGGTGACGAACTCGACGCCGCGCTGCGGGTCGTAGCCGTCGACGGCCTTGATCAGACCGATCGTACCGACCTGGAGGATGTCGTCCATGTCCTCGGCGCGGTACCGGAAGCGGGCGGCGATGAAACGCACCAGCGGCATGTTGAGTTCGATGATGGTGCCGCGCACGTAGCTGTACGCGCGCGTCTCGCGGCCGAGTCCGGCCAGGCGCTCGAACAGCGCGTCGCTGAGTTCGCGTGCCTCGGACTTGTCCATCGCACGCAGTTGCGCGTCGGTCGGACGCGGTGGCAGGTCGGGCGGGAGACCGGACGGCGGGGCGGCCGTCCGGTCGGTGGAGTGACCGGTTTCCAGTGTGGTGAACACGGTGGTTTTCTCCTGGGCATCGGGGCGAACGCCGCGAGCGGCTCGCGCTCAAGCGCGGCGGGCTGCTTTCCGGAGGACCTGTGCCCGTCTTCAAGCGACGGTCCCGGTGGCACCCGGCGGGGGTGCTGACGCGGCCGGCTGTGCGTCTGGGCCGCGTCATGGGTTTTTCTACCCGACACACGACATCCAATTCATGTTTTGGGTGGTTTGTTGCTTTTTCTCCGGGTATACGCGCTCGGGCAACAACCTCGGCCGAGAGAGGAGCGACCGCCATGCCGCGAGGATCCAGCCCCAAGCGGGAGCGCCAGTACGAGCACATCAAGGAGAGCGCGCTCGACCGGGGCGAGAGCGAGAAGCGGGCGAAGGAGATCGCCGCCCGGACGGTGAACAAGGAACGCGCCCGGCACGGCGAGTCGAAGACCGCGAGCCGCAGTTCCCTCCAGGACATGTCCTCCAGCCGCCGCGGTGGGCAGCGCTCGCACAAGGGGGCCCAGGGCCCGACCTACGAGCAGTTGTACAACGAGGCCAAGCACCGCGACATCAAGGGCCGTTCGAAGATGAACAAGCGCGAGCTGGCGCACGCGATGGGCCGTTGAGGAGGCCGTCGTGAAGACCGTCCCGGCCGTGATGACCATCCCGCCTCCCCCGGGCCCGGACACCGAGCCGATCCCCCGCCCCGACCCTGCGCCGAAGCCGGGCAAGGACCCCGACCCGGTTCCGCCGCCGATCCCGCCCTTCCCGAATCCCGGCCCCTTCCCGGGCCCCGATCCGGCACCGCCGCCCAGGCCACACCCCGGGCGGACCTGACCGCGCAGACCTGACCGCGCCGGCCTCCGGGGGCAGACCTGGCTGTACCGAGGGGGCAGACCTGGCAGTACCGAGCCCGAGGGTCAGCGGGTCTCAGCGGGTCAGCGCCGACGGGCGCCGTGGTCCATCGGGGACGGAACCTCCAGCCAGACCAGCTTCCCCTCGCCCTCGGGCAGACAGCCCCAGTCGCGCGCCAACCGGTCCACCACCCGCAGACCGTAGCCACCAGGACGACCGGGGTCGGCGAACGGGCGCAGCCGCGGCGGGACCGGGCTGGCGTCCGAAACCTCCACCCGCAGCCGCTCGCCGTCCCAGCTCAGCCGCAGTTCCCGAGGGCCGCCGGGCGCGTACAGGCACGCGTTGGTGACCAGCTCCGAGACCATCAGCAGGACGTCCCCCGCCACCGCCAGCTGCCCGGCGTCCGAGGTGGGCAGCCAATGCCAGGACACCAGGGACCGGCGGCTGAAGTCCCGGGAACGCTGCACCGCGCCTTCACCGCCGTCCAGCACGAGCCGCCTGGTCCGGTCGGAGCCCTTTGGCGCGGGGCCTTCCCCTGGGCGCTTCATGCCGGGCTCCTCACTCCACGTCGTCGGAGGTGCCCGGCGGCGGGTCTGCGGCCGTCGTGCGCCGGGCGGCGCGCCGGGTCGCGCGGACGACCGGGGCCGGGGAGATCGCCGTCCCGGGCAGGACCGGACTCACCACCTGCTCCTCGTCCACGCCCCGCGTTTGCCCGGCTCCGCGGCGGCTACACGGGCGCGGGCGCAGGAGAGACCGTCCTGCCCCCCGCACCGCCCCCACTCCGGACTGCCCGGCGACCACGTGGCGTGACCGGCCGTGGGCCTCGTGGTCCTGCCGGCCGCGGTCGCCACGCAGCCGTGGCCGCGACCGTTTCCGGCCCACCCGCCGGGGTAGCCGCACGGGACCGGACGAAACCCGGCCGACGTCAGGGAGGCCGCCCGTGCGAGTGAACGGCGTCAGAGCGGCCCGGCGACCCCGCCCGCCCGGCAGCCGCCGGACCAGGGTGAACCCGCCCCGGGTCCGTCCCCCGGCGTCCCGGGACCGCGTGCCCTCCGGGGACCGCGTGCCCTCCGGGCTGCGGACCGCCGCCGGGTACACCTGGCGGCTGGTCCTGCTGGGCGTGGCCGCCTATCTGGCCGTCTCCGTCCTCACCCAGCTCGAACTTCCGGTCATCGCCGTGTTCCTGGCGCTGGTCATCACCTCCGTCCTGCGGCCGCTCGTCGACCTGCTGGCGCGGACGCTGCCCCGCCCGCTCGCCGTCCTGCTGGCCGTCGTCTGCGCCCTCGTGGTCGTGGCCGGCGTTCTCACCCTGGTGGGGACGACCGTCGCCGGTGACTGGAGCCGGCTGGGCACCGAACTGCGCGGCGGCCTCGGCCGGATCGACCACTGGCTCACCGGTGCCCCCTTCCACCTGCGGCCCGGCACCGTCACCGGCCTGCGGGCCAAGATCGGCGAGTTCGTCGCCGCCCACCGCTCCGCGCTGCTCAGCACCGCGCTCAGCGGCGCGAGCCGGGCCGTCGAACTGCTCACCGGGCTGGCGCTCGCGGTGTTCTGCTCGGTGTTCTTCCTCCACTCCGGCGACCGGATGTGGTGCTGGGCGCAGCACCAGCTCCCCGCCCGGGCGCGTCCGGTGTGGGGCCGGGCGGGGCGCGCCGCGTGGCACACCTTCGCCGGTTACACCCGAGGGGTGCTGATCGTGGCGGCGACCAACGCGATGCTGGTCGGTATCGCCCTGGCCGTGCTGCGGGTGCCGCTCGTACTGCCGCTGACGGTGCTGGAGTTCGTCGCGGCGCTCGTCCCGCTGATCGGCTCCCCCATCGCGCTGGCCGTCGCCGCGCTGGTCGCCCTGGCCGCCCGTGGTCCGCTGGTCGCGCTGCTGGTGCTCGGGCTGATCGTGGTCATCGGCCAGATCGAGGGCCATCTGCTGCACCCGCTGGTCATGAGCTGGTCGGTCCGGATCCACCCGGTCGCGGTGGCCCTGTCCGTGACCGGCGGCGCCGTCCTGGCCGGCCTCCTGGGCGCGGTGGTGGCGGTGCCGGTGGTGTCGGTGGCCTGGGCGGTGATCGGCGAGCTCCGGGACCACGGGCCGCCGACCCGACCGGCGCCCTCGGGCTGATGGCGCTCCACGAAGTCGAGCGATTCGAGCGAACCACTGCCGGGCGCCGGCCCCACGACGGCCGGAGACGTACGCCCTCAGCGGGGGCCGGTCTTCGGAGGCCGCCAGGTGGCGAAAGTTCGGCCCGGTTTGTCCGCGTTTCGGATCAGCAGTCAAGGGAAGGCGCGGTCTTGGGGGTTCAGTGGGCTACAAGCGGAGGACCCAATGTCAACAGGAACCCTCATCATCATCGGTGTCGTCGTGGTCCTGCTGATCGTGTGCGCGCTGGTGGCGTGGTTCGTCACACGCCGCCGCCACTTGCGGGAGCGGTTCGGGCCGGAGTACGACCGGACCGCGGAGGCGAAGGACGGCCGTCTGGCGGCCGACCGCGAGCTGCGCGAACGCGAGGCACGCCACGACGCGCTGAACATCAAGCCGCTGCCACCGGGCGTCCGGGAGCGGTACGCCGAGGACTGGGCCCGGGTGCAGGAACGGTTCGTCGATCGGCCCGACGACGCGGTGCACGAGGCGGACCGGCTCGTCACCACGCTCATGAGCGAACGCGGATACCCGACCGAGGGGTACGAACAGCAGCTCAAGGACCTCTCCGTCGAACACGGGAACGTGCTGACGCACTTCCGGTCCGCCCACGAGGTCAACGACCGCAGCAGCCGCCACCAGGCGACCACGGAAGAGCTGCGGGGCGCGATGGTGCACTACCGCACCCTGTTCGAGGAACTGCTCCACAACGGCGACCGGCCGCGGGACAGCCGTACGTGAGCCCTGGACCGGCGAGTTGAGCCGGCAGGGCGCACCCGTCGGCGGCCGCAGCCGACCGTAACTGCCGAAACGGAAGTGAAGAGATGCGCAGCCAAGAGACACCCGAGCCGGGCGAGGGCGGCCTGTCCACGCAGGACCTGGCCGGCGCCCGACAGGACACCGACGAACAGAGCGGTACTTCCTGGGCGGATTCGCCACCGGCGTTCCCCGGGGAAGCCACCGCCACCGAGCGGGAGGGCCGCGGGCAGGAGTCCACCGCCGAAGACCGGGAGAAAGAAGACCGGGAGAAAGGTGACGCCCAGGCATCCGAGCCCGCCGAAGACCAGGAAGCCGCCGACGAGAACGAACCCCTGTTGGGGGCGGAGCAGGAGGAGTTCCGCTCACGGTGGCAGAAGATCCAGAGCGATTTCGTCGACGACCCGCGCAACGCCGTACACGCGGCCGACACACTGGTCGCCGAAGCGATGCAGGCACTCGCCACCACCTTCGCCGCACACAAGCAGGACCTCGAAGGCCAATGGCACCGCGGCGACGAGGTGCCGACCGAAGAACTGCGCATCGCACTCCGGCGCTACCGCTCGTTCTTCAACCGCCTGCTCAGCACCTGAGCAACGCGGCAGAAGACACACGCCCCGTGGCCCCTGGAGAAGACCAGATCGTCGTTGGCCGGGGTCGCGGGGTCGTGCCGGTCGTAGCGCAGGTGACGACCTGTCAGTGCGGCCATCGGATCGGCGGCGGACATGCTGGACGTGGGGCGGCGCGCCAGGGTGTCCGATACGCCGGGCCGCGGCCGCGCGGGAATACAGGCCGAGCGCCGCCGCGGCCGGACGGTCAGTGCTTGAAGGCGTCCTTGATCTTGGCGCCTGCCTGTTTGATGTTGCCCTTGATCTGGTCGCCGCGGCCCTCTGCCTCGAGCTTGCGGTCACCGGTCGCGCGACCGGCGGTCTTCTTCGCGCCGCCCTTGACCGCTTCGGCCTTGTGGGCGGCCTTCTTCCCGATAGCCATGGCTGGTTGCCTTTCGTGAGTTATGGCCCCGATCGCGGGCCCGCCACTCCTTCCACGATAACGCCGGGGGTCTCCTGGGTCGCCCTGACGCACGGGTACGTCGGGCCTGAAGGTCGACTTCCCGGCGTGAAGAACGATCAGGGTGGGCAACAAGCGGCCTGGCGCCCCGAACTACCTTTTGGCTGCCAAGACTTGTCCGGGCGACCAGGCGACTGCTTCACGCCGTGCCGTTGTCGTGGAGAAGGCCTGTCAGCGAACGGCGCTGTGTCGTCATCGGCGCCGCCCCGTCATCGGTGACAGAGGCGATCGCGCTCACCAATGGTGCGGGGCGGATCCCGAGGCCGTGTCCTGATGCTGTTCCCCGACCGCTACCCGGGCCAGGTTGCCGAGCAACCGGCGGTTGCGCAGGTGGAGCAGCAGTTCGCTGGCCGGTCCCTGGAGCCGCGCGCCGGCACCGGTCAGGGGGTGCTCGTCGAGGAGGACCAGGGTGTTGTCTCCCCAGGGGATGAGGGTGAGGGCGATGCGGGCGGCGCCGAACGGGTCGGCCTTCGCCTCGAGTTCCAGGCGGGTGCCGGGCTCGCAGATCCTCACCACGGTCATGTCGTGGATGTTGAACGGTCCGAGGCCGGCCTGGTAGCGCAGGACGGCACCGACAGCGGGCCAGCGCGGGTCGACGTGGCCGATGTGCTGGGTGCCGACGACCCACTGGGCGTAGCTGTGGCCGTCCGCCAGGACGGCCCACACCTGCTGCGGTGGGCACTCGATGAATTGCTGGCGCCGTGCCATGCGGTTCCTCCTCCGTGTTCCCCGCCACGCGGTCTGCTGCCCGGCGGGGCCGGTGCGGTGATCGTCAGATGTGTTTCTCGCGTGGGCCCGACAGCAGCCGTTGGGTGGCGGCCAGGCCGGGTGAGAGGATGCGGCCGGCCAGAAGCCGGTGCGAGCGCAGGGCCGCGCGGGCGGCGTTGGCTCCGCAAGCGCCGTGGACGCCGCCGCCCGGGTGCGCGGAGGAGGAAGCCAGGTAGAGCCCGGTGACGGGTGTCTCGGGCCGGCCGGTGCCCGGCACGGGGCGGAAGACGAGTTGCTGGTGCAGGGCGGTGGTGCCGCCGTTGATGGCACCGCCGACCAGGCTGGGATTGAGGGACTGCAGGATCGGCGGGGTGAGGATGCGCCGGGCGACGATCCTGTCCTTGAAGCCCGGCGCGAAGCGTTCCACCTGGTCCTCGACGCGCTCCGCCATGGCGTGTGCCTCGCGGGTGTCCCAGCGTCCGGTGATGGCGTCGGGGCCCAGATCGTCCTTGATCTTCTGCGGGACGTGGGTGTAGGCCCAGGCCGATTCGGTTCCGGCCGGGGAGCGGGCGGGGTCAGCGGTGGTCATCTGCCCCAGGAGGGCGAACGGGCGGCGCGGGAGCCGCCCGGTGGTCAGCTGCAGGGCGTAGTCGCTGAGCTCGTCCAGGTCGGCGCCCAGGTGCACGGTTCCCGCGTCCGCCGCCGCTGGTGCGGCCCAGGGGATCGCGCCGTCCAGAGCCCAGTCGACCTTGAGGGTGGAGAAATCCCACTGGAAGCGGCGCAGGTCCTCCGCCGTCCGGGGCGGCAGGTGCTCCCACCCCACGAGTGAACCGTAGAGGGCGGGGGCGGGCACGTCCGCGAGGACCGCGCGATGGGCCCGGTACGCCCGGCCGTCGACGGTACGCACTCCCAGCGCGCGGCCGCCGCGCACGATCACCTCCACGACCGGGGCCCCGCAGTGCACCCTGCCGCCCAGGGACTCCAGGCGGCGCACCAGCGCGCCCGTCAGGGCGGAGGCGCCGCCCACCGGGACGGGCCAGCCGACCTGCTGTCCGAGCATCGCCATCAGCCAGCCGAAGGCCGCGCTGCCGACGCCCTCGGGCAGCATGTCGGCGTGCAGCGCGCACCCGGCGAGCAGCAGACCGGCACCCGGTTGGGTGAACTCCTCCTGCGCCAGGCGGCGCACCGGCAGGGTCAGGAAGCGCAACGCCCGCAGACCGCCCGCCGCCCGTATCCGGGCCGCCGTCGCCGCACCGGCCTTGACCGGCGGAAAAGGAGTGAAGAGCGTCCGCAGGAGGTGGGGGTCCAGCTCGTCCCACAGCTGCGAGAGCCGCTGCCACGCCCCGGCGTCCGCCCCGCCGAACGTGCTCTCCAGGCCTGCGCAGGTCGCGGCGGCGCCCCGGTGCAGCGTGGCGCAGCGCCCGTCGGGCAGGGGGTGGGCCAGGACGGTGGGTGCGTGGCTCCAGCGCAGACCGTGCTTCTCCAGGTCCAGTCCTCCGATGGCGGGCGAGGCCATGGCGAGCGGATAGAAGGAGCTGAACACGTCGTGGACATAGCCGGGGTGGACGCCCCGGTCGCTACGGACCGCCCCGCCGGGCTCCGCCTGGCCTTCCAGGACATCGACCTGCCAGCCGGCGTCCGCCAGGACGTTGGCGGCCACCAGCCCGTTGGGGCCCGCGCCGATCACGATGGCATCGGACATGAGTCTCCTCGCGCTGCCGGGCTCCCCAGGACAAGACGCTACCCGCGCCAGTGCGGCGCGGCCCGCCGGAGGATCCGGGGCAACGCCCGGTGACACACGCTGCCGATCAGGCCTCCTCCTCCATTACGGCGCCGGCGGCGTCGCGCTGCCGTACTCCTCCAGCACGTCGAGCACCTCCGGCAGTGCCAGTTCCATGGCCTCGCTGCCCGGGCCTGTGGCCCACGCGTACCGGAACCCGCCGTCGTGCCAGAAGACCACCCGCACCGTCCGCTCGAACAGCGACATCATCAGACTCTCGTCCGCCTCCCGCGTGACGTTCCACCCGAACATACGGGCCGTGGCGTCCAGGTAGAACGCGTCGTGACTCAAGGGGATGTCGCGGTCGGCCATGGTCTCGATGCTCGCCGCCCCGCCGCGGGCTCGCCACCCGACAGCGGGCGAGGGCTGATCCACCGATCGGGCGCAGTCCCGGCCCTGCCGTGTGCGCACCGCGCCCCGCCAGGCACCCGTGCAACCCACTCCGCTCACCCGTCCCTGGTCGGGTAGATTCTGCGGACAGCTGATCAGCACAGAAAGCGGCCGTGCGCCGCGCGTTCGACACGGGGGCAGTGGGTGCGGACCGCACATGGGGAGGGCCGGCGCCAGGAGGCTCTGCTGGAATGCTGGCGGGCCGTCGAGCTGTTCAGCCCGCCGACCATCCCGGCGGCGAGCCGGCGCCGCGCGGGCCGGGCCGGCACCGCGGACAAGCACGTCGTGGATCTGACGCCGACGGCGGGCCAGGCGCTGCCGCCGCTGCCGTGGGCGCCGGACCATCCGGTGACGGCCGCGGACCGGGCGCCGTACGGGAAGGTGTGGCGCCACGAGGTGTACGGCGGGGTCTTCGACCTGGAGCTGTTGCGCCAGGCGATGATCGCGGTGCTGCCCGAGGGCACCGACCCGGATCCGGGGGTGCCGCAGGAGGAGCTGGTGCTGTCCGGTCAGAGCGCGATGTTCGCGCTCGTCCTGGACGACCAGGGGCGCCCGATCGAGGACACGTCCGTGGTCTCCGCGTGCGGCTGGGCGGCGGGGCGGCTGTTCGACCCGGGCCCGTCCGTTCCCGGGTGGCTGGACGGCTTCGAGGAACTGAGCGAGGCGTTCGCCGTGGCGGTCGGCGAGCTGACCGCTGCCGCGGTCCCGTACGCCACTTCCCCCCGATCGCCCGGATCCACGGTCCGGGAAGCGGTCCGGCGGCCCGATGGGACGGCGGCACCGGAACCCGTGGCCGGTGCTCGCGGCTGGCAGCAGCTGCTCGCCGAAATTCTGGGCGGCGCCGCGGTGGCCGCGGTCGGCGCGCTGTTCGGCGAGATCGCCGGCGTCGCGTTGCAGGGCGCGACGGAGCCCCTGGTACGTCGCGCCGCCGACTGGGCTGCGGCCCGCCACTCCGCTCGCGGCACCGTGGAGGAGGGCCGCGCGGCCGAAGCCGACAGCGGCCCGGACGCCGCCTCCGAGGCATCGCCCACCGACCCGGCGGACGTGGCTGCGGTGCCCGGCCGCGAGGCCGATGCCGGTCCGCGCCCGGTCGCGTTCGCCGACCTGGTGGCCCTGACCGCGCAGATCGCCGACCTGTGCGGTGTCCAGGAGCACCTGCGGCCGAGGGTCGTCCGGGTGCGCAGCCTGCTGGTTCACCGCCCGCGCGATCCGAGGACCAAGGTCACCGCCGCCCAGCCGTTCCTCAACAGCCTGCTTCCGCCGGACCTCGCCCGGGTGCGCGCGGCCGCCGGCGAGGGCCTCGGCCCGGCCCTGGACGCCTACCTGACCGAGCACGGCGCCATCGACACCGGCGCGAGGACGGATGTCCGGCAGGACCGCGAGGTCGTCCTGGCCGGTGTCGCTCCGGACCTGGTGCCGGCCGGCCGGTGGCCGGCACCGGCGCGGTTCCCCCTCGCGCTGAGCCAGCAGTTCGCGGTCGACCGCATGCTGGCCGACCGGGCGGGCACCGACGGCGGGCTGTTCTCGGTCAACGGCCCGCCGGGAACGGGCAAGACGACGATGCTGCGCGATCTGGTCGCCGCACTCGTGGTCGAACGGGCCGCGGCGATGGCCGACTTCGACCGGCCCGCACAGGCGTTCACCGGCCGCCCGTGGCAGGGCAAGGACCGCCAGGGCGCTCACGCGCGCTTCGTCTCCGGGCTCGACCCGCGGCTGACCGGCTTCGAGATCGTGGTCACCTCGTCCAACAACGGCGCGGTGGAGAACATCACCGCCGAACTCCCCGGCCTCGACGCGCTCGACGAACACTGGCACGACGACCCGGACCACTTTGCCGACCTCGCCTCCGCGCTCCTCGGGGGCGCGCCCGCGTGGGGGCTCGTCGCGGCCGTACTCGGCAACAAGGCCAACCGCAGGGAGTTCGGGGAGCGCTTCTGGTGGGGGCGGCTGCCCGAGAAGGAGGCCGACGCCCGCACCGCCGCGGGGCTCCCCGCGCTGCGCGGCATGCAGGCCCTCCTGAGTGACTGGATCCCGCCCCGCACCCCGGCCCCGGCCCGCGGCCGGGCCGAGGGCTCCGCCGGCCCGAGCACCGCCCCACCGGCCGGTCCGGCCCGGCCGGTGCCGTCCTGGACGCAGGCCGTCGCCGACTTCCGCGCCGCGCAGGCCGAGGTCGAGCGCCTGCGCGAGCAACGCCGCCGACTGGCCGCCAGGTTGGAGGGCGTCGAGTCACCGCGGGCCGGACAGCGGATCGAGACACTGCGAGCCGACATCCACCGCGCCGACGAGCGGGCGGTCGCCGCCGCGGCCCGCCTCGACACCGCCACCGCGGCGACCGCCACCGCCCAGGCCGCCACCCGGGCAGCCGAGACGGCACACCGGCTGGCCGGCGAAGGCGTTCCCCAGGCCCGCCGGCAGCTGGCCACCGCCCGCGCGGACCTGTCGGCCGCCCGCGAACTGGCCGCACACCACCGGCAGTACGTGGACGCGCTGACCGCCCGTCACGAGGCGCCCCCGACCACCGAACGGGGCGTGCGCGGCGGACTGCGCCGCCTGCTGCAGACCTCCGCCGACCGGCAGGCCGCCGAACAGCACCGCGACCGCACCCAGGCCGAGATCCTGCACCTGCTCGTCCAGCAGCGCACCGACCTGGACAGCGCCATGGCGCAGGTCGCCGCCGCCGTACGCACCGAGGCCCTGGCCGCCGACCTCCACGCCCGCAGCGGCGGCGCGGTGGCCGAGGCCGCCTCCGCCGTCGCCGCCGCCCAGGCCCGCGAGGACGCGGCCCGCGCCGAGGAGGACGCGGCCGACGACGCACTCCGGCGCGCCCGGCACGCGACGGCCACCGCCCGACGCGACCTCGACTCCGCCGTCGCCGAACTCGACGCCCTCCACCACCAGTTGCGGGAGGCCGCCAGCACGCTGCCCGCCCTGCCGCTCGGCTGGCTCCACCTCGACGAGCGCGACCAGGAACTCGGCTCACCCTGGTCCGACGAGGCCTGGTCCACCGCCCGCAGCGACCTGTTCCTGCGCGCCCTCGACCTGCACCGCGCCCTCGTCGCGGGCACCGCCAAGAAGGTCCGCGGCAACCTCCAGGTCCTGATGGAGCTGATGGCCGGCACCAACGGCCCCGTCCCCGACGAGGAGGTCCAGCACGCCTGGCAGACCCTCTTCCTCCTCGTGCCGGTGGTCTCCACCACCTTCTCCTCCATCGGCAGCATGTTCGCCCGCCTCGGACAGGGCTCGGTCGGCTGGGTCCTCGTCGACGAGGCCGGCCAGGCCACCCCGCAGGCCGCCGTCGGCGCCCTGTGGCGGGCCCGCCGCGCCGTCCTGGTCGGCGACCCTCTCCAGCTCGAACCCGTCGTCACCATGCCCACCAGCCTCCAGCGCCGCCTGCTGCGCGCCTACGGAGTGGACGAGGAGTGGCTGCCCTCCGCCACCTCCGCGCAAGCCGTCGCCGACCGTGTCAACCGCTACGGCACCTACCTGCCCTCCCCCGGCGGTGACGACGAGTACGTCTGGGTCGGCTCGCCCCTGCGTGTCCACCGCCGCTGCGAAGAACCGATGTTCACCGTCAGCAACGAGGTCGCGTACGGCGGCCTCATGGTCTACGGCACCCACCCCAGGCCCTTCCCCGACACCGCCCGCGACGGCCTGCTGCCCAGCCGCTGGCTCAACACCGACGACCCCAACCGCCCACCCGACGCTCCCTGGGGCGAACGCGACCGCCGCGCCTTCACCTTCGTCCTCGACCGCCTCCACCAGCACGGCGTCGACCTCGAACGCCTGCGCATCATCGCCCCGTTCCGCGCCCTCGTCGACGAGTGCAGGAAGATCTGCCGCGAGCGCACCGGCTGGTCCCCTGATCTCCTCGACGAACGCTGCGCCACCGTCCACAAGGCCCAGGGCAAGGAGGCCGACGTGGTCATCCTCGTACTCGGCGGAGGCCGGCCCGGCGCCCGCGCGTGGGCCGCCGGCACCCCGCACCTGCTCAACGTCGCCGCCAGCCGCGCCAAGCGCCGCCTCTACGTCATCGGCGAACGAAGCCTCTGGGCCCCGCTCCCCCACTTCGACGTCCTGGCCGCCGAGGCCGAGGAGTTCGACCACCGCCGCGACCGCGACGCGTGGCCGCAGGGGGAAGCGGAGCCGGCGTGCTCCTGAGCGCCGCCGTCCTGCCCGCCGGATCCGCCTCCTCCTCACCACCGACCCCGACCCCCGTGCGAAGGAGACCAGTCGATGACCGCCACCACCGCCCGTCCGGCCCGGCCCGAGGACGCCGACGAACTGCTGCGCCTGCGCGTCGCCGTCCTGGACGGCGCCCAGCCCACCGACGAGTGGCGCTCGACCTTCCGTGACGACATGCGCGCCCGCCTCGGCAGCGACCCGAACCTGCTCGCCTACGTCGTCCCCACCGACGGCGGGCTCGCGGCGTGCGCCATCGGCATCATCTACCGCGGCTACCTCGGCCCGGCCTTTCCCACCGGCCGCTGGGGCCGGATCCACACGGTGGCCACGGACCCCGCGCACCGGCGGCGCGGCCACGCCCGCGCCGTCACCACCGCCCTGGTCGAGGCGCTCCAGGACGCCGGCTGCGGCTCGATCGAGCTGCGCGCCACCGAGGCCGGCGCCCCGCTCTACCGCGACCTCGGCTTCGGGCCCGTGGACGGCTACATGACGCTGCGTCCCGGCCCTGACGGGTGGGTGCGCTGACCAGACAGTCGGGACCCGGGTCTGCGAGGAGTGCGGATCCGAGGTCGAGACGGTGCCGTACTTCACCGCCCCGCCAGGAGACGCGGCCACGTTCTTCGAAGACCGACCCGTTCAGCACCACGAGCACACTGCCCTTGGCGGCCCTACCCAGCGGTGTGAACCTCGGCCTACCATCGGTTGTCGCAACGGCTGGATATCTGTAGGGCAAGGAAGTCAGTGACCCCCTTCGTCTGCACTTCCGCTGCCTGCGAGTGGCCCGTACCGCTCGGTCAGGTCCTCTGCCGTGTGTCTTCTCTATTCGAGGGCTGACGCTCGTTCGTCCAGTTCCTCGACGCCGGGGACGTCACGCAGCCGGTACAGGCGGGCTCGCATGTCGTGGATGGCGTCCCGCACCTTGATGGAGCGGATGCCGTCCGCGCAGTCGAGGAAGTCGTTCCAGGAGGCGAGGGCGCCGTCCACGTCGTCCTGGCGGAGCCGGACGGTGCCGAGGTCGGCCAGGACGATGGCGCGGGTGCGCCGACGGTCGAGGCCGTGGATGTCGAGCGCGTGGTGCAGGTGGTCCTGTGCGCTCGTGAAGTCACCGAGCTGAGCCAGGATCATGCCGGCCTCGTGGGCCCACCGGCCGATGCTGTAGTGCGAGGCCCACGAGTCGCCGGGGGCGCCGGTGGCGCGTTCGATGGACGTCTGCGAGGTGGTGAGGGATCGGGTGGCGGTCGGCCGGTCGCCGTCCAGGGCTGCGGCGTTGGCCAAGGTGGCCTGGTAGTACGCCACCGCGCGGGGGTCGTCCAGGTTCTTGGCCTGGTTGACGCAGTCCTCGGCCATCCGCACGGCGGTCGCGCGGAAGCCGAGGTCGATGGCCTGGACTGCCAGGCCACGCAGGGCGGTGGCGGCGAGTTCGGCGTCGCCGGCCTCGGAGGCCAGCCGGAAGGAGTGCGCGTAGTACTGCTGGGCGGCGTCCTGGTTGCCCTCGTCCTGGGCCATCCAGCCGGCCAGGTGGACGAGTTGGGCGGTCACGGCGAACAATTCGCGGCCGACGGCTTCGGTCCACGTGCCGTCCAGCCACTTGGAGACGTCCTCGTGGAGGTAGCGGACGGCGAGGTGGCGGGCGTGTCCGCCGCCGAGTTCGGCCGCCGCGTCGCCGAGGGACTTGGTCATCTGGCGGACGGCCGCGACTTCGCCCCGGCCGACCTGGACTTTCCCTCCGGCCTTCAGGCGGACACGGCGGAGAAGGCTCTCCGGATCGGGCAGCCCCAGGGCCGCTAGCGCGTACGCACTGGAGGCGGCCACGAATCCCCGGCGATCCACCACGTCCCTCCGGCTCAGCTCGATGACGGAATCCACGGTATCGCCCGACACCGGATCTTCCGGACCGGTTGGCGAACTGCCGCCCGGATCTGGTGGCCGCAGGTCCAGAACCTCGATCAGGTACGGCAGCCAGTACTTCGGGACACGTCCACCGAGTTCCCACCGCGACACCTGATCACGCCCCGGACCAGCGGCCCCCTTGCCCTCGGCCTTACCGAGTTCCCGGCCGAGCCGGGGCTGCGACCAGCCCTTCTTCTTCCTGGCATCTCTGATCAGCGTCCCGATCGGTGCGGTATCCGCTGACACGGCACCCCTCTCCCCGGCCGACAGTGGCCGACAACTGGCCGACGACTGGCCTACACCCTGGCAGCTTCTGCTGCTGCGTGCACGGCCGTTGACTGAGAGTCAGCCGCTCGCGGTCGGCGAGGACGTTCATTCCCCTCCCCGAACCGCCCACGCGCACGGGCTCGACCGGCCCGTGCGGCGGCCCGAGCCCTACCCCATCGAGGTTCAGGAGGCACGCCGTGCGCATCCTCGTCGACGGACTGGACATGTCGGGCAAGACCACCCTGGTCACCACTCTGATCAAGACCCTCGAAGCCCGGGAAGTCACCGCGGTGCGGCATCGCGGGATGCTCGCCGAGCACCACCCCGTCGAGCCGCTGCTCAAGCGGCTCCCCTTGGTCCGGCAGGCCGAGAGCAGTGCCATCACGGCTGCGTTCCTGGTCGGAGGGTACGCGCTCGACGGGCTCCTGGTCCGCGTCGACCCGCCCCGGCCTGCCGACGCCGTGATCATCCAGGACGGCTACGCGGACCGAACCATCGCCTTCGGCCTGGCGGGCGGCCCCTACCTCACGGCCACGCTCGCGCTGTGGGCCAGCAGGGTGTTCGCCACGTTCGACGTGGCCGTGTACCTGCCCCGCCGCCCCGCAAGTTCCACCTGATCTACCGGATCCACGTCACCCCCGAGGTCCGTGCCCAGCTCGCCACCCAGGAGTTCGACGAACTCCCCGACGGCAGCCACGAGGTCGGCACCATCGAGTGGCACGACTACCGCAAGGTGGACGGCCTGCCGCTCTTCCCGCCGATCGGCAAGCAGATCGCCGAACTCGACAGCCCCACCGCCCCGGTGCACAGGTTCGAACTGGAGCCGATCACGGACCAGAACTACACCTGGATCTGACCCCGGGCACCCCTCAGCATCCGGCGCCGACCGCGAACCCCAGGGGGTTCACTCTTTCGAGTGAACCCCCTGGGAAGCGTTCGACCAGGACTCGACCGGCCAGGACTGACGGAACGTCGTCCAGGAACGCCTGAAAGCGACTTGGATGAATCGCCGGGCGTGCGTTCACATGATGACGATGCGCCCCCAGCGCTGTCCCTACACACGGTTACCACGCCGACGCTTGGAGCGCGCCGATTGCTCACGCAACACCGACAGAACGAGTGCCCATCGGGCGTGGAATCGCGCGTCCCCACAGGGCCCAGTGCTCATCGAGGCGCGGACCCCACATCCGACCGGCACCACCACAGCACCGACACCGCACCGGACCAACCGCGTGAACCATCCCACCACGACCAGGGCAGCAGCAGCCGGTGAAGCCCCCCTTGCCGCTCCGCCGACCGTTCCCGGCGCACCGATGATGGAGATTCGCATGCCGCCACTGCCCTCGCTGCTCGCCGTGGTCGGGCACCCGGACGACGAGTCGCTCCTCGTCGGCGGGGTGCTCGCCCAGCACGCCGCTTCCGGAGCACGGACAGCGGTCGTCACCGTCACCTGGGCGCCGGGCACCCACCGCGCCGCCGAACTCGCCGAGGCCCTCCGGATCCTGGGCGCGGGCGAGCCGCGGATGCTCGGCTACGCCGACCACCGTGCCCCGGACTCCGCCCCCGGGCGGCCGCGGCTGTGCGAGGCACCTCTCGATCGCGTGGTGGAGGACATCGTGCGCCACATCCGCGAGGTGAGGCCCGAGATCGTGCTCACCCACGACGCCTACGGGCAGCTGACAGGCCATCCGGACCACCGGCAGACCCACCGCGCCACCCTGCTGGCCGCGGCCGCCGCAGGGCTCGAACACCTCTACCCGGGTGCCGGGGCGCCCTGGCGGCCCGGCTCCGTGCACATGGCCACCCATCCCCACTCGGCGGTCGCGGACCTCGGCCCCCTGCTGACGCGGGTCGGCAAGTCCGTGCTCAGCGTCCCGGACGCCCTGGCCGACGTGACACGCGACGTCCGCCCCTGGATGGGGCAGAAGTGGGCCGCGATCACGGCACACCGGAGCCAGGTCGACGGCGAGCGTCCTCTTCCCGGCGTCCTGTCCCGCCTGCCCGACGACGTCAGGCACCGAATCCTCGCGACCGAGCACTTCATCCGCCTGTCGACCTGACCACGGGATCCCCGGCCCGGGCGGCTCGCTCGCGGAAGGCCGGGGCCGGGCACCGAAGCGAATTGACCTGACGTCAAAATTGCCATTCTGTCACATGCTTGCTTACACCCTCTTTAAACTTCCGTTAAGAAGGCGGATCACCGCCGCTCTATGGACTCCTTCACGAGGTCGGGGCACCAGCCCCTTCTCCACGATGAGAGCAGGAATGACACCTAGAAGTGAACAGACGAACGGCGCCGCGCACGGACCGGGCCGGCGGTGGTCGGGTCTGCCCGGCCGCCGCACCATAGCCCGCTCCGCGGCCCTCGCCGTGGGAATCGCCAGTTGCTCACTGGCGGTCGCACCGGCGGCGTATCCGCAGGCGGACGACGGATCGGTGACGGTCCGGGTGGTGCGGGCCGTGGACGCGACCGGCGTGTGGAGCCCGGCCCTGGAACCGGGCATCGGCGGCGTCACGGTGACACTCACCAACGACGACGGCGTCGGGATCACCGGGGTGACGGCCGCCGACGGCACGCTCACCCTGGCACCCGGTACGGCCCGGACGGCCAGCGGCAAGTACCGGGTCCAGGTCGTGAACCCGAAGCCGGGCGTGCTGTTCCCGGCGTTCGCGTCGCGGCAGGGCCTGGACGGCGCGCCGAACCAGCTGAGCAGCAACGAGGAGTTCGTCGACCTCGGCGGCGGCAAGCACGTGGCGTACACCACGGGGCTGTGGAGCCCCGGCGACTACTGCCAGAAGAACGCGCCGCTGGTCACGGCGTGCCAGCCCGCGAGCAATGAACCGCAGTCCCAGCGAACGCTGGTGACGTTCCCGTACAACGCGCGCGGACTCAACACGGACACGACCGACCTGGCCACGAACGCCGAGACCGGCACCCTCTACGGAATCGGGTGGAGCAAGCCCGGGAAGCGGCTGTTCAGCTCGGCGCTGGCCAAGCGGGACACGACGTACGGCCCCGGCGGCGCCGGCGCGATCTACGTCACCGACATGACGAACAAGACCACGTCGCTGTTCACCACCGTCCCGGACTCCGGAGCGTCGGCGCACGGCGCCGGCACCGCCGACGACGCCTTCCTCTCCGCGACGGGCAAGGAGAGCCTGGGCGACCTGGAGATCTCCGAGGACGGCCGCGACCTCTTCGTCGTCAACCTCAACAACCGCAAGCTGTACCACTACAACGCCACCCTGCCGACCGCGGCGGCTCCCGAGTCCGTCCACGCCATCCCGGACCCGGGCTGTCCCGCGCCGGGTGACTGGCGTCCGTTCGGCCTGGGCCTGCAGGACGGCGTCGGCTACGTCGGCGGTGTCTGTTCGGGCGAGTCGACCGGGAAGGTCTCGGATCTGCGCGCGGTGGTCCTGCCCTTCGACCCGGCGACGGGGACCTTCGGCAAGGCGGTGCTGGAGCAGCCCCTGGACTACCCGCGCCTGTCCACGCTCGGTGGGGCCGGTCCCTGTTCCGGGTCGGGCTGGTTCCCCTGGACGGACACGTACCCCACCCAGCAGAACGGCCAGGCGTGCGGCGGGTCCATGTCCAACCCCGAGCCGGAGCTGGCCGATATCGCCTTCGAGACCGACGGCTCCATGCTGCTGGCGTTCCGCGACCGGTTCGCCGACCAGTCGACGGCGTATGCGCGGCCCGGGGACACCTCGACCTACCGGGTGATCGTGGCCGGCGGCGACCTGAACAAGGCGTGCCTGGCCGGCGGCGTGTACGTGATGGACACGAACACCGGCTGCGGGCTGACGCCGCGCGGCACCAGGTTCTTCAACGTGTCCAGCATGGGGGGTATCCACGCGAACTCGGCCTACGCCGGCCTGGCGCTGTCGAAGGTGGAGGACTACATCGCGACCTCCGGTGTGGACCCCAATGACACGGCGTACGGCGCCGGCACGATGTTCACCAAGCGCGACGGAACGCGGGAGCGCGGTTCCGGCCTGCGCCTGAACCCGGGCAACGCCGCCTTCGGGAAGGGCGCCTCGATGGGCGACCTGGAGGTGCTCTGCGACCAGGCACCGTTGCAGATCGGCAACCGGGTCTGGTACGACCCCGAGCGCAAGGGCGTCCAGAGCCCGGGCCAGCGCCCGGTCCCCGGTGCCACCGTCAACCTCTACGACGAGTCGGGGAAACTCGTCGGCACGACGAAGACAACACCGCGCGGTGAGTACTACTTCGACGACTCGAACGTGCCCGGCGGTCTGAAGCCGAAGACGAAGTACACCATCCGGCTCGACAACCCGGCCGACTACGCCAAGGACGGCCCGCTGTACCAGTGGGTGCCCACCGACGCGGACGTCGGCGACAACCACTTCGTCGACTCCAAGGGCATCGTCCCGGCCGGCGGGAAGTTCCCGGAACGGGCGCTGACCACCGGCGGACCGGGCGAGAACGACCACACCTTCGACTTCGGGTTCCGTCAGCAGGAAGGTGCGCTGCGCCTGGTCAAGAACGACCAGGACGGCAAACCGCTGTCCGGAGCGAAATTCGCGCTGTGGAAGGAGACGAACGGCACCGACGGCTTGCAGACCACCGGGACGAAGCCCGACACGCCGGTCGGTGAGCCCTGCACGACCGGGGCCGACGGCATCTGCCAGTTCATGGTCGTACCGGGAACGTACTACTGGCAGGAGGTCAGCCCGCCCGAGGGCTACGCCGCTCCGGACGAACCGGTCCTCGGCCCGCTGGTGCTGAACGCCGGGAACCTCGACGCCGGACTCTCCACGACCGCGGTCAACCGGCTGCTGGCCACCCCCACACCCACCCCGTCGGCAACGCCGACACCCACACCGGCGCCGCCGACGCCGGACACGCCCAGCGCACCGGCCGCGCCGAACCCGCCGAACGTGCCTGCCGCACCGGGCGCCGTGCCCGGCTCGCCCCTGGCGAGCACCGGCACGGGCCAGCTCATGCCGATGGCCCTGGCCGCCGCGATGTTGACGGCTCTCGGCGGGGCGCTGCTCGTGCTGGTCCGCAGGCGCAGGGCCCAGCACCGGTAGCATCCGGGCTCGGTGGCCGGCGCCCGGTGCGCCGGCTGCCGGCAGGAGTGGATCGGGCGGGGGGGGGGGCGCGGGGGGGGCGGACCCCGCCCCCCCGGGGGGC
>NZ_JBFBIL010000022.1:0-108898 GCF_040685575.1 Kitasatospora sp. NPDC088351 | reverse complement strand
CGCTCCCTCAAACCCGAAAGATCATCGCGTCCAACAGCCACGGCCCTCGCAACTCCCACAGATCGCGGGTGTTGCGAGGACCGTTAGAACCCAAGGTCGACGGGGCCCCTCACCGTGCACCACGGGCCCGTCAACCGGCCGTCCGCAGCAGCTTCTTGACGATCTTCCCGGCCGGGTTCCTCGGCACCTGCTCGATGAACTCGACCCGCCGGGGCCGCTTGTAGGGGGCCAGCAGCCCGGCCGCGTGCCGCAGCAGCTCGGCCGCGCCGACCTCGCCGTCGGCCACCACATAGGCCAGCGGCACCTCGCCGTAGTCCTCGTCCGGCACCCCGACCACCGCGACGTCGGCCACCCCGGGGTGGGAGCGCAGCGCCCGCTCGATCTCCGTCGGGTAGACGTTCTGCCCGGCCCGGATGATCAGGTCCTTGCTCCGGTCGACCAGGTGGATCCGGCCGTCCCGGTCGATGAACCCGAGGTCGCCGGTGAGGGTCCAGCCGTCGACGGTGATCTCGGCGGTGGCCTCGTCGTTGCCCCAGTACCCGCGCATCACGCCCGGCCCCCGGACGCCGATCTCGCCGATCTCGCCCGGCCCGGCCTCGCCGCCCCGGGCGTCCAGCACCCGCGCCGACATCCCGGGGATCACCCGGCCGCTCGGGATGATGTCGGGGATCCGGTCCAGCGGGGGGTGCTCCTCGGGGCCGAGGGTGACGAACGGACCCCCGACCTCGGTCATCCCGTACACCTGGCGGAAGCCGCAGCCCAGTTCCTCCAGCGCCTCGCCGTACACGTCGACCGGCATCGGCGCCGCGCCGTACAGGATCTCCCGCAGCGAGGAGAGGTCCGTGCCCTGTCGCGCCCCGGCCCGCAGGATGAAGCGCAGCATCTGCGGCACCAGCCAGACGTGCGTGGCGCGGTTCTCCTCGATGGCGGCGAGCGCGGTCTGCGGCTTGAAGCCCGGCATCAGCACCACGGTGGCCCCGGCGGCCAGGTACGTCAGCGAGACGACCACGCTCCCGTGGTACAGCGGGCAGCAGTTGACCAGCACCATGTCGTCCTCGGGCCGGGCGAGCGCCAGCCAGCCGAGCGCGATCGCGCGGAACGACGCGTGGTCCACCGTGACGCCCTTGGCCTGGCCGGTGGTGGCCGAGGTGTGCAGGATCGCGGCGAGCGCGTCGTCCGGCACGGCCGGCAGCCCGGGGGCACCGGCCCCGCCGTCGCCGTCGGCCAGCGCGGCGTACTCCGCGCCGTCCAGGGCGATCCGCAGCCGCACCGGCAGATCCGGGTGCCGGCCGAGCAGTTTCCCTTCGCCGACGATCGCCGCCGGCCCGGTGCGCTCGACGATCCCGCCGATCTCCGCGGTCGTCAGACTGTGGTTGAGCGGCACGAACAGGACGCCGATCCGGGCCAGCGCGAAGTACGTCTCCAGCACCTCGATCCGGTCCAGCGACAGGACCGCGACCCGGTCACCGGCCCGCAGGCCCAGCCTGGCGAACCCGTGGGCGAGGCGCAGCGTCCGGTCGTGCAGCTCGCTCCAGGTCACCGAGCGCCGCTCGTCCACGAGGGCCCGGCGGTCCGGGTAGCACTGGCGGTTGCGCTCCAAGAGCTGGGTCAGCCACATCAGGCGGGACCGCCGTGCCCGGCCAGGAACCGCTCGTAGTCGGCGATCGTCGAGAGCCCCTCCAGGTCCCCGGCGGTCACCTCCGCCCCGGTGTGCTGTTCGATCAGCAGGACCAGGCGCACCATGTCGCCCGAGTCGATGCCGCTGGCGGTGAGATCGGCGGTGTCCTCGATCGCGTCGGCGAACTCCGGCAGGCCGGTCAGGTCGACCAGCATCTTTCGTACAGTGCTCATGCCCTGCCTCTCGTAGCGGTCCCGTGCGGGGCCTTGCCGCCCCCGGGCGTGTCTGACCCGCCCTTACAGAGGAGCGGTCGCGGCCTGACCAATCCCTGTCATGTCTGTGATCAGCATCACTGGCGCGGTTGTACGGCCGGGGGATGGAGCACCCCGCCCCGCTCCTCCTCTACCCGTGAAGGCACGCGCCGGGCCGTCGGCCGGAGCGTGCGTGCGACGAGGAGGAGCGAGGGGTGATCCGGGTGCGTTCAGGGCCCGTGGAGGAGGCCGGCCGGGCACCGGCCGGGCCGGCGCCGGACGACGGCGACGGCACCGCAGGACAGCGGCTGGAGGAGCACTTCGAGGCGCTGCTCGCCGCCGACGAGCGGATCGAACCGCGCGACTGGATGCCGCCCGGCTACCGGATGATGCTGCTGCGCCAGATCGCGCAGCACGCCCACTCCGAGATCATCGGCATGCAGCCGGAGGGCTCCTGGATCACCCGCGCGCCCTCGCTGCACCGCAAGGCCTCGCTGCTGGCCAAGGTGCAGGACGAGGCCGGGCACGGGCTCTACCTGTACGCGGCGGCGGAGACCCTGGGCGCCTCCCGCGAAGACCTGCTCGACGCCCTGCACCGCGGCCACCAGCGGTACGCCGCCACCTTCAACCACCCGGCCCTGACCTGGGCCGACACCGGCGCCATCGCCTGGCTGACGGACGGCGCGGCGGTGGTCAACCAGGCCCCGCTCTGCCACACCTCGTACGGCCCCTACGGCCGGGCCATGCGCCGGGTCTGCCAGGAGGAGGCCTTCCACGTCCGCCAGGGCTACGACGTCCTGTGGGCGCTCTGCCGGGGCACGGCCGGGCAGCGGGCGATGGCGCAGGACGCCGTCGACCGGTGGTGGCTGCCGGCCGTCGCGCTGATGTTCGGCCCGCCCGACACGGAGGCCGGCGGCCTGGACAGGCGCACCGCCGCCATCGGCGCCGGGGTCTCCCGCCGCTCGCTGGCCTGGGGCATCAAACGGCACACCAACGACGAGCTGCGCCAGCGGTTCGTCGACAACGCCGCCCCGCAGGCCGAGCGGCTGGGCGTGACCCTGCCCGACCCGGCGATCCGCTGGAACGAGGAGCGCGGGCACTACGACTTCAGCCCGATCGACTGGCAGCTGTTCCGGGACGCCCTCGGCGACGACTCGCAGTGCGCCCGGGCCCGGCTGGCCCACCGGGTCGCGGCGCACGAGAACGGCGCCTGGGTCCGCGCCGCGGTGGACGCCTACGCCGCCCGCCTCGACGAGGACGGCACCCTGCCGGACGCGGCGCGGCCCGAGGCCGCCGAACCGGCCGGGCGGCGGTCATGACGGCGACGACGCGGGGGAGCGGACGGGTGCAGACGCCCTGGGAGGTGTTCATCAGGCCGCGCCGCGGCCTGTCCCACCAGCACGTGGGCTCGGTCCACGGCGCCGACGCCGACATGGCGCTCGCCAACGCCCGTGACCTGTACGCCCGCAGGGGCGACCCGGTGTCGATCTGGGTGGTGCGCAGCGACGCCGTCCGCGCCTCCTCGCCCGCCGAGAAGGACCCGCTGTTCAGCAACGCCGCGGACAAGCCGTACCGCTACCCGGAGCACTACGTCTCCCTCACCGAGGACGGCGCCCATGACGACTGACACCACACCGGCCCGCCCCGCCGCCCCGGGCCCCGCCCCCCACCCGGACCCCGACCCGGACCTGGCCGGCTACGCGCTGCGGCTCGGCGACGACGCCCTGGTGCTCTGCCAGCGGCTCTGCGGCTGGATCACCCGCGCCCCGACCATCGAGGAGGACCTGGCGCTCTCCAACATCGCGCTCGACCTCCTCGGCCACGCCCGCACCCTGCTCTCCTACAGCGGGCAGCGCGACGGCACCGGACGCGGCGACGACGACCTCGCCTACCGCCGCACCGAGCGCGAGTTCCGCCACGTGCTGCTGGTCGAACTGCCCGACCCGGACTTCGCCGCGACCGTCGTCCGCCAGCTGGTCTTCTCCCACTACGCCGGACTGCTCTACACCGCGCTCGCGGACTGCGCCGACCCCGTCCTGTCCGGCTTCGGCGCCCGCGCCGCCGCCGAGGTCGAGTACCACCGGATGCACGCCGCGCAGTGGACCGTCCGGCTGGGCCGCGGCACCACCGAGAGCCGCCGCCGGATGACCACCGCCCTGGACGCGCTCTGGCCCTACACCGACGAACTGTTCGAGGAGGACGGGCCGAGCAGCCGGCTCGACGCCGCCGGCACCGCCGTCGCCCCCGCCCGGCTGCGCGACGCCTGGCAGCGCGAGACGGCCGCCGTGCTCGCCACCGCGGGACTGGCCGTCCCCGCCCCCCGCTGGCGGGCCACCGGCGGACGGGCCGGCCTGCACACCGAGGCGTTCGCCCCGCTGCTCGCCGAGTTCCAGTCGGTCCACCGTCAGTACCCCGGCGGCACCTGGTGACCGCGCCGGCCACCCCGGCCGCCCCGGACCTCGACCGCGTCCGGGCCCGCGTCGCCACCGTCCCCGACCCGGAACTGCCGATGATCACGCTCGCCGACCTCGGTGTGATCCGCGCCGTCGGCCTGGCCCCCGACGGCGCGGTCGAGGTGGTCATCACCCCGACCTACCTCGGCTGCCCCGCGCTGCCCGCCATGACGGAGGCCATCCGGGAGGCCCTGGCCGACTGCGGCCACCCGGACGGCCGGGTCCGCCAGGAGCTCACCCCCGCCTGGACCACCGACGCGATCACCCCCGAGGGCCGCCGCCGGCTCGCCGAGCACGGCATCGTGCCCCCGGGCCCCGCCACCGCGCCCCTGCCGCTGCGCCTCGGCCTCGGCCTGCCCTGCCCCAACTGCGGCTCGGCCGCGACCAGGCCGCAGAGCCCGTTCGGCGCCACCCGCTGCCAGGCCGTGCTCGTCTGCACCGCCTGCCGGGAGACCTTCGCCCACCTGAAAGCGATGTGACGACCCGTCATGACAGCGATACCGGCGGCCGCCCCGCCCCGCACGCCCGGCTGGCACCGGCTGCGCGTCGCGGGCCTGGACCGGCTCACCGACGACGCCGTGGCGATCCGCCTCGACCTGCCCGACCCGCTCGCCCCGGCCTTCGCCCACCGGCCGGGACAGCACGTCGTGGTCCGTCACCGGGGGCCGCGGGGCGAACTGCGCCGCAGCTACTCGCTCTGCCCGCCGCCCGGCGAACCGCGGACGCTGCGCCTGGTCGTCCGCCGGCTCGGCCCCGGCGGCTTCGCGGACCACGCCACGACCGCGCTCGCCGCCGGCGACACCCTCGAACTCTCCACGCCCACCGGCGGGTTCGCCCTCGCCGACCGCCCCGGCGAGCACCATGTGATGATCGGCGGCGGCAGCGGCATCACCCCGCTGTTCGCCATGGCCGCGCACGCCCTGCGCACCGACCCGCACGCCAGGGTCTCCCTGGTCCACGCGGTGCCGACCGCCCGCGCCGCCCTGCTCGCCGACGAACTCGCCGACCTCAAGGACGCCCACCTGCGGCGGTTCACCGCCCTCCATGTGCTCTCCCGCGAGAGCCGGGAGAGCGAACTGCTCTCCGGCCGGATCGACGAGGAACGGCTGCCCGGCCTGCTGACCCTGCTCGGCGCCGCCCCCGGCGACCCGTGCTCCTTCTACCTCTGCGGCCCCTGGGGGCTGGTGCGGACCGCCCGGTCGGCGCTCGCCCGCTGGGGCGCCGAACCGGGCCGGATCCACTGCGAGTTCTTCACCGCCGACGACACCCCGGCACCGGCCGCCGCCCCCGACGCCCGCACCGCGGGCCGCCCGATCACCGTACGGCTGGCCGGCCGCACCAGCGCGGTCACCATGGCACCCGGCGACCGCGTCGTCCTGGACGCGGTGCTGCGCGCCCGGCCCGAGACCCCGTACTCCTGCCGCGACGGCCTCTGCGGCGCCTGCCGGGCCAGGGTCGTCCGCGGCGCCGTCCGGATGGACCGCCACTACGCGCTCGGCGAGCGCGAGGTGGCCGAGGGCTGCGTGCTCACCTGCCGGGCCCGGCCGGAGCCGGACGCCACCGGCGAGATCGCCCTCGACTTCGACCTCTGACACCGCTGACCGGCCGTCCCGGTCGACAGCCCCGATTCCCACGGAGTCCTCATGACCGACGCACCGTTCCTGGAATTCCAGGGAGTGACCCCCTACGAGGACTACGTCCACGCGGACCTCCTCGCCTCGCTCCAGCAGCCGCTGACCGACGCCCCCGACGAGATGGGCTTCCTGGTCACCGCACAGGTGATGGAGCTGTGGTTCGCCCTCACCGTGCACGAGTGGCGCTCCGCCGGAGAGGCGCTGTCCAAGGACGACCCCGAGGCCGCGCTCGACGCCCTGCGCCGCAGCGCCCGCGCCCACCGGGCGCTCAACGACTCCTGGCACCCCATCGCGACCCTCACCCCCGGCCGCTTCAACTCCTTCCGCGCCGCCTTCGGCAAGGCCTCCGGCTTCCAGTCGGCGATGTACCGGCAGATGGAGTTCCTGCTCGGGGACAAGTCCCGCCCGATGGTCGACTCCTACCGGGGCCACCGGGCGGCGCACGAGGCGCTGGAGGCCGCGCTCGTCCGGCCGTCGCTCTACGACGAGGTGCTGCAGTTCCTGTACCGCCGGGGCCTGCCCGTCCCCGAGGCGGTCCGCGAGCGCGACGTCACCGAGCCCTACCGCCCGGACCCGGGCGTCGAGGAGGTGTGGCGCCGGATCTACGCGGGGCCCGCGCACGACCCGCTGCTCACCCTGGCGGAGACCCTCACCGACATCGCCGAACTGGTGCTGCGCTGGCGCGCCGACCATGTGCTGGTCGTCCGGCGGGCGATGGGCGCCAAGACGGGCAGCGGCGGCTCACCGGGCGTGGTCTGGCTGGAACAGCGCGCCGCCCGGCCGGTCTTCCCCGAGCTCTGGACGGCCCGCAGCCATGTCTGACGCCCCCGGCAGCCCCGATGTCCCGGCCCCCGCACCCCGCGTCCGCCCGCCGCTCTCCGCCCAGGGCGCCGAGGAGGAACGCCGCGTCCTCTCCCTGAAGCCGGTGCTCGCGCCCGCGCGCGGCTCCTACGGCGGCCATCCGCACCAGACCTACGACCTCTGGACGGCGAACCGGCCGGACGCCCCGCTGGTCGTGCTGCTGCACGGCGGCTACTGGCGCTACGACCGGCTGCACCTGACGCCGTTCGCCGCCCACCTCGCCCGCCAGGGCTTCGACGTCCTGCTGCCGGGCTTCCGCCGCGCGGGCGGCGCCGGCGGCTACCCGGCGACCTTCGACGACGTCGCCCGGGCCGTGGACACCCTGCCCGCCGGGCGGCCCTACATCCTGGCCGGCCACTGCTCCGGCGGGCACCTGGCCCTGTGGGCCGCCGCCCGGGCGCTGCTCCCCGAGGACTCGCCCTGGTACAGCACCCGGCTGCCGGACGCCGTGCTCGGGCTCGCGCCGATCACCGACCTGGCCGGCGTGATCCGCGACGGCCTCAGCGACGACGCCGGGCTGCTCCTGCTCGGCGGTGACGGCCCGGCCGTCGAACGGCTGCCCGCGGTGGACCCGCTGACGCTGCTGCGCGGCGCGGGCACCACCGGCGTGCCGACGGTCGTCCTGCGCGGGGCGAACGACGAGGAGCTGCCGCACGACCAGTTCACCGGCTACCTGGCCGCGCACCGGGACGCGCGGGAGATCGTGCTGCCCGGCACCGGGCACTACACCCTGATCGAGCCGGGCTCGCCGGCCGCCGGCTCCGTCGTCCGGGCGCTCACCGACCTCGCGGCCGGCCTGCCCGGCTGAACCCCGCCCGGCAG
Source organism: Kitasatospora sp. NPDC088351 (assembly GCF_040685575.1). Lineage (NCBI taxonomy): Bacteria > Bacillati > Actinomycetota > Actinomycetes > Kitasatosporales > Streptomycetaceae > Kitasatospora > Kitasatospora sp. NPDC088351. Next base: position 101,259 of record NZ_JBFBIL010000022.1, on the reverse strand, counting down.
CACCGCCTGACCGAACCCGGTCCGGCCGAACCACCTGGCCAGGGGGCGGGGTTCGGCCCACGGGGGGCACGCTGTGAGAAGACGCCGTCCACCCCGCTGCGGCACGATGGCCGGGCCACCGCGTCCACCCGGACCGGCCGGCTGAACGGGACCGTCGTACGGCCGAGGGTGGAGGGCTCATGCTGGTCTGTGTCACGGGGGGAACCGGGTTCGTCGGAGCCCATTCGGTAGCGGCGGTTCTCGCGGCGGGCTGCCGGGTACGCCTGCTGGTCCGCGATCCGGCGGCGGTGGGCCGGGCGCTCGGGCCGCTGGGCGTCGACCCGGCCCGGGTCGAGGTGGTGGTCGGCGACGTCACGGCCCCCGACGCGGTGGCCCGGGCGGTCACGGGAGCGGACGCGGTGCTGCACGCGGCCTCCGTCTACTCCTTCGACAGCAGGAAGTACGCGCAGGTGCGCCGCGTCAACGTGCAGGGCACCGGGCTGGTCATCGAGGCCGCCCGCCGGGCCGGGGCCGACCCGATCGTCCATGTCTCCAGCGTCGGAGCGCTCTTCCCCTCCCCGCAGGCCGAGCTGGGCGCGCACTCGCCGGTCGGGCGGCCGCGGGAGGCCTACCTGGCGAGCAAGGCGGCGGCCGACCTGCTCGCGCGCGGGCACCAGGAGGCGGGCGCCCCGGTGGTGATCAGCTACCCGCCGGCGCTGCTGGGGCCGCACGATCCGTACCTGGGTGACCAGAACGCGCGGCTGCGCAACGAGTTGCGCGGCCTGATGCCGCTCTGGCCGTCGGGCGGGCTCCCGCTCGGGGACGTCCGGGACACCGCGGCCCTGCACGCCGCGCTGGTCACCAGGCCGGCCGGCCGAGTCCCCGCCGCCGACCGGTACTTCGCGCCCGGGCGGTTTCTGACGACCCGTCAGTATGTCGAGGCGGTGGGGGAGGTGACCGGTCGGTGGCTGCCGGCCGGGTATCTGCCCGCCCGGGCGATGTTCCCGGTCGGCCGACTGGTCGGGCTGCTGCAGCATGTGTGGCCGTGGTACATCCCGGCGGAGTTCGGCGCGGTCTACACCTGCGCGGTGGCGGCGCCGGTGGCCGTGGACGCGCCGTCGCTGGGGCTGCGGGCGCGACCGCTCGCGCAGACCCTGGCCGACACCGTCGGCTGGCTGCACCGCTCGGGGCGGATCTCCGCCCGGCAGGCCGGCCGGGCGGCCGGCGGGCACCCGGATACCGTCGCGTCCGGCCGGGTCTGAGCGCGTCCGGGTCGGTGCGTCCGGTCCGGGCGAGGCCGGTCCGGGCGAGGCCGGGCGGGCCCGGTCGGAGGCGGGCCGGGGCGGGACCGGCGGTCGGGCTTCCGGCGGCGGGACACCCTGGTCCCGGCCTGCTCCCCGAGGCCGTCCGCGGTGGGGGTGACGCGGCAGGGCACGGCTCGGCGGGCATGGTCGGCAGGGCGCGACACGGCACGGTGGGGCGTGGTCGGCCGGTTCGTTCGACGGCACACCGGCCGGCGGTCCGGGGTGCCGGGTCCCGGCCCGGCCGTCAGGCCGGGTACGCCTGCTGGGTCAGCTCGGACCGCGCCTCGCGGCTCCACGGCGAGGACGCCGCGGGTGTGCACGCGGATCCCGAGAAGTGGCAGTCCAGTTCGGGCAGGGCGAGCAGGATCGGCATGTCCAGCAGACAGAGCGGTCTGGTGTCGATGTCGGCCTCGGCGCGGCCGCTGCGGACCGTCATCGGCGCGCTCGACCCGACGAACAGCGGCTGGTGCGAGCGCCGGCGGGGCTGGGAGTCCAGCGCGAGGACGGTGGCGCGGACGTACCAGAGCCCGTCGGGCAGCGCGTCGAGCCGGTAGCGCCCGGGGCCGTTCAGGACGGCGCAGGCCACCGGGAAACCCTGCACGATCGGTTCCTTGAAAGCCCCGACATAGACCCGGACGGCGCCTTCGGTGGGCGGCACGGTGACCGATCCGGTGACCGTGGAGACCCGTTGTCCTAAACCTGCCGCCGGCGGGCGGTTAATATCGTGAATTCCGGTTCGGGTAAACGCGCGAAATCGCGCCGGCGACATTCCGACGCTCCGGGTGAAACGGCTGGTGAATGTTCCGAGGCTGTTGTAACCGACCTGATAGGAGATGTCGGTGACGCTCAGCAGGGTGTGCTGGAGCAGGCCCTTGGCCTTGAACAGGCGGATGGCGGTCAGGAATCTGCCGGGGGAGGTGCCGGTCTGGTCTCTGAAGACACGGGAGAAGTAGAACTTGCTGAGGATGGCGGTGTCGGCCAGGTCGGCCAGCGAGAGCGGCTCGTTGTAGTGGTCCCACATCGTGTTGATCGCACGCTCGACAGCAGCCCGCATGACATCTCTCCAATCGGGGGAAGAGGTGCGCGGCATGAGACCGCGGGCGCCGCGGGAAGCGGCGCCCGGATCAGATGGCGCATGGAACCGGCCGGGCGCAGCCTCCGTCGAGCCTGTGGCGGCGCGCGGCCGTGGAATTCCGCCGATTCGGCGGGACGCTCTGTTCCGTTAGTGGAGAAACCGTCGTCAATTTGTGATGCCCCCGTGTTATGGGCCGTTACGTTAGCGGAGTCGTATGTCGAACTCAAGGTCACGCCCGAGGTTCGGGCCATGCCCGGGCGGGGTAGCCCTCAATGGCCGGTGGCGTCCTTCCGGCCGGTCTGCCGGTAGGTCCGGTCGCCGATTCGGCGGGCCGCCTCGAAGCTCGCCCAGGCGGTGATTTCGACGATGTCGCGGTCGGTCCGGCCGGGCCGCGCGGCGGCGACGGTCCGGTCGTCGACGCGGTAGGAGGCCATCGCGCTGAGCAGGGCCAGCCGGCCCGCCGGCCGGTCCTCGGCCGACAGGCCGGCCAGCGCCCGCTCCGGCCAGGGGGTGCCGAGCCCCGGCGGCTGCCCGTCCCACTGGTCGAGTTCGGCGGTCACCACGGCCCGGACGGCGGCCGGAACGGCCCGGCGGCCGGCCTCGTCGAGGGCGGCGCAGGCCCGGGCGAAGGCGTCCGCGACGCTCGGCTCGCCCGCCGCCCAGCGGAGGTCCTCCGGCAGCTCGGCCGCGGGGAGCAGGCCGTGATTGCGCGAGCGCGGGGAGGCCGTCCGGCCCGCCGAGCGGATCAGCCAGGTGAGCACCCGCAGGACCGGGCCGAGCGAGGTCCTGGGGGCGCCGGGCGGCAGCGGGACTTCGCTCAGGAAGACGTTGACCATCCGGTTGAGGTAGTGCATCACCACCAGGGTCCCGATCAGTTCGGGCACTTCGTCCGCCGGGACGGGGTCGGGCAGCCCGTCGCCGCCCGCGACGGTGGCGGGCTGCCCCGGACCGGCGCCGCCGCCGGGCAGCAGCACCGCCAGGGTCGCGGCGTGCATCCGGACGCAGAAGGGGCAGGAGTTGGCCTCGGAGACCGCGACGGCCACCGCCTCCTTCGCCGCCCGCCGCGCCCGGCCGGGGGCGACCAGCGAGGCGCGGAGGACCAGCCAGCTCGCGGTCATCACGTCCGGCGCGGGGGAGTGCAGTGCGATGGGCGGGGCGAGCACCCCGAAGTCGCGCTCCACCTCCCGGTAGACGCGGCGTACGGGCAGTCCGCCGCTGTGGTAGCCGGCCGGCGAGACGTGGCGGATCTGGGCGAGCGACAGGTTGCGCAGCCCGCGTTGGACGATTCTTCGGTGCACGCGGTTCCCCTGTAGTAGGTGTGTGGGCCGGAGGGACGGGAACGGGGCCGGACGTCCGGTGGGCGCCGGCGGGACCGGCGGTGGTTGGGGAGTCCGACTGAGTGCCAGTCAGGAACGTTCGGTGGACCGCATGTTAAGGGATCGGGAAGAAAGCTCGCACAAATCGCTCGAACATGCGGTCACCGATGGTCCAGCGCATCCGGGGCAGCAGCCGGGACGGGACCCCGATCCGGTACCTGATCCTCGGGTTGTCGCTGGCCACCGCCCGCTCCACGACCTTGGCGACCGTTTCGGCCCGGACCGCCATCCGCCCGCGGCCGGTGGGGTGTTCGGTCTCGCGGTAGGCCCCGTGCCAGTCGACGAAGTGCTCCCAGAACGCGTCGTACAGGCCGGACTTCTCCTGGCCGGACATCCCGAGGTCGGCGACGCTGGTCGGCACGAAGCCGCCGAGGATCGGCGAGGGCTCGACCAGGACCACCTTGATCCCGACATGGGCGACCTCGTGCCGCAGCGAGTCCCCGATGGCCTCCAGCGCGTGCTTGGTGGCCTGGTAGTAGCCGCGCCCGGGGGTGGCGAACTGCCCGAAGATCGAGGACATCATCACGATCCGGCCCTGCCCCTGCTCGCGCATGCCGGGCAGGACCAGCTGGGTCAGCCGGGAGAGCCCGAAGACATTGGTCTCGAACTGCCGGCGGACCTCCTCGATCGGCGTCTCGCCGATGGTCCCGTTGAGGCTGTAGGCCGCGTTGTTGACGAGCACGCCCACCGCGCCGTGTTCGGCGGTGATCCGCTCCACCGCCGCCAGCATCGACTTCTCGTCGGTCACGTCCAGGCGCATCGTGGTGATGCCCTCCGCGGCGAGCGGCGCGAGCATCTCGGGGTCGCGGGCGGTCGCGTACACCGGCCAGCCGGCCCGGTGCAGCCGGAGTGCGACGGCCCGGCCGGTGCCGGAGGAGAGGCCGGTGCCGGAGGAGGCGCCGGTGAGCAGAACGGCGCGGGAGGCGTTCACCGGGCGGCGTCCTCGGCGTCCCCGGCGTCTCCGGTCGCCTGCTCCCCGGTGTCCTGCTCCTCGGTGTCCTGCCGGGAGATCCGGCTCTCGCGGACCGTCGTGCCGAGCCCGAGGCCGTCGACCAGCCGTGTGATGAAGTTGAACAGGGCGGCGACGAAGACCGCCTCCAGCAGTTCCTCGTCGTTCCACCCCGCGGCGGCGGCCCGCTGCCAGTCCTCGTCGGTGACCCGGTAGGCGCCGGTGGTCACCTTGGTGACCAGCCGCAGCAGTTCGGCGGTGGGCGCGTCGACGGGCAGCTCGTCGGGGGAGCTCGCGACGGTGATGGCGTCGGCGAGCTCCTTGCTGCCGCCGAACTGGAGCAGGAACCAGTTGTGCGTCCCGACGCAGTACGGGCAGCCGCAGACCTTCGACGTCCAGGCGGAGATGAGTTCCCGGGTGCCGCGCGGCAGCACGCCGTCGCTGAAGACCCCGGAATAGCCGGCGAGTACCACCTCCAGGAGGGCCGGCCGGGCGGATACCAGCCGGAACATGTCCGGAACGAAGGGAAGCTTCGTCGTCTCCTTGATGCGCTCGTACAGTTCCGCGGTGCGGCCGGTGGCCTCGGATTCGGACACCATCGGGACGCGGACCCCGGGGATCTGCTGCTGCTCCGTCATGTCAATCTCTCCTGCTCTCCGAGTGGTTCGGATATTCCGCGGACGGTGATTTCGGTGCTTTGCTTTCCCACGATGGTGGCACCGGGCGGTCGGTCTGGTGTCTCCGAGATTGCCCTCTGCCAGGTGGATTGAACGACCGGTCGGCCGGTTGGTCAAAGGCCGGACCGGGCACGGGTATTGGTCATTTCGGCCGGCCGGCGTCCCGGGTACGCGAACGGCCCCGGGCCCGTCCGCCTGGTACGCGAACGGGCCCGGGGCCGGCCGGCCGTGGCGGCCGGTGGCGGTCAGTCGCGGCTCAGCCAGTCCGCCAGCCGCTCGCCGATCATGATCGAGGTCAGGTTGGTGTTGCAGCTGACGATGTTCGGCATCACGGAGGCGTCGGCCACGTACAGGGCGTCGACACCGTGGACGCGCAGGTACTGGTCGACCACGGCGCCCGGGTCGTCGGCCGGCCCCATCCGGGCGGTGCCGACCGGGTGGTAGGCGCTGTCCAGGCTGACCCGGATGTACTGGCGCACCATGTCGTCCTGCTCGACCAGCCGCTCGTTGAGCACGATGAAGGACTCGCCGTACGGGCGGACGTCCGGGTGGTTGGCCAGCTGCCAGCAGGTGCGGACGCCGTCGGCGAGGATCCGCATGTCCCGCTCGGTGGAGAGGAAGTTCAGCCGGACGTCGGGCGCGGCCGCGGGGTCGGCGGAGGTGAGGGTGATCCGGCCGCGGGACTCGGGCCGCTGGTGGACGACCATGACGCCGAGGATGACCATGCCGCCGGCCAGCATCTGGAGGTCCGGGAAGAGTGTCAGGTCGAAGTGGTTGACCATGTAGAACTGCAGGTCGTTGAACTGGTCGGAGTCCTCGGCGGTGGTGCGCAGGATGGTCTGCAGGAACGGTGCCGCGGTGTCCACGGCGCCGGGCCGGGGCACCATGAAGACGCCGGTCCGCGGGTGGTCGATCAGGTTGGCGCCCACGCCCGGCAGGTCGGTCCGGACCGCGATGCCGTGGCGGGCCAGCTCGTCGGCCGGGCCGATGCCCGAACGCATCAGGATGGCGGGTGAGTTGACAGCGCCGGCGGACAGCACGACCCGGCGGCCGAGCAGTTGCTCGGCCGCGCCGCCCGCGGTGGACACCTCCACGCCCGTGGCGCGCCCGTCCTCCAGCAGCACGCGGTGGACGAGGACGCCGGGCCGGATGGTGAGGTTGGGGCGCTCGCGCACCTCGGCGGTCAGGTAGGCCATCGCGGTGGAGACCCGGACGTCCAGCGGCTCGCGCCGGTTGGAGGGGATCGGGCCGACGCCGGTCGCCTCGGGGTCGTTGTGGTCCTTGACCTCGGGGTATCCGGCGTCCAGGGCGGCCTGCAGGAACCCCCGCTGGATGTCGGTCAGTTCGTCGGGCTGCCAGCGGCGCACCGGGTACGGGCCGCCCCGGCCGTGCACTTCGCCCTGGTCGTGGTCGGCGTCGTCCTCCAGGCGGCGGAAGAACGGCAGGACCTTCTCCCAGGACCACTCGGGGTTTCCGACGGCGGCCCACTCGTCGTAGTCCTGCGGCACGCCGCGCAGGGCGATGGTGGCGCCCACCGCCGAGGAGCCGCCGGTCACCTTGCCGCGCGGGAAGCGGACCCGCCGGCCGTCGGCGATCTCGGCCCGGTACTTCCAGTCGTGCTCGTCCAGCGACATCGCGGCGCCGCTGCGGAGGTCCTCGGGGGTCCCGTCGATGTCCGGAAAGTCCGGGCCGGCCTCCAGCAGCAGGACCCGGCGGGAGGGATCGGCGCTGAGCCGGGCGGCCAGGGCTGCGCCGGCCGAGCCTGATCCGACAATGATCTCGTCGTACGTCTCTGTCATGACATGTCCTCGCGGCGTAGTACCGGTGGCGGCACCCCCGTTCGTGGTGGATCCACGGGGCGTGCGCTCGGGCGATCTGCCGGAGAGCATCACACGTGCCCGGGCCGCGGTCTTCTCCGAACGTGCCCATATCGGCCGTATCGGTGGGCAATGCGGGAGAAGCGTTTTCCGCGGACTCCGATCCATCATTCATTCTGCGAACTCCTGGCCATATCCGCCGTTCTTTTGACGGTATTTCACTGGTCCTGGCAGTTCCGTCCGTGCCCGATCCGAAGGGAATGAGATGCGTCTCCGTGAGCGGTTTCGCCGGATGATACCGGGGGTGGCGACCATCGTGGTCGCCGCCTCCCTGTTCTTCGCGGTCAGGACCTCCGTGGCGGTGGCCGGAGGTGACGAGGCAGCCGCCGCGTACGCCTTCCAGGAACTGCCGATCGCGATGCCACCGGGCTACGAGAACCGCCCGATGAAGACCGTCCGGGAGGTCAACCCGGCCTACTACAAGATCCGTTCGTGGATCTCCTCGGTCGGCGCCAGCATCGCCATCAACGACCTGACCGGACACGGCGTCGCCGATGGCATGTGCATCGTCGACACCCGGACCGACCAGGTGATCGTCACCTACACGCCGACCGCCCGGCCCGGCGACCGCTTCACCCCCTTCGTCCTCGACGCGGCGCCGCTGCCGATGGACGCCGCGATGGCGCCCACCGGCTGTACCCCGGGCGACTTCAACGGCGACGGCCGGATGGACCTGCTGGTCACCTACTGGGGCCGGACCCCGATCCTCTTCATGGCCAGGACCGACGCCACCGAGCCGGCGCCCGGCGCGTACGTGCCGCGCGAGGTCGTGCCCACCGCCTCGCCGGACGGCAAGTACCACGGCCCGCGCTGGAACACCGACGCGGACTACGTCGGCGACCTCGACGGCAGCGGCCACCCGTCCATCGTGATCGGCAACTACTTCCCGGACTCCGACGTCCTGGACCCGCACGGCCTCAACAACGTGGCGATGAACGACTCCCTCTCCAGCGCCCGCAACGCCGGCGGCGACCACGTGCTGCGCTGGGTGTCCGCCACCACCGGCAGCGACCCCACCGCCGCCTTCGTGGAGGAGAAGGACGCGATCCCCTACGACGCCTCCACCGGGTGGACGCTGGCCATCTCCGGCGCCGACCTGACCTCCGACGCGCTCCCCGAGCTCTACATCGCCAACGACTTCGGCCACGCCCACCTGCTGTACAACCGCTCCACCCCGGGGAAGATCCGGTTCACCGAGGCCACCGGGGAGCGGACGCCCACCACCCCGAAGTCGTTCGTCCTCGGCAAGGGCTCCTTCAAGGGCATGGGCGTCGACTTCGGCGACCTCAACCACAACGGCAACTTCGACATGTTCGTCAGCAACATCACCGAGGCCTGGGGCCTGGAGGAGAGCAACTTCGTCTGGGTCAACGAGGCGAAGGACGAGGCCGACATGAAGCGGCAGCTCGAACGCGGCACGGCGCCGTTCACCCAGAAGGCCCAGGAGCACGGCATGGCCTGGACCGGCTGGGGCTGGGACGCCAAGATGGGCGACTTCCTCAACAACGGCGACCTCTCCGTCATCCAGGCCACCGGCTTCGTCAAGGGGAACATCGACCGCTGGCCGTGGCTCCAGGAACTCGCCATGAGCAACGACAATCTGCTCTCCAACCCCCGGATGTGGCCGCACGTGCAGCCCGGTGACGACCTCGCCGGCGACAACGTGCTCGGCTTCTACGCCAAGACCGCCAACGGCGTCTACGCCAATGTCAGCAAGCAGCTCGGCCTCGCCGTCCCCACCCCCACCCGGGGCATCGCCACCGGTGACACCACCGGTACCGGCGCCCTCGACTTCGCGGTGGCCCGCCAGTGGGGCCCGCCCGCCTTCTACGCCAACATGGCGTCCAACCGCGGCGACTACCTCAACCTGAAGCTCTACCGCCCGGCCGGCGACAGCGCGGCCGGCCAGGGCCTGGCGGGCACCGGATCGCCCGCCTACGGCGCCCGGGTCAAGGTGACCTCGGCCCTCGGCACCCAGGTCTCCCAGCTCGACGGCGGTGGCGGCCACGGCGGATTCCGCAGCTTCGACGTGCACTTCGGCCTCGGCGCCACGAGCGGCCCGGTGACGGTGAGCCTCGAATGGCGCGACGCCGGCGGCACCCCGCACCAGAAGACGACCCAGCTGACCCCGGGCACCCACACCCTCGAACTCACCAGCGACATCAAGGAGGTCCCGAGCCGATGACCGCGACCGTACAGTCACCCGTCAGCGGCGTACCGGCCGGCGCGTCCCCGTCGCCCGCGCCCGGACCGAAGCCGAAGCCCGACCCCCGCTACCTCGCCCTGCGCAACTTCGCGCTCTCCATCAGCGTGTTCAACATCTTCGGTTACACCCTGCTCGGCTTCGAGCAGCCCTGGCTCTGGCCGATCCTGGCGGTGCTCACCGGCTACGCCACCGAGATCGCCTTCGAGCTGCTGAGCGCCTGGGCGCAGAAGCGCGGGCCGCGGTTCCTCGGCCACGGCGTGCGCGGCGTCTACGAGTTCCTCCTGCCGTCGCACATCACCGCGCTGGCCGCGAACATGCTCCTCTACGTCAACAACCAGCTGATCGCGATGCTCTTCGCGGTGGTCGTCGGCGTCTCCGGCAAGCACGCCCTCCAGGCCCCGGTGGCCGGGCGGATGCGCCACTTCATGAACCCGTCGAACTTCGGGATCACCGTCTCGCTGCTCTGCTTCGGCTCCTGGCTGAGCATCGCCCCGCCCTACGAGTTCACCGAGAACGCCAACACCTTCTTCCGGATGATGATCCCGCTGATCATCGCCACCGCCGGCACGGTGATCAACTCCCTGCTGACCAAGCGCACCCCGCTGATCGTGGGCTGGCTCGGCGGCTTCGCCATCCAGGCGTTCCTCCGGCACTGGATCTGGGACGTCTCGCTCTACTCCGCGCTCGGCGTGATGACCGGGGTGGCGTTCGTCCTCTTCACCAACTACATGATCAGCGACCCCGGCACCACCCCGTCCAAGGCCTGGCCGCAGTTCATGTTCGGCTCCGGGGTGGCCATGATCTACGGCCTCCTGATGGTCTTCAACGTCGTCTACACGCTGTTCTTCGCCACCTCCCTCGCCTGCGCGCTGCGCGGCGGCGGCTGGTGGGTCGCCCACCTGCTCAAGCGACGCCGCGAGCGCGCCGCGGCCGGCCCGCTCGGCGCGGCCGGCAACCCGCAGGCGGTCGGCCGGCAGTCCGGCACCGAGGCGGTGTCGGTATGAGCGACCGCCGCATCGCCGTCGTCGGCATCGCCTGCCGCTACCCCGACGCCGACTCCCCCCAGCAGCTGTGGCAGAACGTCCTGGCCGGGCGCCGGGCCTTCCGCCGCATCCCCGACGAGCGGATGCGGGCGGCCGACTACTACGACCCCGACCCCGCCGCACCGGACCGCTTCTACAGCCCCAACGCGGCCGTCATCGAGGGCTTCGAGTTCGACCGGGTCGAGCACCGGGTCGCCGGCAGCACCTTCCGCGCCACCGACATGACGCACTGGCTGGCCCTCGACACCGCCGCCCGGGCCCTCGCCGACGCCGGCTTCCCGGCCGGTCACGGGCTCGCCGACGCCAACACCGGCGTCGTCGTCGGCAACACCCTGACCGGCGAGTTCAGCCGCGCCAACGTCATGCGCCTGCGCTGGCCCTACGTCCGCCGGACGGTCGGCGCCGCGCTGCGCGAACAGGGCTGGGACGACGCCGCGCTCGGCGAGTTCCTGGACGGCCTGGAGGAGCGCTACAAGAGCCCGTTCCCGCCGATCGGCGAGGACACCCTGGCCGGCGGCCTGGCCAACACGATCGCCGGCCGGATCTGCAACCACTTCGACTTCAAGGGCGGCGGCTTCACCGTCGACGGGGCCTGCTCCTCCTCCCTGCTCTCCGTCATCACCGCCGCCGACGCGCTCGCCGACGGCCGGTTCGACGTCGCCGTCGCCGGCGGGGTCGACCTCAGCATCGACCCGTTCGAACTGATCGGCTTCGCCAAGACCGGCGCCCTCGCCACCGGCGAGATGCGCGTCTACGACCGGCACTCCAACGGCTTCTGGCCCGGCGAGGGCTGCGGCATGCTCGTCCTGATGCGCGACGAGGACGCCCGCGCGCAGGGCCGGTTCCGCTACGCCACCCTGCCCGGCTGGGGCTACTCCTCGGACGGCCGCGGCGGCATCACCCGCCCCGAGGTCCAGGGACACCGGCTGGCCATCGAACGGGCCTACCGGGCGGCCGGGTTCGGCATCGACTCGGTCCACTACCTGGAGGGCCACGGCACCGGCACGGCCGTCGGCGACGCCACCGAACTGCGCGCCTTCTCGCAGGCCCGCCGGGCCGCCGACGCCACCGCCCCGCCCGCGGCCATCAGCACCATCAAGGGCAACATCGGGCACACCAAGGCCGCCGCCGGGGTGGCCGGGCTGCTCAAGGCCATCCTGGCGGTGCGCCACCAGATCATCCCGCCCGCCACCGGCCACACCGAGCCGCAGGCCGAACTCACCGGACAGCAGCCCGCGCTGCGCGTCCCGGACACCGCCGAACTGTGGCCGGCCGAGGCGCCGATCCGCGCCGGGGTCTCCTCCATGGGCTTCGGCGGCATCAACGCCCACGTGGTGGTCGAGCACGCCGACGGCGTCCGCAAGAGCGCCCTCGGACGGACCACCGAACGGCTGGTCCGCTCCCGGCAGGACTGCGAGCTGCTGCTCGTGGACGCCGCGAGCCCGGCCGACCTGCGGGCCTCGGCCGCCCACCTCGCCGACCTGACCGCCCGCCTCTCCTACGCCGAACTGGCGGACCTCGCCGCCACCCTGCAGTCCCGGCTGGCCGGCCGACCGGTCCGGGCGGCCGTCCTCGCGGCCAACCCGCAGGAGGCCGCCCGGCGCTTCGAGCACCTGCTCGGCCTCCTCGACGGCGGCACCCGCGCCGTCGTCGACCCGGCCGGCGGGGTGTTCCTCGGGGTCGGCTCGGCCCGGCCCCGGATCGGCCTGCTCTTCCCCGGGCAGGGCGCCGGCCGCCGGGGCGACGGCGGCGCGCTGCGCCGCAGGTTCGCCACCGTCGACGCGCTCTACCGCGACCTGCGGCTGCCCGCCGACGGGGACCTGGTCGCCACCGACGTCGCCCAGCCGCGCATCGTGACCTCCTCCGTCGCCGGCCTGCGGGTGCTCGCCGCCCTCGGCATCGAGGCGGTCGGTGCCGTCGGGCACAGCCTGGGCGAACTCACCACGCTGCACTGGGCGGGCGCCCTCGACGAGTCCGCCCTGCTGGAGACCGTCGCCGTGCGCGGCCGGGTGATGGCACACGCCAGTGACGGCAACGGCACGATGGCCGGGATCGCCGCGCCGCCCGCCGAGGTCGAGCCGCTGCTGGACGGGCTCCCGGTGGTCGTCGCCGGATACAACGGCCCGACCCAGACGGTGGTGTCCGGCCCGGTCGACGCGGTCGAACGGGTCTGCGCCCGGGCCTCCCGGCAGGGGCTCGGCAGCAACCGGATCAACGTCTCGCACGCCTTCCACTCGCCCGCGGTCGAACCGGCCGCCCACGCGTTCGCGGAGCACCTGGCGACCGTCCCGTTCACCGCGCCGCACGGCCGGATGTTCTCGACCGTCACCGGCGCCGAACTGGCCGAGGGGACGGACCCGCGTGCCCTGCTGACCCGGCAGGTGCTCGACCCGGTCCGCTTCGCCGAGGCCCTTTCCGCCCTGGCCGCCGACACCGACCTGCTGCTGGAGGTCGGCCCCGGGCGGGTGCTGCGCGGCCTGGCGGCCGAGATCGCGCCCACCGTCCCGGTGCTCTCGCTCGACACCGACGGCACCTCGCTGGCCGGCCTGCTCGGCGCGACGGCCGCGGCCTGGACGATGGGCGCGCCCGTCGAGCACGCGGCGCTCTTCGCGGACCGGCTGGTCCGCCCGCTGCCGCTGGACAAGGAGTTCCGGTTCTTCGCCAGCCCCTGCGAGGAGGCCCCCGAAGGCGACTTCGGCACCACGGCGGCGGCCCGCCCGGCGGAGCGCTCCGAGCCGGCCCCGGCCCGCGAACGCGCCCGGACGGCGGACCGGGAGACGCCGTCCGACGGCGGCGACGACACGCTCGCCGTCCTGCTCCGGCTCGCCGCCGAGCGCGCGGAGCTGCCGCTCGCGGCGGTGCACGGCGGCATGAACCCGCTGGACGAGCTGCACCTCAGCTCCATCACGGTCGGCCAGATCGTCAACGACACCGCCCGTGAACTCGGCCGGTCCGTGCCGATGGCCACCTCCGCCTTCGCCACCTCGACCCTGGCCGAACTCGCCGGACTGCTCGACGAGCTCGGCGACGGCGACGGCCCCGGGACGGACGGTGCGGCGGCCGTCCAGGGGGTCGCCCCCTGGGTGCGGGCCTACGCGGTCGACCTCGTCCCGGCCGCCGCGGGACCGGCCGGCGCCCCCCGGCCGGGGGGCGACTGGCAGCTCTTCAGCACCCCCCACCACCCGCTGGCGGAGGACCTGCACCGCGCCCTCGGCCGGGCCGGACTCGGCGACGGCGTGCTGCTCTGCCTGCCCGCCGACTGCGACGAGCGGCACGCCGGCCTGATGCTCGACGCCGCCCGGGCGGCACTCTCCGCGGCCGGACCGGTCCGCCTGGTCGCCGTGGGCGACCGGCGCGGCGCCGCCGGACTGGCCAGGACCCTGCACCTGGAGGCGCCCGCGGTCGCCACCACCGTGATCACCCTGCCGCTCGCGCCCGGCCGGGACACCGGCCCGGACGCCGGAGCGGGCGCCGACACCGTCGCCCGGATCGTCGCCGACGTCGCGGCCACCCGGGGCTTCGCCGAGGTGCACTACGACCCCGACGGCACCCGCCGCGTCCCCGTCCTGCGCCCCCACCCGACCGCGGCCGCCGAGGAGGGCGCCGACCTCGGCCTCGGGACCGGCGACGTCCTGCTGGTGACCGGGGGCGGCAAGGGCATCACCGCCGAGTGCGCCCTCGGGCTGGCCCGCGCCACCGGCACCGCCATCGGTCTGCTCGGCCGCTCCGACCCGGACGACGACCCCGAACTCGCCGCCAACCTGGAGCGGATGGCCGCCGCCGGCGTCTCCTACCACTACGTCCGGGCCGATGTGACCGCCGCCGACGAGGTCAAGACGGCCGTCGCCCGGATCCACGCCGTCCTGGGCCCGGTCACCGCCGTCCTGCACGGCGCCGGCCGCAATGTGCCGCACGCCCTCGCCGACCTCGACGAGGCGTCCTTCCGGCGCACCCTCGCCACCAAGATCACCGGCCTGGAGAACGTCCTCGCGGTGACCGACCCCGCCTCCCTGCGGCTGCTGGTCACCTTCGGCAGCATCATCGGCCGGGCCGGACTGCGCGGCGAGGGCGACTACGCCACCGCCAACGACTGGCTCACCGACCTCACCGACCGGGTCCGGGAGGACTACCCCGACTGCCGCTGCCTCGCGCTCGAATGGTCGGTCTGGTCCGGCACCGGCATGGGCGAACGGCTCGGCGTCCTGGAGTCGCTGCTCCGGGCCGGCATCGAACCCATCCCGGCCGAGGAGGGCGTCGCGCTGCTCGGCCGTCTGCTCGCCGACCGGACGGCCCCCGGCACCCTGGTGGTGGCCGGCCGCACCGGATCCCTGCCGACCCTCACCCACGAGACGGCCGAACTGCCGCTGTACCGCTTCCTCGACCGCCTCCTGGTGCACCACCCCGGCGTCGAACTCGTCGCCGAGACCGACCTGTCGGACGCCACCGACCCCTACCTCGGCGACCACCTGCTCGACGGCTCGCTGCTCTTCCCCGCCGTCCTCGGCATGGAGGCGATGACCCAGTGCGCCGCCGCCCTGACCGGGCACGGCACACCGCCGGCGCTCCAGGATGCGGAGTTCCTGCGGCCGATCGTGGTGCCGACCGACGGCACCACCACCATCCGGGTGGCCGTCCTCGCCGCCGAGGACGGCACGGTCCGGACCGTCATCCGCAGCAGCGAGACCGGCTACCAGGCCGACCACTTCCGCGCCACCCTGCGGTTCGACGCCCCCGCCCCCGCTGCCCTGGGGACGGCACCCGGCGGCGCCGTCCCGCTGGACCCGGCCCGCGACCTCTACGGACCGGTGCTCTTCCAGGGCGGCCGCTTCCAGCGGCTGCTCGGCTACCGGGCGCTGGCCGCCAAGCAGTGCGTTGCCGAGGTCTCCACCCGCGCGGACGCCCCCTGGTTCGCCGGCTACCTGCCGGACGGCCTGGTCCTCGGCGACCCCGGCGCCCGGGACACCCTCATGCACGCCATCCAGTGCTGCGTCCCGGACGCCACCCTGCTGCCGGTCGGCGTCGAGCGGCTGCACCCCGCCGGCCCGGGGGCCGGCGTGTCCGGCCCGCTCGTCCTGCACGCCGTCGAGCGCCTGCGCGACGGTGACACCTACCTCTACGACCTGGACGTCCGCGACCACGACGACGCCCTGGTCGAGAGCTGGCGGGGGCTGCGGCTCCAGGCCGTCCGCAAGCAGGACGGCCGCGGCCCGTGGGAGCCCGTCCTGCTCGGCCCCTACCTGGAGCGCCGGGCCGAACTCCTGCTGTCCGCCGCCGTCGACTGCGTCGTCCACCCGGACGACGGCGCCCCGCCCCGGGGCACCGCCGAACGGCGGCAGCGTACCGCCGAGGCCGTCGCCCGGCTGGTGGGCGGACCGGCCACGGTCCGCTACCGCCCGGACGGCCGCCCCGAGATCGAGGGCGGGCCCACCGTCTCCTCCTCGCACGGCGCGGGCGTGACCTTCGCGGTGGCGGGGGAGCGGCCGGTCGCCTGCGACGTCCAGACCGTCGACGAGCGCACCGCCGAGGACTGGGCCGGCCTGCTCGGGGCCGACGGCCTCGCCCTGGCCCGGCTGATCGCGGCCGAGCAGACCGAGGACCTGTCCGTGGCCGCCACCCGGGTCTGGGGAGCGGTCGAGTGCCTGCGCAAGCACGGCCGGGCGCTCGGGCGGCTCACCGCCGACCCCGCGACCGGGCCCGCGACCGGCCCGGCCACCGGCCTGGACGGCTGGCTGGTGCTGCGCTCCGGCGCCGCCCGCGTCGCGACCTTTCCGACCGCACTGCGCGGGCTCCGGGAGCCCGTGGTGTTCGCCATCCTGACCGAGGGGGACGAGTGAGCGACCGGCCGTACTTCGAGCACCGCCATCTGGTCGGCTTCGAGGAGACCAACCTGGTGGGCAACGTCTACTACGTCAACTACGTCCGGTGGCAGGGGCGTTGCCGCGAGCTCTTCCTCCGGGAGCGGGCGCCCGAGGTGCTGGCGGACATCCGCGACGACCTGAAGCTGTTCACCCTCAAGGTGGACTGCGAGTTCTTCGCCGAGATCACCGCCTTCGACGAGCTGTCGATCCGGATGCGGCTGGAGGACCTCACCCAGACCCAGATCGGCTTCACCTTCGACTACGTCCGGCTCCGCGAGGGCGGCGAGGACCTGGTCGCGCGGGGCCGGCAGCGGGTGGCCTGCATGCGGGGGCCGAACAACGACACCCGCCCGGCCCGGGTGCCCGAGCCGCTGCGGCTGGCGCTGGCGCCCTACGCCGCCGGCGCCGTCCCGGACGTCCCGGAGCCCGTTCCGGTCCGCAGCGGAAGCGGGGTGTAGGCCGTGGGCGCCACCGACGGCCGGTCCCTGACCGGGCTCACCGCACCGCCCGTACCGGCGGCGCCCGGGACACCGGCCCGGCTGTCCGGGCTGCCTGGGCTGTCCGGGTTGGCCGGGCCGCCTGAGCCGGCCGGGCTGTCCGAGCGCCTCCCGCGCGGGGTCCACGACCGCTCGGCCCTGCGCGGAGCGCTCGGCGCCTTCGCCACCGGCGTCACCGTGCTGACGGCCGGACGGGAGAACCCGTGCGGGATGACGGCGAACTCGTTCACCTCGGTCTCGCTCGACCCGGCGCTCGTCCTGGTGTGCGTGGTGCGCACGGCCGCCGTGCACGACCGGATCCTGGCGGAGGGGGGCTTCGCGGTGTCGGTGCTCTCCGACCGCCAGGAGAAGCTCGCCCGCTACTTCGCGGACCGCCACCGGCCGCGCGGCGCGGCCGAGTTCGAGGGCGTCCCGGCGTCCCCCGGGCGGCACACCGGCGCGCCGCTGCTCACCGGCGCGCTGGCCTGGCTGGAATGCGGGCTGGCCGCCGTGCACGACGGCGGGGACCACTCGATCCTGGTCGGGTCCGTCCTCGGACTGGGGCGCGGCGAGGCGGAGCCGGCGCTGGTCTTCCACGCCGGCGGGTTCCACCCGCTCGGCCGTTCCTGAGCCTGTTCCCCGGCCCTCCCGGTCCCGATCGGGAGGGCCGGGGGCGGCTGTGCCCGGCCGTGCAGCGGCCCTCACCGGGAGGGCCGCTGCACGGCCGGGCCTGCGTGCTGTCCGGACGGGTGCCGGCAGGGCGTCAGGACCGCGAGAAGACCCCCGGGCCCGCGGGCCCGGGGGTCTTCTCGTACGGGTGGTTCAGCCGACCGGCCGGACCGTCATCGGCAGCCCGCCCCGCACCCGCAGGGTCAGCATGGGCTCGGGGACGACCGGGTACCCGGGCACCTCGGTGAGCCGCACCCGGCGGGCGACCGCCGCGGTGACGACGGCGGCCTCCATCATGCCGAGCCCGCTGCCGACGCAGACCCGCGGCCCGGCGCCGAACGGCAGATAGCTGTACCGGGAGCGGTGCGCGGCGCGCTCGGGGGTGAACCGCTCCGGGTCGAAGCGGTTCGGGTGGTCCCAGAACTCCGGGTGCCGGTGCAGGGTGTACGGGCAGATCAGCACATCGGCGCCGGCCGGCACCCGGTACCCGCCGATCTCGTCCTCGGCGAGCGCCTTGCGGGGCAGGATCCAGACCGGCGGGTAGAGCCGCATCACCTCCTGCAGCACCATGGTGGTGTAGCCGAGCCGGTGGACGTCCCCGATGCCGACCGGGCGGTCGCCGAGCACCTCGACGGCCTCCTCGTGCAGCCGCTCCCAGACCTGCGGGTGCCGGGCCGCCAGGTGGAAGGTCCAGCTCAGGGTGGACGCGGTGGTCTCGTGCCCGGCCAGCAGCAGGGTCACCAGTTCGTCGCGCACCCGTAGCCGGCGCACGGCCGGCGGGTCGTCCCGGCTGGACTCGACCAGCCGGGAGAGCACGTCGTCCCGGCCCCCGGTCGACGCCGAGGCCCGTTCGGCCGCCAGCGTGGCGGTGATCCGTTCGAGCTCGGCGCGGGCCCGGCGGAACCGGGTCTGCCCCGGCAGCGGGATCCAGGTGGGCACCGCCCCGAGCGACATCATCTCGAACATCGCCTGGTCCTGGACGGTCTCGAAGTGCTCGCCGATGCCCTCGTAGGCGTCGAGGTCCGCGTCGAGCAGCGTCCGGCCGAGGACACCGAGCGTCAGACCGGTCATCTCCTGCCGGATGTCGACCGGCTCCCCGGGCGGCCTGGCCAGCAGCCGGGCGACCAGCTTCTCGGCCTCCTCCCCGACGGCGGCGGCCTGCTGGGCCAGCCGCTTGGGCTGGAAGGCCGGCTGGATGGTCCGCCGCTGCTGCCGCCAGAGCGCGCCCTCACTGGTGAGCAGCCCGTCCCCGAGCGCCCGCCGGGCGTGGGTGAGGCCGATCCCCTTGTGGTAGTTGGCGCCGTTGTCGGCGAGCACCCGCCGGGCGTGGTCCGGATGGTTGAAGAAGTGCAGCGTCTTCGGGCCGAGCGGCAGCCGGACGGCGTCGCCGTAGGTGCGCGCCGCCCAGGTCATCACGGAGAGCCGGTCCCGGGCCATCCGGGTCAGCAGGTCCAGGGTGCGCCGGCGGGACGGCCCCGGCGGCCGTCCGCCGGGCCGGGCGACGGTGCTCATACGACCGCGCCCGGGCGGGATGCGAACCGGGCGGCGATCGTGCGGCGCCACACCTCGTACGCGGGCAGCTCGCCGTCCACCACCGGCACCGGCCGGACGGCGGTGCTGAACTCCGCGGCCTCCTCCGGGGTCAGGCCGCACAGGACGCGGGCGGCCAGCCGGGTGTGCTCGGTGACCAGCCCGGCCTCGATCCGGGCGGTGGCGGCGAAGACGGAGCCCTGGGCGACCTCGCCCCGGTACTTCTCCGCCCGCCGCAGGAAGGCCCGCAGCTCCGCCTCGTCGCCGCCGCCCGCGTAGGTGGCCGCCAGCCCGGCGCCGCTGTAGAGGTCGGGCCGGCGTTCCTCGGGGAACCGGTCGAGCAGGTCGGCCACCCGCTCGGGGTCGGCGCCGCCGACGAACCAGCAGGCCCGGCCGACCCCCTGGTCGACGGCGTGCGGGACGTAGTCGCGGGGTCCGTCGCAGGGCCAGGGCAGATCGGTGTCCCGCCGGTGCCCGTGGACGTACTCGGCGGTGCGGAAGTAGGCCTGGTGGAAGCCGTAGCCGTCCAGGGCGAGCCAGCGCAGCAGCGGGTCGTCCAGGGACAGCGCCGGCCAGCGGAAGCGGGGGAGCCGGGCCATCGCCCAGCCCACCCCGACGTAGGCCATGTAGACGTGGTCCCGGCCGCGCCCGGCGAGCAGCCCGCGGACGTGGTTGCGGCCGCCCAGCGGCAAGCCGTCCAGCATCGCCAGGGCCATCGCCGCGCCCTCGTAGGCGAAGCCCCGGAACTCCTCCGGGACCTGTTCGAGACGGCGCTCGGCGTCGGGTGGGGTGCGGGCCTCGGCGGCGTACGCGTAGCCGGTGAGGAAGGTGGCGCCGACGTTCTCCAGCAGGTGCCGGGCGGCGGGGTCCTTCTCGTGGAAGCCACGGGTGGAGAGCAGGGTCTCCGAGATGTCGGGCGTCAGGATGCGGCGCCGCAGCGCGCGCCAGTAACCGGCCAACGTTCCCTCCAGCGGGGCGGGGTGGACCGCGGTGATCCGGCTTCACATCGTGCTGGCGGCGGACGCGGCGGGCCTACTCCGAACGTGCCCGACCCGGTCGGCCGGCGGACTGGGCAGGACGGAAGAAGTCCGCCGCCCGGCGGCGCCCCATACTCCAAACGCCCTGTCCCGCCAGCCCGCAGGAGGCCCACAGCCATGAGCAAGGTGATCGACGCCCGGTCCGCCGTCCGTCCGGCGGTTCCCACCTCCCTGTTCGTCAACGGACACCGCCCAGGACGGCTCGGGCTGACGCTCGGGCTGAGCGTCCTCGGCGGCCTGTTCATCGCGTACGCCTGGAACTCCGAACTGGTCGACCGCGAGATCGGTTTCAACACCGCCACCGCCCTGCTCGGGCACGACGCCCACGGCACCCCGATCGCGGGCATCGCCTCGGGGGTGCTGTTCGCGTTCGTCACGGGCCTGGCCGGCTCCTTCACCGCCTGCAACATCGCGGTCTTCGGCGCGGTCGGCCCGCTGGTCGGCCAGGAGAGGACCCGCCGGGCCAGACTCCTCCAGACGGTGCGTCCGCTGCTGTGGATCGGCGCCGGGCTGGTGCCGGTCTCGGCGGCCTACGGCGCGCTGGTCGGGCTGGCCGGGACCCACCTCCCGCAGTTCGCCACGGCCCCGACCAGCGGCCTCTCGCCGCGGGCGGCGCAGTCGATGACCACCTACGGTCTGATCGGCCTGGCGATGGTGGTGCTGGGCCTGGCCGCCGCCGGGGTGGTCCGCGATCCGCTGGCGGCGCTCTCCCGCCGGTTCCCCAACGCGCCGCTGGTGCTGATCGGCGTGCTGGTCGGCGGCTTCCTGATCGGGCGCCCGTACCCGCTCTTCCGGGACCTCTTCCGGCATGCCGCGAACACCCACAACCCGTTCTACGGCGCGGGTGCCTTCGTGCTCCAGTCGATCGGCAACATCGTGGTCATGGGGCTGCTGTTCGTGCTCCTCTCGGTCACCCTGGGCGACCGGCTGCGGGGCTGGCTGGCCGCCAGGCCCGCGCGGGCGAGCGCGCTGACCGCCGCCGCCTTCCTGGTGGCCGGGGTCTTCACGATCGTCTACTGGGACATCCGGATCCTGGGCCGGCTCGGCTACCTCTGGTTCCCGACGGCGCCCTGGAACTGACCCCCGGCGCGTTCCGCACGCTCCGCACGGCCCGCCGACGGGCCGCGACCGCGGGAGCCCCGGGCCCCGGAGATCAGGCCCGGAGCTCCCGCGCTGTTTTCAACGAGGCCATGGTGTCGGCGAGTTTGTCGCCGGCGCCGACGATCAGGCCGCAGACCTGGGCCTCGAAGCAGGCGTCCGCGTCGTACGGCTCGACCAGGTAGCCGCCGAGCTCCAGGGTGACCAGGCCGTGCAGCGCGATCCACATCTGGTGCGCGACCAGCTGGGCGTCGTGGGCCCGGAAGCGGCCGGCCGTCATGCACCGGACGACGGCCCGGACCAGGATCTCCAGGGTGTAGCGGCCGTGCTGGCGGTCGGCGTCGGTCAGGGCGAAGCCGCCCAGGCCGGCGCCGCCGAACATGATGCCGTACAGGTAGCGGTGCTCCAGGGCGTTGTCCCGGTAGGCGTGGCCGAGCGAGGCGACGTCGGTCACCGGGTCGGGCCCCTCGCCGATGGCGCTCATCCGGCCGTTGAGCCGGACGAAGCCCTCGTGGACCACGGCCCGGACCAGGTCGTCCATGCCGCCGAAGTGGGTGTAGACCGCGGTGGTGGAGGTGCCCACGGCGGCGGCCAGCCGGCGGGTCGAGAGGGCCAGCGGGCCCTCCTCGGCGAGGAGGCGGGCGGCGGCCTCGATGAGCTGCGCGCCGAGTCTGGGGTCTGCTTGACGGGGACTCACCGTTGACATGCTGTCATGGCAGCGGTACACCTGAATAGTAACAGTGTTACGTAACGCCGAGACGCCATGGCGGGTAGCGATGTTGACGCAGAGCCAGTCCGACACCCTTCTTCGCGCCACCCGCCGGGAACCCCGGCCGGTCGCGGGCGAACAGACCGTGCACGCCCCGCGGGTCCGGGGCGAACTCCCGGCCGGACTCGACGGCCTGCTGCTGGCGGCCGGCGCCGGCCCGGGCGCCGGCCCGGACGCCGGCCACCACCTGCACGGCGGCGACCCGCTGGTGCACGGGCTGCGGCTGCGCGACGGCGAGGCGCAGTGGTACCGCAGCCGCTGGCTGCGCACCGACCGGGCCTGCCGGCGGCTCGGCGAGCTCACCGTCCCCGGACCGCGCCGCGCCCTCGCCGACGACGCCGGGGCCGCCCTGGTCGGCCACGGCGGGCGGATCCTGGCGCTCGGCGACGACGGCGCGCTGCCGGTCGAACTCGGCCCGGAGCTGGACACCGTCGCCCGCGGCGACTTCGACGGCACGCTGCCGAACGGCTTCGCCTCGCACCCGGTGCTCGACCCGGTCACCGGGGAACTGCACGCGGTCGCCTTCGACCACCGCCGCCCCTACGTGGAGCACGTGGCCGTCGACCGGACCGGCCGGGTGCGGCGCGCCCGCCGGATCACCGTCAAGCAGTCCCCGATGATGCACGCCTTCTCGCTCACCGAGCGGTACGCCGTCCTCTACGACCTGCCGGTCGTCGCCGACGGCCCCGGACCGGGCCCGCGCTACCAGTGGGACGACCGGCACGGCGCCCGGCTCGGCCTGCTGCCCCGCGACGGCGGCGACGACGACATCCTCTGGATCGAGATCGAGCCCTGCTACGTCTTCCACCCCGTCAACGCCTACGAGACCGGCCGGCACCTCGTCATCGACGCGATCCGCCACCCGGCGCCCCGCCCCGGGGCGCACCCGCTCGACCCCGGGCAGGCGGCGCCGGGCCTGTGGCGATGGACGGTGGACCGGCTCTCCGGCACCGTGCTGGAGGAGCAACTCGACGACTTCGTGGAGGAGTTGCCCGGCATCGACCCCCGCCGCAGCGGCCTGCCGCACCGCTACGCCTTCACCACGGCCGTCCGGCCGGACGGCCGCGGCGCCGCCACCGGTACGGCGCTGCTCCGGCACGACCTGCTGACCGGGCGGACGGCGGTGCACCGGGTCGGCGCCGGCCGCACCGTGGGGGAGGGCGTGTTCGTCCCGCGCGGCCCCGGCGCGCCGGAGGGCGACGGCTGGGTGCTGGGCCTCGTGCACGACCGGGAGCGGGACAGCGGCTCGCTGGTGGTGGTCGACACCGCCGACTTCACCGGGGCCCCCGTCGCCGAGGTGCTGCTGCCGGACGGGCTCCCGGCCGCCGGGCACACGGCCTGGGTGCCGGGCGGCTGAACCGGGCGCGGCCGGGCCCGAACGCATGTGCGTCAGCGGGCGGCCGCCGGACCGCCCGCCGGACCGGACCGCCCGCGCGGCCGCCGCGGCCTGCGGCGTCGCCCGGAGCGCGGCGCGGACCGGGACCCGCTCGGCTCGCGGCCCGCCCGGACCTTCCTTAGCGTGGATCGGACGCGCCCGCCGTTACGGCGGTGCCGAAGTCCCGCGGGCCGCGTGTCCGGCTCGCCCGAGGGAAGGTGAAACCCGATGGAGAGTCTGCTGGCCGGGAAGACGGCGGTGGTCTACGGACCCGGCGCGATCGGCGGTGCGGTGGCCCGGGCGTTCGTCCGCGAGGGCGCGCGGGTGTTCGTGGCGGGCCGGGGCGAGGCGGCGCTCAAGCAACTGGCCGACGAGCAACTGGTCGACGAGCAGCCGGCCGACGGGGCCGGGCCGGGGCCGGGCTCGCTGGTCACCGCGCAGGTCGACGCGCTCGACCGGGAGGCCGTGGAGGCCTTCGTCGACTCCGTCGTCGAGCGCACGGGCCGGCTGGACGTGTCGTTCTGCGCCACCTCCACGCACCGCCCGGGCGGGGAGCAGGGCGCGGCCCTCGGGGAGCTGTCCTTCGACGACTTCGCGCTGCCGATCATCGACTTCACCCGGGCGCAGTTCACCACCGCCACCGCGGCGGCCGCGCGGATGGTGCCCGCCGGGCGCGGCGTGATCATGATGGCGACGGCGGTGCCCTCGCGCATCCCCTACCCCTACACGGCCGGCTTCGGCCCGGCCTGGGCGGCGGTGGAGGCGTTCTCCCGGACCCTGGCCGCCGAGGTCGGCCCGGCCGGTGTCCGGGTGCTCTGCCTGCACTCGGCCGGTTCGCCGGAGGCGCGGGCCAGTATCGAGAGCACGCTGGCGACCGACCTGCCCGACCTGCCGGGCCGGGCGGAGGGCTGGAACCGCCGCTCCGCCGCCCGCAGCCTGCTGGACCGCGGGCCGTCGCTCGCGCAGGTCGGCGACATGGCGGCCTTCCTGGCCTCGGAGCGGGCCGACGCGACCACGGCGGCCCTGGTCGACCTGACCGGCGGCATGGCGGCGCACTGACGGCGGGACGGCCGGGTACCGACGGCGACGGGCCCGCCGCCCCGGCAAGCGGGACGGCGGGCCCTGGTCCGGCCGCGGACGGCTCAGATGTAGAGGGTGTTCGGCTCCAGACCGCAGAGGATCCGCCCGTACAGCTCGGCGTTGGTGTCCGGGTTGATCAGCGCGTGCAGACCGGCGGCCTGGATGTCCCGGGCGATCCGCTGGAGCGCCACGTCCAGGTAGATCGCGGAACCCCCGCTGATGCTGACGAAGGTGTCGACGGCCTGCTTCGCCAGCCGGGTCGCCTCGCCCTGGTCGTTGCGGACCCGCGCCCGCTCCTCGATCTTCCACTCCTCCCCGCTGGCCGCCTTGGCGTCGACCACGGCCGCGGCCCGCAGGGCGTGGAACTCCGCCTGGTCGATGCGGTTCACCGCCTCCGCGACCCGAAGGTGCGTCACGGGGGCCTCGTTCTGCGCGGTGTAGTCGGTGTAGGTGATCTGCCGGCCGGGCAGCCGCTCGAAGAAGACCTCCTTGGCCGCCTTCGCCAGACCGACCGCCACGCCCACCCCGGAGGCCGCCGCGACCAGGGTGGCCGGGGTGCGCCAGACGGGGGAGTCGGCGTTGGCCTGCGAGAGCCCCTGCGGGCGCATCGCCGCGCTCATCGGGATGATCCGGTGCTGCGGGACGAAGACGTGGTCGGCCAGCGTGGTGACGCTGCCGCTGCCGCGCAGGCCGACGGTGTGCCAGTCGTCCGCGATCTCCAGGTCGGACATCGGGACGAGCAGCATCAGCGGCTCCGGCTCGGCGTCCGGGCGCAGCAGCACGGCGGCGACCTCCTGCCAGCCGGCGTGCCAGGCCCCGCTGATGAACTTCCAGGAGCCGTTGAGCACGACGCCGCCCTCGGCCGGGACGGCGGTGCCGGTCGGGCTGTTGGTGCCGCAGACCCGCGGGTCCGGGGTGGTGAACACCTCGTCCTGGGCGCTGTCCTGGAAGAGCCCGGCGATCCAGGTGGGGATCCAGTACACCGAGGACGTCCAGCCGATGGCCCCGTCGGCCCGGCCGAGCTCCATGGCGACCTGCACCAGTGTCGTCGTGTCGCACTCGTACCCGCCGTAGCGCCGCGGCGTGCGCAGCCGGAAGACGCCGGCCTCCGCCAGGGTGGCGATCGTCGCGTCGCTCAGCCGTCGGTTCTCCTCGGACCAGACCGCCTGCTCCCGGAGGACGGGCACCAGCGCCGCGACCCGGTCGACGATTTCTTCCCGCGTCGGTATTCCACTGGACGACATCATGGCCTCCTGGGCGATTGGGGATGGGTGACCTGACCGTATTTCCGTACGGTGCGGGCGGTCACCGGGGAAACGATTCCACCGGGCCGCCCGGGTGGGCATCTTCAGAATTGCCGAACCCGGCCGGACTGTTTTTCGGTCAGGGCAATCGAGAGGAAGACACGGCGGCGTCCCGCGTGCCACGCTGGACCGACGCATTCGTTCCCGCCCATGCCGTCCCGGTGGGCGGATTTGTCCCCAGGAGGACAACATGGCTATGCCGCCCGTCGTGACCCGGGAGGAATGGCTCGCGGCCCGCAAGGAGCTGCTGGAGCGGGAGAAGGAGCTGACCCGTTTCCGGGACGAGGTCGGGGTGCTCCGGCGCTCGATGCCGGTGGTCAAGGTGGAGAAGGAGTACGTCTTCGAGGCGCCGGGCGGCAACCCCACCCTGCTCGACCTGTTCGCCGGCCGCCGCCAGCTGATCGTCCGGCACTTCATGTTCGAACCGTCCTGGGAGCAGGGCTGCCCGGGCTGTTCGATGCAGGCCGACTCGGTCGGCCACCTCTCCCACCTGCACGCCCGGGACACCTCCTTCGTGATGGTCGCCCTGGCGCCGATCGCCAGGATCGAGCCGTTCCGCGAGCGGATGGGCTGGGACATCCCGTGGGTCTCGTCCTACGGCACCGAGTTCAACCGGGACTTCCACGTCACCACGGACCGCGGTGAGATCCCCGGGGTGAGCACCTTCCTGCGCGAGGGCGACGAGGTCTTCCACACCAACTCGGTGTTCGACCGCGGCGGCGAGGCCACCCTCAGCCCCTACAACTACCTGGAGATGACGGTGCTGGGCCGGCAGGAGGAGGGGCTGGAGCACCCCTGGGACTGGTGGCGCCACCACGACCGCTACGAGGACGCCAACGCCGTCGGCCCCGGCCAGAACTGGTGGAACGGCCAGGACAAGTTCAGCTCCTGAGCGGGCGTCGACCGAACGGCCCGGGCGGCCGGCCTCCACAGCCGGCCGCCCGGGCCGTTTCGGTGCACCCGCCGGTCAGAGCTCCCCGGCGAGGAAACGCAGGATCAGGCTGTTGACCTCGGCCGGCTTCTCGACCAGCCCGACGTGGCCGGCCCCCGGGACGACCTCGGCGTGCGAGCCCTTCGGCAGCGCCTCGGCGATCGCGGCCAGGACGTCCGGGGTGATCGCGAAACTCGGGTCCTCGGAGCCGAACAGGTTGAGCACCGGCTGGCTCGGCGGCGCCCCCCAGACCGCGCCGTGCTCGGCGGCCCAGTCAGGGGTGCCGAACGCGGCCGGGGGGAAGGCCGTGCGGTACAGCGCGAGCGCCGCCCGCAGGTTCTCGGGCGCGCGCAGCGTGTCCTTGGCGTGCGCCACGTCCTCCGTGGCGTCGAACCCCTCGGCCGTGAACTTCCGGTAGACCCAGTCCAGATAGGCCATGTCGTCGTCGGCGATCACCTGCTCCGCCACCGCCATCTGGAAGAACCAGAAGTGGCTCAGCGCGTCGGTGCCCCGGGGGGTGAGCACCATCGGGCCGAACACCGGGAGCGGGGGGACGTCGCAGACCACCAGCTTCGACCAGCGGTCGGCGGCCTGCGCGGCGCCCCACACCGCCGGAGCGCTGAAGTCGTGGCCGACCAGCACGGCGTCGCCGTCGCCGCCCAGCGCCTCGTGCAGGC
Source organism: Kitasatospora sp. NPDC088351 (assembly GCF_040685575.1). NCBI lineage: Bacteria > Bacillati > Actinomycetota > Actinomycetes > Kitasatosporales > Streptomycetaceae > Kitasatospora > Kitasatospora sp. NPDC088351. The sequence continues at coordinate 73,969 of NZ_JBFBIL010000022.1, read as the reverse complement.
CGTTGACGTCCGCCACCAGGTCGGCGATGGCGAAGCCGCCGTCCGCCGGGACGGCCGAGGGGGCGAACCCCCGCAGATACGGCGCGACCGCCCGGTAGCCCGCCCCGGCCAGGGCGGGCATCAGGTGGCGGTAGGTCGCCGGGGACATGGGGAACCCGTGCATCAGTAGGGCCAGCGGCCCTTCGCCGAGTTCCAGATAGGAGATGTCGATTCCGTTGACGGCGATGCTTTTGACTGCCACAGGTGGTCCGTTTCCTCGGGGTGGAAAAGAGAGGGTGTCGGCCGGTCCGGTTCGGGCCGGAACGCGGTCACGCGAAGCACGGAGAAACCCGCGGACCGTGCCGCGGGTTTCTCCGTGCCGGGGGCGCTGTTCGATAATCCCGGGAAATCGGACGGATATCTTCTCCGAATGTGCTGAGACCACCCGGTCTCAGTGGCTGGCGGCCCGCTCGCCCACCTCGACCGGCGGCTCCTGGGCGGCCGGGGAGGCGGCCCCGGAGCGGTTGCGCAGCCCCACCCAGAGCAGGCCCACCGCGACCAGGGTGACGGCCACGTCGACGCCGAGCGCGAGGTGGATGCCGTCGAGCTGCACGCTGCGGGTGGCGGCGACCGCGCTGAGGATCGGGATGCCGATCGTCACGGCCACCTGCTGGCTGAGCGCGGCCAGGCCGGTGGCCAGGCCCTGCTCGGAGTCCGGCAGCCCGGAGGTGGCGGTCACCGTGTAGGCGACGATCGAGGTGACATGGCCGAAGAAGCTGATGAACAGGGCGGGGAGCGCCACCGCCAGCATCACGCGGTCGCTGCCGACCAGGACCAGCGGGGCGGTGGCCAGGCCCTGTACCGCCAGACCGACCGCCAGTACGTTCCGGGTGCCGAACCGGCCGATCGCCCGGCCGGCGACCACACCGGCGGCGACGGCGGCCAGACCGGGCACACCGAAGATCAGCCCCGTGGTCAGCGGCGCGAAGTCCAGCACGTCCTGCAAGTACAGCGTCATCAGGAAGATCAGCGCGCTCTCCATCGAGAACACGACGAGACCGGCGAAGTTGCCCCACTTCACGCTGGGCCGCTTGAGGATCCGGACGGACGCGAGTGGTGCGGGCGACCGCAGTTCGATCAGCCAGAAGACGCCCAGCAGCAGCACGCCGACGGCCGAGATCAGGATGCTCTTGTCGATGACGCCGTAGACGAAGGCCAGCAGGCCGGCGGTCACCGTGACGGCACCGGGCACGTCGAGGCGGACCTTCTCCGGTGCCCGGCTGTCCTCGATCAGCCGGGGCGTCGCCACCAGGATCACCAGCGCGACCGGGACGTTGATCAGGAACGCCCAGCGCCAGCTGAGCAGGCCGACCAGGGTGCCGCCGACCAGGGCGCCCACGGTGAACCCGCCGGACAGCAGGGCGCCGTTCAGGCCGAGCACCCGCTCGCGCATCGCGCCCTCGGAGAACGAGGTGGTGAGCAGGGACAGCGCCGCCGGAGCCGCCATCGCGGTCGAAAGGCCCTGCAGGACACGGGCGGTGAGCAGCAGACCGGGGTCGTCCGCCACCCCGCCGAGCACCGAGGCGACGGTCAGCAGGACGATGCCCGCGAGGAAGAGCCGGCGGCGGCCGAAGAGATCGGCGATCCGGCCGAACAGCAGGGTGAAGCCCGCGGCGGGCAGCGCGTACGCCGACGCGACCCACGGTAGGTCTTCGCTGGACATCCCGATCCCGGAACCGATCTGGGGCAGCGCGACGTTGAGGATGGAGAAGTCGACGGAGAGCATGAACTGGGCGCCCAGCAGGACGAAAAGCGTGAGTTTCAGCCGGGTGCTCATGCGCTGCCGCGAGTCGGGATGCGTGGTCATGGAGCAAGGGTGGGAGAAGACCCGACTCCTAGCCAGACTCTTGTCGTTCGTCTCACCAGGAAGGCTAGCCTTCCCAGTCGTACCTTCAGCATAATGAAGCCATGGATGAGTTAGGCGCATTCCTCAAGTCCCGTCGGGGCCGCATCAGTCCCTCGGACGTCGGACTTGTCCGCTACGGTGAGCGCCGCCGCGTACCGGGCCTGCGGCGCGAGGAGCTCGCCCAGCTCGCCGGGGTCAGCGTCTCCTACTACGCCCGGCTGGAGCAGGGGCTGGGGCAGAACGTCTCGGACGCCATACTGGACGCGCTGGCCCGCGCGCTGCGGCTCGACGCCGCCGAGCGCGCCCACCTGGCGGTGCTCGCCCGGCCCCGGCGGGCGGCCGCCGGAGCGGCCCGCCGCGAGGACGGCCCGCTGCCCGAGGGCCTGGAGCGGCTGCTGGCGATGATGGCCGGGGTGCCCGTCATGGTGCTCTCCCCGACCTCGGACGTACTCGCCTGGAACGACCTCGCGCACGCCCTGTTCGCCGGCCACCGCACGGAGCTGCCGAACATGACCCGGATGGTCTTCCTCGACCCACGGACCCGCGAGCTGTTCGTCAACTGGCCGGAGAAGTCCCGCTCCGTCGTGGCCCACCTCCGGATGGTCGCGGCCAGGCTCCCGGGCGACCGGCGGGTCCGCGCACTCGTCAACGAACTCCTCAGGGCCAGCCCGGAGTTCGCCTCCCTCTGGCAGGACCACTCGGTGGCCACCTGTGATTCCTTCACCAACGTCCTGCGCCACCCGCTGGCGGGCGAGCTGACGGTCCATCAGGAAGTGCTGCGTGGCGACGACCCGGAGCTGATGGTGGTGGCCTTCACCGTCGAGCCCGGATCCCCCTCGGAGGCGGCGCTGCGACGGCTGGCCGCCGCCGGAACGCCGCTGGACCGGCGGGTGCCGGTCGCCTGAGGGCGCGCCCGCCGGGGGCGTGCCCCGGCCACCGGGCGCCTTTCACCTGGCACCCCTCACCTGGCGCGCGGGCGCCGTACCACCAGCGGCACCACGACGGCCAGCAGCACCGCGTCCACGACCAGCAGGCCGATGTTGAACGGCCCCTCCATGTCGTGGCCGTGGCTGTGGCCACCCGCCGCCGACTCCTGCGAATCGTCCTCGTCCGGGTCGGCGGACCGGGAACCGGTGCCGGAACCGACGGTGAACTCCGTCGTCCCCGACACCACCCGGCCCCGGTCCAGGCCCAGCCGGTAGGTGACCAGATACGTGCCCGGCCCGGAGACGGCGACCGGCACCGACAGCCGGCCCCCGTCGAGCACCGGGCTGCCGGTGGTCACCGAGGCGCCGTCCGGCGCGTTCACCGCCAGCATCACGGACGAGGAACGCACCGGGCCGTCGAAGTCCAGTGACACCTCGGTGGGCGCAAGCTCGACCGTGCCGCCGGCCGCGGGGCTCGCCCGGCCGAGGCGGACCGGCTCCGCCGAACTGATCCACGCCACCGCCGCCAGCACCACCGCCAGCAGGGCGATCCCGACCGCCATCGTCCGCTGGAACGACCGGGCGGCCCGCCGTTCGGGCCGGTCGGCCGGGTCCGCCCGCCGGTCCGCTTCCTGTTCCGCCTGCTGGTCCGCCACCGGGGCGCCGACCAGTTCAGGCATGGCTGGCGACCGTCGTCCGGGACGGCTCCTGCGCCCGGCAGCTGCACGTCATCTCCGCCAGCTCGGCCTGGCTCGGCCGCAGGTGGAGATACATGCCGATGACCATCGGGATGAAGACGATGGTGTTGTAGAAGAGGTGCAGCTCCACCCGGGCGATCAGCAGCTGCAGGACGCTGGTCGGTGCGGACTTGCCGAAGAGGTAGTGGCCGGTCTGCGCCTGGATGATCAGCAGCAGGTGTTCGATGTGGTGCCAGAACTGGATGCCCAGCGCGATCGTCCACCACGTCCGGCTGCGCCCGGTGAAGCCGCGGCGCAGCGCGAAGAGACCGATGATCATCACCAGCGCGTAGCCGTAGTGCAGCCACTCGGAGGTGACCAGCCAGGGATAGGCGAGGCCGAGTGCGCCCTTGGCCTTCGGCACGGGCCAGCCGAGGCCCCAGATCTGGTACGCCTGCGTGATGTGTTCGGCCCAGTGCCCGAGGACGATCAGCAGGAACCCGTTCAGTGCTGCGCGGTGATGCGATCCGTTGAGGCGGTCCAGCAGACTGCTGCCGGTGGCTCTCGGTTCCCCGGTCTTCGTCACAGGAACTCCAGTGGGGCGTAGGTGGGTGAGGGGGCCCAGCCGGCCGCGGCGGACACGCCGTGGGGCCGCGCGGCGCCCGGACCAATGTGCCCGAGCCGCCCGCGACCGGCTTCTTCGAGGTTGCCCAGGTGGCGCGAAGTCACCTGGTGCCGGGTCAGTCGGCCGGGGCCCGCAGCGCCTCCATGAGGACGGGCACCGCCTCCGCCTGGAAGTCCACCCCCGCGTCGAACTCCTTGATCATCCCCTCGATCACCAGCATGGAGAGCAGCGGGAAGGCGAACTCCGCCGCGGCGAAGATCCCGTGGTCCCGCTGGACCCGGAAGAGCCGCGGCGCGAAGGCCGCCAGGTCGAAGTCGCCGGACAGGGCCCCGGTCGCCTCGGCGACGAGCTTCTCCACCGCCGCCCGGAAGCTCTCCAGATCGCACGTCTCCGGCACCACGGCGGCGCTCTCGATGGTGATGTCCGCACACCGCCGGCCCCGGCCGAGCGCCATGTTCAGGAAGAATTCGCCGAACAGCCGCCGCACCCGGTCCGGCAGGCGGACGACGAACCCGGCGTCCAGGACGACGACCTCCGAACGGTCCGTCAGATAGAGGTTCCCCGGATGCAGATCGCAGTGGACCGTCCCGTCCAGGAAGAGCATCCGGTACACCGCCAGCAGGACCGTGCGCACGATCTCCCGGCGCTCCGGCGCGGGGCGCGCGTCGGGGCTGAACCGGCCGAGACCCGTCATGAACTCCATGACCACGGTCTCCTCGGAGCAGAACGCGTCGTACGGCTCGGGCAGCCGGACGCCGGCCACCCCGGCCAGGTTGCGGCGCAGGGTGTGCAGGGACGCCAGCTCCGCCGTCAGGTCGAGCTGGCCGAGGATGGCCCCGCCCACCTGGCGGACCATCTCCTCGGCCGGCAGCTTGCGCAGCGCGGGCACCCACCGGCCGGCCCGGACGACGGCGGTGATCAGCCGCAGGTCGGTCTCCAGGGCGCGGGCGACGCCGGGGCGCCGCACCTTCAGCGCCACCTCGCGGCCGTCCAGCAGGACCGCCCGGTGCACGGTGGCGATGCTCCCGGCCGCCACCGGCTCCCAGCCGACCGAGGCGAACGGCCACCGCTCCGGCGGCCCGTACGCCGCGCGCGCGACCGCCTCGATCGCGGCCGCCGGCGGCGCGGGCACCGCGTCGGTGAGCCCGCCCAGGGCCTGGCAGATCCGAGCCGGCAGCAGATCCCGCCGGGTGCTCAGCAGTTGCCCGCCCTTGACGAAGAACGGGCCGAGCGCGATCAGCAGCGCGGGCAGCGCCGAGTCGGCGCGGGCGGCCCTGCCGCGGCCGGGGGAGAGCCGCCGGGCCGCCGCCCTGAGCAGATGGCGGCCGACGATCAGCAGGACCTGGCAGAACCTCGCGACCAGGTCCCACCGGCCGACTTTCCTGGGCTGTCCTGTCATGGTGATCCGTCGCCTCGCTTCCGTCATCAGTGGGGGAGCGGCCCCGGCCCCGCCGCCCGCCCGCCCTCGGGCGGGCAGGCCCGGTCCGAACCGCTCCGTGGCGCCGTACGACTGCCCGGGAACCGCCGCGACGGCATGCCGGAGGAGGACGGCCGGCCCGGCACGTCGTACGGCCGTGGGTCGCGCCCCCTGTCCGCCATGAGTATTGCGGGCCCGAATCCAGCGGCAATCTTCGGTATTGCCCTCTCTGTCGCGGACCGGCCTCCCCGCACCCTCCACCGTCCTGATGGACCGTCGGCCCGAGTGACAGTCATTCGAGGCCGTGGCATGCGGACCTGACGGTGAGGGCCCGGGTAGGGCCGGACGGGTGCTTTCCGGCGCGATGTCACGTCCACGGCGTCATTCGCACCGGCCGAACCCCTCTTCCAAGGTGATGCCCGGCTGTCGAACGCGAAGGCCGGGCATGGCCGAGGAGAGCGTGACCGACCGATGGACGACACCTGCTTCCCGCGTCTGCGGGCGCCGCACGCGGTCCCGCGCGCCTTCCCCCGTGTCCTCCCGTGGGCTCTTCCGCACCTCTTCTGCGGCCTCCTGCCGCGCGTCCTTCCGAACCTCCTCCCGCACGCCGACGCCGTGCCGGCCCGGCGCCCCGGTGCCCGGCCTCCTCCCGGCCGTGGAGGAGCTGTCGCTGCGTTCCCGGTCCGCTGATCCGCGGCGGTGGCCGGAGGTCCCCGCGTCCTCCCGGCCGACGCCGCTCCGCCTTGCCATATCGAGACGGTGCGTGTGCGCCTGTATTTCTGGAAGGGATCCACCATGAGACGATGCGCGGTCTCGCGCCTGGCCCGGGAGCGGCGCAGAGCCGGCCCGCCGGATGCCGGTTCACCCGGTGCCGCCGGTCCCGCCGCCGGCCGGTCGCCGGGTATGAGGGCGTTCGCGCTGCTGGTCGCGCTGTGGGGCGTGGTACGTCTCGCGGCCGGCCGGACCGCGGCGCGGGCCCACCGAGGGCCCGGGCGTCCGCCGAGGGCGGCCAGGGTGGTGCTCACCGTCCTCGTCGCGACGGCCGCGGCGGTGTCCTCGTTCTCGCTGCCCGCCTCGCCGGCCTCGTTCGCACCCCCCTCGGCGAACGCGGCGAACGGGAGCAAGGCGCCGGCACCCCCCGCACCGTCGCGGGCCGCCGTCCCCCCGTTGAGCAAGACCGGCGTCGACCTGACCAACGGCAGCACGACCACCGCCGACCACGGCGACACCCTCCAGTGGGTGGTGTCGTACAGCAACCCGGCCTCCACCGTGCAGCCGGCCACCGTCACGGACGTGATCCAGGGCGGTCCGGGCAGTACGCCGCAGACCCAGACCTATGTGCCGGGCTCGCTGAAGGTCCCGCCCGGGTTCACCCCGCAGTGGTCCACCGACGGCGGCACCACCTTCCAGACGACCGATCAGGGCACCGCCACCAACGTGGTCCAGGCCACCAACCCCAACACCGGGTCGCCGGCCACCAGCGCGACCAACCTGATCCCCGCGCCGTTCACCCCGGTCGACACCGCGACCGGCGGGGACGGCTTCATCCCGATCCTGTTCACCGCCACCATCAACGGCCAGCCGGTCCGCGAGGCGTGGAACATCTACCACCACGCCGGAACCTCGCCCCTGCCCATCGTGGTCTGCACGGACCTGGACACCAACGGACCGTGCCCCAGCCCGACCGGCGCGCCGCAGACCTGGCCCCGGCCCCTGAACTCCTCCGCCGCCGGTGCGACCACGGGTGACGTGCGCACCACGCGCAAGGAGCAGTACGTCCTGCTGGGCGACCAGCTGTACTACCCCGCGTCCCTCACCTCGACCCCCACCCAGATCGGCGTCGGCTGCCTCAACCTCCAGACCCAGCAGAGCTGCGGGTTCACCTCCCTGCAGAGCGCGACCGCGGCCGGCGGAAACGGCATCGGCGGTCTGGTGCAGGCGGCCAACGGCCTGATCTACGGGGTGTCCACCAGCGGGCAGGTGCTCTGCTACGACCCGACGACCAACACGGGCTGCGGCACCTTCAGCATCGGCCTGGGCCCCAACACCAGCGCCACCAACAGCCCGACACCCAACGACTACTTCGGCACGACGGACCTCGTCAACGGGAAGATCTACATCACCGACACCGCGAACATCGGAGGGGTCAACACCTCGCAGATGTCGTGCTTCGACCCCGCGACCAACGCGGCCTGCACCGGCTGGGCCGTCCCGAAGACGCTGGCCGTCGAGACCGGCGTCCCCAACTTCACCGTCGTCAACGACAACATCTTCACGGACTACGACGCGGCCGGGAACATCCTCGGCGTCTGCACGACCGTGGGCGCGGACAGCACCGCGTCCTCGAACCCGGCGCAGGGGACCGTTCAGTGCTTCAGCCTCACCGGTGCCTCCATCGCCGTGCCCCCGGGTCTTCAGGCCCTGGTCGGCGCGCATGCCGCGCCCCTCGGGCAGAACGTCTACATGAACCCGTTGACGATCACCGCGCCGAACGGGCACCTGGAGACCGAATTCCCCTACTGGTCGAGCACGCCCACCGTCGCCGACTACAACTACTGCTACGACTGGGTGACCCAGGCCCCGTGCGCCTCCTACGGCACGGGCGGCACCCTGTCGGGGCCGCCGAACGTCAACGGCGGCGTCACCCGCCCCTACGGCTACGCCTACGACGGGCAGTGCAAGTACGGCCTGGGCGACAGCGGCTACCTGTGGTCCATGGACCCGGTCACCGGCGCCGCCCCCTGCCTGAGGCTCACCGCCGTCTCGATGCTCAACCCGGCCCAGTTCTACTGCGACGGGAAGACCGGACACGTGACCTCGTACGGCACGGTGTCACTCGCGGACATCGATCCGACCACCGTGAACTTCGCGGCCTCGTCGGTGACCGTGAAGGACTCCAGCGGCAACGTGCTGGGCACGTTCCCGTTCAACCCCACTACCGGGACGGCGGACATCTCCTCCATCCCCGTGTCGACGTCACCCGTCACGGTCGACTCCAACATCTCGCTGCTCAACAGCTCGTCGTTCACCCCGACCAACCACCCGATGACCGTGGTCTCGTTCGTCGGTGACCCGCCGCAGGTCTGCTTCGACACCACCGTGGGCACCGACTGCTCCATCACCTCGGTCTCCAACCAGGCCACCGCGGTCACCGGCACCCTGCCCGCCGTCACCTCGAACACGGTGACCTTCGAGGTCACCCCGGGCGCCGGCTGCCAGCCGGCGATGACCGTGCTCAAGGAGGTCTGCACCAGCTCGAACCCGGCCGACTGTCAAAGCGGCGGAATCGGACCATGGGCATCCAGTACCTCCGTCCCCTCCGGCGGGACGGCGTACTGGCGGATCACCGCCACCAACACCGGTCAGGTGAACCTCACCGGGATCACGCTGGACGACGGCGTCGCCCCGTCCTGTGTGACGGCCGCCGGGACGTTCAGCTTGGCCGCTGGTGCGAGCATGCAGTTCTTCTGCTCGAGTGCCAATATCACGACCTCGACGACGAACGTGGTGACGGCGTCGTTCGTGCCGCCGGGTTCTCCGCCGGGGACGCCTCCGGTCACGACTCCGCCGTCTTCGGCGACGGCGAATGTGTCGTCGTTGACGATCGACAAGGAGGTTTGTGGGTCGACGACGGTTGCTGACTGTCAGTCGGGTGGTGCGGGTCCGTGGGTGAAGGTGACGGATGTTCCGTCGACGGTCGAGGGTGCGGCCGCCACCGAGGCCGCGGGCGTGCTCGGGCTGTCGCCCTCCGCGGTCTCCGCGCTGGCCTACCGCGCCCGGGAGGGGCTGCGCCGCGCCTATCTCAGCCAGCACGCGGGGGCCGGCGGTGAGGCCTGCCGCAGGTTCATCGAGAGGTTCGGTACCCACGCCCGAGGCGGCCTCGGTGTCCAGGCGTCGCGGCTTCAGGAGCGTCACATGCGCGAATGCGTTTCCTGTATGGCCGCGTTCACCGAGGTGCGCTCGGTCGAGCGGCTGCTCCATGCGTCGCCCGCCCCGCTGCCGCGGTGTGCCCGGACCTGCGGGTGCGCCCACCGGGCGGCCTCCGGCGCGGTGGGCCGGGCCGCTCTTCCGGAGGCCGGGGCGAGTGGCCGGGTGCCGGGTGCGGGGTGCGTGAACAAGCCACCTGCGGAGACGGGTGGTTGAAGTACATATGACATGGGGAGTGATGATCGCGTCATGAGTATTTGTCGGGCCTTGTCATAAAGTGACCGCGTTCTATTGCGTTCGAGTGCCGATCATCGGGGCGCCCGGCCGTCGGCGGACCGCGCGGTGCCGAGGCCGTGGTGGGCGGTGCGGGAGGGCGGATGACCTCGTTGTCGGGGGCCGGTCGTGGATCCGAACTGGCGCGGCTGAGGGCCGTCGTCGAGAGAGCGCGCACCGGTCGGCCGACCACGGTACTGCTTTACGGCGAGCCGGGCAGCGGGAAGTCGGCGGCCCTGGCGGAACTCGCCACCATGGCCGCCGAAGCCGGCTTCCAGGTGGCCGTCGCCAAGGCGCGCAACAGTCCGGACACGCCGTTCGCGGCGGTCGAAGGTCTCCTCGGTGGCCTGCTGCCGAGCGCCGCCGCGCTGCCCGAACAGCGGGCCCCATCGGACGAACTCCTCTGCGAACTCGCCGGGTTGGTGCGGGCGCAGGCCCGGCGCACACCGATCGCGGTCTGTCTGGACGACGCGGCCCATGCCGATCCCTGGTCGCTGCGGTGGCTGTCGGCGCTGTCCGAGTCCGCGCTCCCCACTCCGCTGGTGATCGCGCTGTCGGCGGGTGACTGCGGCTCCGGCCACGAACCCCCGTTGACGGCCGAACTCGCGGCGGGCGCCGAGCACATCCGTCTCGCCGGGCTGCCCACGGCCGCCCTCGCCGACTTCGCTGCGGCCCGCTGCGGTGTCGAGCTCGACGAGGAATCCGCCGCCGTGTGCCACGAGTTGACGGGCGGAAACCCCGGTCTGCTGGTGGCCCTGCTGTCCGCCCACACCGGCGCCGCGCCCACCGCGGAGGAGGTCCGGGCCACCACTGGTCCGACGCTTCTCCCGGACGCCGAACGGTGGTTGGGCGGCCTGGACGAGCCGGCGCTCGCCCTGGCCAGGGCCGTCGCCGTGCTCGGGGTCGATGCGGAGATCGCGCTGGCCGCCGAACTGGCGGGGCTGACCGTCGGGGAGGCGCTGGCGGGGCTGGACGTCCTGGTCGGCCGCTGCCTGCTGGCCAACCGCACCCCGCCGGCCTTCCGCCACCCGCTGCTGGCCACGATGGTCGTCGGCGGCATCCCCGTCGGCAGCCGGGCCGCCCTGCACCTGAGGGCCGCCGAGATCCTGCGCGACGGGCACTACGGGGTGACCGGCGTCGCCCGGCAACTGGTCGCCGCGGGACCGCTGGGGCTGGGCTGGACGGTGCGGCCGCTCAGGATCGCCGCGCGCCGACTGGCCCGGGAGGGCCGTCCCGAGGACGCCGCCCGGCACCTGCGCGGGGTGCTGCGCGAGCGGCTGCGGCCGCGCGTCCGGTCGGCGGTGCGGCGTGAACTCGCCACGCTGGACGCGTTCGTCGATCCGGACCTCGCCGCCCGCCAGCTGGACGCGGCCCGGCAGGAGGCCGAGGAGCCCGAGATCACCACCGACTACGCGGTGGCCCTGGCCGGTCTGCTGACCGAGTGCGGGCGGCCGGCGGACGCCGTGGCGGTCCTCGACGACACGGCGGAACGGCTCGGCGGGGCGGCCCCGGCACAGAGCTGGCGTCTGCGGCTGCACCGGGCGTTCATCTGCGCGGGTGGCCCCTCCTGGCTGGCACGGAGCGCAGACCGGGTCGACGACCTCGTCGCCGATGATCCCCAGCCGGGAGAGAAATGCCGCGAGTTGTCCATGCTGCGGGCCGCCGAGGCGGTCAACGCCGGCGAGGACCGGGCGGCGGCCGTGTGCCATGCCCGGCAGGCGCTGGCCGGTCGCGCGGACGGCCAGGCCAGGTACCTGTGGTACGGCTGTAGCGCGCTCGTCCTGGCGGACGAGCTGACCGAGGCGTGGACGCACTGCGGCCGGGCCCGCCTGGCCAACGGGGCGCCGCCCGGGCGGTGGGAGGATGTCACGGCGGAGCTGCTGCGGGCCGTGATCTGCCGGGCGCGCGGCGACCTGGCCGGCGCGGCCGGGGCACTGACCCCGATGGCGGAGCTGCTCTGCGCGGCGGCGTCCGCGTCCCAGCTGCTGGCCGTGCTCGCCGTGTCGGCGCTGGTCGAGGCGCGGGCCCTGATGGGGGAGCCGGACGCCGCCCGTGCGCTGCTCGCCGACTGCGGGCTCGACCACGACCTGCCACTGCGGCAGGACACCCCCGCGGTGCTGTCCGCGCGCGCCGTGCTGTGGGAGCAGACCGGTGATCTGCCGCGCGCGGTGGAGGACCACCTCGCCGCCGGCCGGCTGCTGACCGAGTGCGGCGTGCGCAATCCGGCGGTGGCGCCCTGGCGGTCGCGCGCCGCGCGGCTGCTCGTCGAGGCGGGTGAACTCCCCGAGGCCGCCCGGCTCGCCGCCGCCGAGCTGGACGACGCGCGCCGCTGGGGCACCCCGCGCGCCATCGGCACCGCCGAGCACGCGCTCGCGCTGGCCGAGACCGGCGCGCGGCGGACCGGTCTGCTCACCAACGCCGTCGCCACCCTGGCCGGCTCCCCGGCCCGGCTGGAACTCGCGTCCGCCCGGCTGGACCTGGGCACCGTCCTCGGTGCGGCCGGCCGGGTGGACGAGGCACGCGCCGAGTTCACCGCGGCGCTGTCCACGGCCCGGTCCTGCGCCGCGCGGCCACTGGTGCAGCGGATCACGGCGGCCCGGCAGGCGGTCTGCCCCGGGGACGCGGACGAGCCGGTGGATCCGCTCCTGGGCCGGCTGACCCCGCAGGAGCTGAAGATCCTCCGGCTGGCCCGGGCGGGCCACACCAACCGGGCGATCGCCGACCGGCTGTACGTCACGGTGCGGACCGTCGAGTTCCATCTGTCCGGCGCCTACCGCAAGCTCGGCATCGCCGGGCGCCAGCAGCTCGCCGAGGTGATCCCGGCGACGGAGCCGGCCACGGCGACGGCCAGAGCGACAGCCACCGGGACGGCCGCCCGGCCGGGGCACGCACACCCCCGGTAGGCGGCGCCGCGCCGGCTCAGCCCAGCCCGTCCGCCCACTGCTCGCCGAGGCCGGCCCACTCGGGCACGCCGGTGGCGGGCGAGGCGACCACGTACCGCTGGAAGCTGCCGACCGCGGAGACCCCGTGCACCGTCTCGACGGTGTTCGCCGCCAGATGGCAGAGCAGCCCCCGGTCCACCGGCCCGAGCCCGAGGCGGTTGAGGTGGACGTACAGGTAGTTCACCACCAGCCGGAAGGAGGCGAACCAGTGGTCGGTGCGCAGGAAGTCCGCGTGGCCGTGGTCGCTCTGCAGCAGCCGGTGGAACTCGCTGACCTGCCGGGTCGGCATCCGCGGCGCCCGCCCGGCCCCGCTCAGCGACACCTCGCCGGACACCAGCAGCGGGTACGCCGCCCGCTGGCAGCGGCGGACCGCCTCCGCCCACTCCAGGACGAACGGCGGGCCGCCCCCGTCGCCGGCCAGCGCGGCCTCCACCGCGCGCAGCCGCTCGGCCAGCGCGTCGGCCTGCCGCCGGTAGCGCCCGTCGAACGCCGCCCGGTACCCGGCCGGGTCCTGGGTCCGGGAGAGGAAGGCGTCGGCGTGCGAACGCAGCGAGAGGAAACCGCGCTCGATCGGCGCTCCTCCCTCGTCGAACGGGACGGCGGCCACCGACACGGTGGCCCACATCAGGTCCAGCGCCAGCGGCGCCAGGGCCCCGCCGGACCGGAGGTGGTCGTACATCCCGAACGCCAGGTCGTTGGTGTCGCCGAGGAACCCGGCCAGCAGCTCGCTGGCCCGCATCGAGCCCAGGACCGGCAGCCGGTGGTCGTAGGGCCGCTCGACGACGGTGTTGTCCGCCACCCAGGGGCGGAGCGGCCCGGTCTCCATCTCCAGCTCCGCCAGCCGCTCGTGCACCGGGGCCAGCGCCGCCTCGTCCAGCCGGGCCGTGGACGGACGGGCCCGCACATGGGCGTCGATCTGCGCGGCCACGGCCGGTCGCACCAGGGCGGCCCAGTCCTCCCCGGACACCAGGAAGTTGAGGCGCAGGTGCGGCCCGCGCAGCCAGTGCCGGCCGAACCAGGCGCCGTCGACCAGCGGGCGCACGGCCTCGAACGCGGGCCGGACGGCGTCCAGGACGAGCGCGGCCTCGGTCCGCTCGTCGTGGTGGTGGACGTGGAGACTGTGCCAGCGGGCGGACGGCCGGCTCACGAGGCCGCCAGTGCCTCGGGCAGCTCCGCGAGGACCCGGCCGACCAGGAACCGCAGCTGGTTCTCCTGCCACAGCGTCAGCCCGAGCCGGTTGTTGACCAGGTGGGCGCAGCGCAGCAGCACCAGGCTGGTGGCCGGGTGGTCGGTGGCGGCCAGATGGAGCGGCTCGGCCAGCGGCGAGTCGGCCCACTCGGAGGTGAAGCCGCCCGTGTCCTCCAGCGCGTGCAGGTCCTCCCGCAGCCGGCGCACCGACGCGAGCCAGTACGCGCGGTGGTCCCCGCCGTCCGGCCGGGCGGCCAGCCGCCAGGTGCGCTGCGCCCGCTGCTGGAGCTTCTCGCGCTGGGCCAGATAGCGCGGCTCGACATCGGCCGCCTCCGGACCGCTGCCGAAGGGCAGCGGCGGGCCGCCGTGCCGCACCCAGCGGTCGCGCACCTCGTCGCAGAGCGCGAACACCCCGACGACCAGGTCGAACGCCAGCAGCGCGCGCTGCTCCACCGACGCACCGGCCGCCACCACTGACAGCGCCAGCTCGCTGGACTCCAGGAAGTGCCGCTCGACGGCGGCGACGGCCGGGCCGTAGCCGTAGTCCCCGTGCTCGCGCCGGTAGGGCAGGAACTCCACGGAGTTGTTCGGCCGCACCGCCTCGTCATGGCCGGCGCGGCCCTCCAGGCCGGCCAGGCCCTCGGCCACCTGGGCGAAGCGCGTCCGGTCCACGACGTCCGCGGCCGGGGCGGCGGCCAGGAACGCGCGGATCCGCCGGGCCGCCCGGTGCTCGATCTCGGCCCGGTCGGCGGGGAACGAGGGAAGCAGCCGCAGCCGGACGTGCGGCCCGCCCTCCCAGTAGCGCAGGAAGAAGTAGCGCTGCACCAGGCCCTCGGCCGTCAGCGCCGCGACCAGCGGCCGGACGCAGCCGGCCAGCAGCGCGTCCTGGTCGGTGTCGTAGAAGATGTGCGCGCACACCCAGTCGGAGTCCTCCGCCGTGTCCGGGTCCAGCCGGCCGCTACCGCTCAGCATCGTGTCCTCCATTGATCTCGACGAGGTATTCGGTCACCCGGGAACCGTGGTCCCCGTAGTCCGGGGTGTCGGCCGGGTCGGGCAGGGCCTCCTGGAGGAACAGCACATGCCCCCGGTCGGCCAGCATCCGCTCGAAGACGCCGACCAGCAGCAGGTTCGCGAAGTCGACGTACAGCGGCTTGCGGGACTTGATCCGCCACACGCTGCCGCCGACCACCGAGGACGGGTCCAGGCCCCGGACGAAGCAGCGCTGCGGCATCCCGTGCTCGTGCAGCCACGCGGCCAGCCGCAGCAGATAGGGCCGGTCCCGCTCGCCCTTCAGCCGGGCCGGCACCGCGTCCGCCGGGAAGACCCACTGGCGGCGGCTGACCGTCGTCCGGCCGATCACCACCCGGGGTTCGGCCAGCATGCCGTCGACCCGGGCCAGCGAGGTGTCCCCGAACATCCGGCGGCCCGGGATGAGCAGGTTGGCCGTGGCGCCGAACGCCTGCATCAGCAGCCTGATCGCCGGCGGCAGCCACAGCTCCGCGATGAGGTTGGGGTGGACCGGGCGCACCACGGCGTCGCGGTCGCGCGAGCGGAGGGTGAGCAGGCCCAGGGCCGGGTCGTGCCGCACCACGAGGTCGGCGAGCGGAAGGCGGTCGCCGGTGCCGCGCAGGCTCGGCCCCTCGGGGTAGTCGATCTCCACGGCCAGCGCCGAGGTGCGCAGCCCGACGTTGCTGCCGTAGTGGCGGCAGGTGTCCGCGACGAGCACGCCGTCGGGTGGCGGCGCGGTGGCCGCCTCGGCCGTGATCCCGGCCTGGGTGAGCAGCCGCCGGATCCGGTCGCGGCCCCGGCCGTGACCGGAGTTGACGGCGTTGAGCACGAACCGGGGCCCGTCGTCGCCGGGTTCACCGCCGCCGCCTCCGCCGCTGATCGGTTGGCCGTAGAAGGCGACCGAGTCCGGCGGCCGCATCCAGACCGGCCACCGGTCGGCCAGCGCGGAGAGCCGGTCCGGGTCCAGCCACAGCACACCGTGTCCGTCCGCCCGCCCGTCCGCCGCCTCGGCGCACAACCGGGCCCGCAGCAGGGCCAGTTCGCGGATCCGGGGGAGCCGGTGGTGGGTCAGGGCCTGGTAGCCGTGCGTGCCGATGGAGAGCAGGCCCGGCAGGCCGGCGTCCTCGCGCAGCCACTCCTGCACCGCCCGGTGGAAGACGAGGAAGGGCACGGTGGCGCCGGGGCCGATCCGCTCGGCGAACGCCTCGGCGAGCGCCACCCGGCCGGGCAGGGCCGGGTCCAGGACGGCGTAGCAGCGCCGCACCACGTCCAGATCGCGCAGCACCGGCTCCCAGGCGTGCCGGTCCGGCCCGGGCGGCGGTGCGACCAGCAGGGCGTTCTCGATGACGCTGTTCTTGGCGGGCAGCTCGATCCGCTCCGGTCCGGCCAGCAGACTGATCCGCCGCAGGGCGGCCTCGACTCCCCGGGTGCGCCGCAGCCGGTCCTCCGGGTCCGCGGCCGCCGGGTAGCCGTCCAGGTGCTCGGCCAGCCGGGCCAGCTCGCCGCCGATCCCGGCCAGGTCCGGCCCGGCGCCGTCCACCCAGGAGCGCAGTTCGGCGAGCGGATCCAGGGCCTGGTCGGCGAACGGGCGTTCGGCCTCCAGGAGCCCGAGCTCCACCAGCCGGCCGAGGTAGGCGTCGGCGGCGGCCGACGTGCTGCCGGTCCGGGCCGCCAACCGCTCGGCGGCGTCGGCGCGGGCGCGGCCCTCCTCGCCCACCGCGTCCAGGCAGGCCCGGACGGCAGCGGTCGCCGGCAGGGCGCGCAGCGGCTCCTCGGAGCCCGCGCCGAGGAACTCCCAGCGGTCGCCGACCAGCAACGCGCTCGGGTTGAGCCGCAGCCGGAGGCGGGCCGCGAGGACCGGATGCCCGCTCAGCCGCCGGACCAGCTGCTGGACCACCCAGACGTTGATCTCCGTGACGCTGCGCACCGTGAAGCCGACGGGCGCCGGAGCCGCGAGGGCCGCAGCCGCGGGGGCCCGGTCCTGCCAGGTGCCGAGGCCGCTGACGGTGAAGGTGCTGAACGGGCTGGTCTTGGTGGTGATCCGGGCGAGGTACTTGGCCAGCCGCAGGGCCAGCTGGCGGTCCGGGGCGGTCTCCTCCGGCTGGGCCAGCCAGGTGCGCAGCCGGTCGTGGAGCACCGGGCTGCTCAGGACCAGCCCGTGCTGGAAGGCGGGATCGCCGGCCGCCTTCCGCAGCAGCGCGTACGGGGCCTTCGTGTGGTGCTCGACCAGTTCGTCCAGGCGGGTCAGATCGCTCCGGTACGTCGCCACCCGGGAGAGCCAGGACCGCACCCCGTCGGCCAGGGCGGGCGGCAGCAGCGCGCGGACGTCGTCGTTCCAGCACCGGGGCGTCGGCGGCCGGCGGTTGTGGACCGACCGGCGGAGCGCGACCAGCAGGGGCCGGCCGTCCGGCCGGTGTCCGATCACCTCGAACAGCGCGTCCGAGAGCGCGGCCTCGGCGGCGGTCAGCTCACGGTCGGCGCGGAGCACCGCCTCGACCCGCTGCCACAGTTCCGGTGAGCGCATGTCGTCCAGCATCGACACCGGCAGCCCGCCGAGCCGGATGCCGAAGGTGTCCGGGGTGGAGAAGTCCTGGGGCATGAGTCGACTCCGGTCACGGGAACGGATGCGGGTGGGGGTTGACCTGATCCGGCGCCAACGGCCCGGCCCGGTAGCCGAGTTCGGCGGGGAGGTGGCGCAGCCGGGGCAGGCCGGTGGTGCGGCGCATGCGGTGGCCGAACGTCATCGGCAGCAGTCCGGGGACGATCACCTTGGCGCAGGCCAGGCCGCCGGCCCGGTGCTCGTCCGTGGTCTGGTCCACCACGACGACGTCCTGGCCGCGGCCGGTGAACCGCGCGACCACCTCGGCCAGGTCGGTGCGCAGGTCCTCGCCGCGGGGCCGGCAGGTGGCCCGCGCGAACGCCTCGGCCACCGGGAGGGCGGCGCCCGAGCCCGTACCGGTGCTCCTGCCGTCGCCGGAGTTGCCGAAGTCACCGGGGTCGCCCGGGTTTTCCGGATCGCCGCCGAACAGGAAGCCGAAGCGGTCGAACGCGGCAGGGTGGCAGTACAGCAGGGCGTGGTCGCGCATCTCCCGCACCAGGTCCGGATCGGCGACCATCGCCGCGATCCTGGCCGACTCGGCGCGGTAGGCGGACCGGTTCCAGCCCAGGTTCGCCGCCAGCTCCAACAGCCCGTTGAGCAGGGCCCGTTCGGGATCGAAGTGCGCACCGGCCGCGCAGATCGCGGCCGGTTCAGGGCCGGGCCCGGGGTGCACCGCCATCACCCAGGCGGTCGGGATGCCGTGCTCCGGGGTGGTGGCGAAGGCCACCACCCGGTGACCGCTGTCCTGCCTGATCCGCTCGGCCAGGATCGCCACCCGCGGCTCGGCCACCGTGGCCAGGTCCACCCGGGGCACCGGCAGCCGGGCGTACCAGGT
The DNA here is from genome assembly GCF_040685575.1 of Kitasatospora sp. NPDC088351. NCBI lineage: Bacteria > Bacillati > Actinomycetota > Actinomycetes > Kitasatosporales > Streptomycetaceae > Kitasatospora > Kitasatospora sp. NPDC088351. The sequence goes on along the minus strand of NZ_JBFBIL010000022.1, from coordinate 55,667 downwards.
GAGCAGGAAGGCGTCCCGCTCCGCCAGCTCCACCACCCCGTGCAGCGCGGCCTCCTCCAGACAGCCGCCCAGGGCGCAGCCGTTGGACACCTCGTAGGCGAGCGGCCGGGCGAGCGGATTGCCGTGCCGGGTGCGGTAGTAGGCGTAGTCCTCGGGCACCAGCACGGGCGCGTCGCGGGCGAACGAGTACCCCCAGACCCAGTTCAGCTCCTGGTCCGGATCGAACGGGGGATAGGGGAAGTCCGGCTCCGCGTACCGTTCCGGCGGGTACAGGCCCAGCTCGGTCGGGCAGAGCGCCTGCTCGGCCACGCTGCCGTAGCCGGCCCGGACCGCCGTGCGCCGGCCACCCGGCCGGGCACCGCCGAGCCGCTCCAGCGCCTCGGCCAGCGCGGTGCGCTCGCAGCCGGCGTAGTCGAGGTCCCGGCCGAACCCGGCCTCCTGTTCGCCGCCCGGCAGGTGCAGCGGCGCGGACACCATCGGGTAGCGGTAGTCGGTGCGCACGTCGAGCTGGCGGACCACGCCGGTGCGGCCGTCCACGTAGGTCCTCACCAGCCCGTCCCAGCCGGCCCCGAGGTCGAGGACCCGGTAGGTGTCCCGGCCGAGCTTCGGCCGCGGCGTCCCCATCAGGACGGGCGGTTCGTCCGGGGGCAGCCCGCCGCACTGGGGGCAGGAGGGATCGGGGAGGAACGGGTGGGCGTCGACCGCCAGGCTCGTGAGGGAGAGCACCAGGATGCCGTCGGTGGTGCGGCGCGGCGGTGCGGCGAGGCCGGCGCGTCCGGTACGGCCGGCGGGTTCGGAGCGTTCGGTGTGTGCCACGAGCTCCGCCGCCACGAGTCCGCCGACGGTGTCGCGGGCCCAGGCCGACAGCAAGGGCGTGGTGCGGTCGGCCAGCCGGTCGCCGAACCGGTGGACCAGCGCGGCCCGGGGGCTGTCCGGGCCGAGCGCACGCTCCCGCCGGGTTCGGGCGCACCGCGCGCAGCCGGTCCGGCCCGGCGTGACGTACGGGCCGATGACGACGTTGCCCAACTCGACCCGGACCGGCAGCCAGCCGGCGTCGGACCGGTGCGGGGCCGTGCCGGTGGTCCAGCCGTCGTCCGCGGTGACGATCGCGGCGCAGTCGGCGTCCGTGTCCGCGACCCGCCGGTGCGTGCGGTGGACGGCGGCGCGGATCGCGGCGGCGAGCAGGCCCGTGCCCAGCACGGCGACACCGGTCGGGTGGGTCGTGCCCGGGGCGGCGTGGGTCATCGTCTCGCCTCTTCCTCTCTCGCCGGGGGTGGTGACACACGCCCGTGCCCGGCGGACTGGCTGTCCGCCAGGCACGGTCATGCGGTCAGGTCAGCAGCAGCAACAGGAGCAGCAGCTCGCGGGCGTGCCGGTCGAGGTGCAGTTGGACGCGCCGATCTCGACCATGGCGTGGCCGACGTTGATCGACTCCAGGCTCGCGCCCGGCGAGGTCGGCAGGATGTCGAGCTCGTCCACGCTGAGGTCAGCGAGGTCCAGGACCAGGTTCGTCTCCATCGGTGTCCCCTTTCTCCCGGTTGTCGGGTGTTGTGACGGGTGGACCGGATCCGGTCCACCCACCCCGAATCCTGTGTCGGCGGGCGGCCCCCGGTCTTGACGGTCGGACCGAAGACCGGGCCGTAGGATCTCGCGGGCCGGGGGTTTCGGTCCGCGAGATCACCAGGTCAGCGGCGGTTCGTACTGTGCGGTGGCGCGACGGCGGCCCAGGACGAGGGTGAAGACGGGCACCTGCGCGGGACCGGCGCCGATCAGCGCGCGGACGGCACCGTCGTGGTAGCCGTTGGTGATGCGGGCGGAGAGACCGGCGGCGGCCGCGAGCACGCTGATCCGCTGCGCGACGATGCCGCCCTCGTGGTGCAGGATCCGGTACCCGCGATCGCCGAACCAGCGGTCTCCCTGGACCCGGTCGACGCTCAGGAACACCACCGCGTTGGCCTTCGCCGTGTTCACGGCGGGGGTCCGGTCGCAGAGCATGGACACCACGCCGTGCCACGCGCGACCCGGCAGCGGGACCAGCTCGGGCGCGGCGACCGGCCGGGGACCTGCGTCCGGTCGGGGCTCCGGGTCCCGCCAGGGCTCCGGCTCCGGTGAGGGATCCGGCTCCAACGAGGGCTCGGCGTCCAGCCGGTAGAGGCCGGCGGGCACGCCGTCGACGTTGAGCACCAGCACATGGCAGTCCGCCAGCGGCCGGCAGGCCGCCTCGGTGTGGTCGGAGGCCACCGGCTCCAGCGCGTACCGGAGCAGGCCGGCCAGCTCGCGGGCGGGCAGGGCGGCGCCATCGGGCAGGAACATCCGCCCGCCCGAGTCACGCGCCCGCAGGGCCCGCGCCAACTCGACGCCCCCGGCGGGTGGTTCCTCGCCCGAGGCCGGGATCGGACGCGCGGAACGGGGGCGGTCGGCCGGGAGGTGGAAGGCGGCCGGCTCCACCGGCGCGGCCAGGCCGGTGTCGGTGCCGGTCAGCCGGCTGGCCCGGTCCAGTTCGGCCAGGCCCGACCAGGCGGCCGGATCAACGGTGTTGGTGCGGAGGTGCGACGGCCGGATCGGTGGCAGCGGTGCCGGTGGCAGCGGCGTCCGGGGCTCGATGGGCTCGCCGTCCAGGGGCGTCGCCCCGGTCGCGGCCGGTCGCGCGGGGCCCAGGTCGAGTACCGCGAAGGCGGTCTCCTCCACCCCGTCCAGGCCGAGCGCCCGGTTGACGACGGCATCGTCGAACCGGTGGTGCACACGTGCGCGCAGACCCAGCGCACCGCCGACCAGCAGCACGTTCCCGACCGTCATGCCGACTTCCTGCGCGCACAGCCGGTAGGCGTAATCGCGGTAGCGGAAGGCCGACTTGCGGAAGCACACCGCGGCCACCACCAGGGCGAGCGTGTCCTCGCCTCCCGCGCCGGTGGCGGCCAGCAGCTCCGTCGGGAGGCCACCGGGCCTGAGCCCGGTCAACGCGTGGTGCGCCGGGTCGTAGTGGTAGCAGCCGGCCGGCAGCGCGTCGGCCGGACGGGCCAGCCACAGGTACAGCTCCACCGGGTGGAAGCACCGCGCGGACGCCACCGCCCGGTGGTACGGCCAGGCCGCGTGCGGGCCCAGCTCCATCCGCACCAGCCCGTAGGCGTGCTGCAGCAGTGTCGACAGGTCGGGTTCGTCCAGCGCGGTGAGGCGGGGCGCGCCCCCGGCGTGCGCCCGCAGGAATCCGGGGAAGGACCACCGCGCGTCGCCGATCCGGCGGGCCGGTTCGCTCAGTACGTGGCGCGGCAGGCCGCGGAAGACCTTGGCCGGCAGCGGGTCGTCCTCGTCGCCCTCCTGCCCGTGCCCCTCCGCGAACAGCTCCTGGACCGCTTCGAAGGTGCGCCACCAGAACCGGAGGCCAGCCGAGCCGACCAGGTCCGGGGCGGGTGCGGCCTCACCCGTCCACGTGGCCTCACCCATCGGTCAGCACCACCCGGAGCACGGCGGGCAGGACCTCGTGGACGGCGGGATCGTGGTCCAGCGGCACCGCCACCGGGTGTAGATGACGAGTCGTCAATGCACCTGCCATGTCAAGGAGTTCCGGCAGGTCGGGCCAGCCCGTGCCGGGCGTCGGACCAGGCGCCGGGCCCAGCCCCGGGACGAGGGCCGGGGCATAGGCGTGCTCGCCGGTCAGGGCGGCCTGGCGGTCCAGCAGTGCCCGTTCCAGCCCCTCGGCCACCGCTCCCGGACCGCACGTCACCGCGACCGGCCGCCCCTCCTGCCACCACGCGAGCACCGCGATCCCGAGGGCGCCGCCGATGTCGGCGACGGCGACCGAGCCCCCCGCCGACCGCAGCAGGCCCAGGTACCGCCGCGCCCTGGCATCCGGCGCCGCGCCGGCCAGGTCCAGGGCGAGCGGACGCGCCCGGCCGACCAGGACATCGGCGGTGGCGAGGGCGGCGCAGTGCTGCGCGATCCCGTCGGTCACGGCGTTGTCCCAGCTCAGCCGCGCCGCCAGCCCCGTTCCCCGGACGAACGCCTCGGCCGCGGGCACCGCCCTCGCCCTCCGGCCGGTGACGTCCCAGCCCCGGACCGTGGCGCCGGGGCCGAACCTGCGGGGGTCGGCCGAGACCGCCGCGTACCGCGCGAGGCCGCGCAGCGCGGCACACCGCCGCGCCTCGGCGAAGTCCAGGCCCGCGCCGAACACCCGGGCCGCACCGGCGGTGTGCGGCACGGCCTCGGTCACATGCAGCGGCAGCTGGGTGAAGTCCCGCTCGTCCAGCCGGCGCAGGACGCCGACGTGCGGGTCGAAGCAGCGGGCCGCCCGGGCGGAGAACTCCTGCTCGTCGATCGGTCCGGCCTTTCTCAGCCGGTCGATCCGCTCGGTGAACGCCGTCTCGCTCTCCGGCTGGGCCGGCCGGGTCGCCGGATGCGGGAGGAACGCGTGGGTGGAGGTCCGCAGGGTCTCCAGGTCGATCCTGGTCAGCCTGCCGTCCTCGGCGGCGGCGACGCCCGTCACCGCACGGAACGCCGCCAGCCCCAGGTGGCCCGCCACGACGGCGGCGGCAGGACCGGTGAGGAACTCGCCCTCCCGGTACGGGCCGTGGGCGCCCAGCCGCAGCCAGGCCGACTCCCAGGCCGGACCGGCCGGCCCCAGCCAGGCGACGTCGTCGAGCACCACGCCCTGCACCAGCAGGGTGCCCGAGGCCCGGCACAGCCGGTCCAGCCGCAGGGCGCGCTCCACCCCGTGGGCCGAGGCCACGTGCAGCACCACGTCCGCACCGGCCAGCCCGGCCAGCTCCGCGTCGGACAGCTCGACCTGGGTCAGGGTCTGTCCCGGGTCGCGTTGCCGTGCCTCGGCGGCCAGTTCGGCCAGCCGGGCGGTGTCGGTCGCGGTCTCCGGGGTCCGCACGGCGCGGAGCCGGCGGACCCCCGAGTGCAGCGCGGAGCAGACCAGCGCGACGAACGCCGGGCCCGCGCCCAGCACCACCACCGCGCTGTCGCGGTACGACTCGAACCGCCGGGCGGCGGAGTCCCGGTGGTACTCGACGAAGGCGATCTCGGCCGCGTACGTCTCCAGCTCCCGTGCGGTCAGGCCGTGCGGGAGGTCCTCGGCGGCGTCCACCAGGCAGCCGGCCTCGTGCAGCCGCCGCACCAGTGTGTCGACGACGCCCCGCTTCTCCTCCGGAAGGCCGCGGACCAGGTCGTCGAGCTCGGTCGAACCGTTGAGATGCGGTGCGAGGCGGTCCAGCCACTGGTAGGCGGACCGGCCGTTCAGCGCGATGTCGGCTCCCGCGCCGAACACGTGCACGCCGTCGCTGGTGGGCACATAGAGCACGTCGGACTTCAGTTTCGGTCGCATCGCCAGCCCTCGGATCGGTGATCACCCGAGTATCACGGCCTGACCCGTACCGGTCTTGACGGTCCCACCACAGGATCGACCGCAGGACCGCCCCCAAGACGCCCCATGACCCACCGGACCCACCGAAGCCGTTTCCCGCCCTACCCGTCGGCCGATCCGAGCGGCCCGGCCCGGGCGGGGCGAGGGCCCGGAGGTGCCGCGCGGGCGTACTCAAGGGGCGGCCGCGGACTGCTCGGGCCAGACGGGGGGAGAGTCGATCCGGACCACCACGCTCGTCCAGCTGAACCCGATCCCCACGCCGACCAGCAGCACGTGATCCCCAGGGCGCAGCTGCCCGGTCTCGGCCAGGTGGGCGAGGCCGGCGGCCTGGTCTCCCGCGCCCAGGTGTGACACGTGCCGTCCCCAGTCCCAGAGGGTGCGTTCGGGCCCGATCTCCATCGGTTCCAGGAACTCCCATTCGAGGGTCCCCCTGCCCAGGTTCGGAAGCACCACCCGGCGGATCGACCGCAGGTCGGTGTCCGCCTCGTCCAGCGCCTGCCGGATGTTCCGTTCGGTTCCGGAGACGAGGCGCTCGGCTATCCACCCGTAGCCCGCCTTCTGGACGTAGCGCTGCTTGCGCGTTCGCAGGTCGAGAGGTCTGTCGTCCTGGTGGGGGCGATCGGTGAAGCCGGTCGTGTCCCGGCACATCTCCTCCAGCTCCGGGTCCGAGGTCGAGACCATGGAGCAGATCTGTGCGAAGCCGGCCCGCCGGGAGAGCACCGTCGCTGTCGCGCCGTCCGCGTAGACGACTCCGATGTCGCTGTTCCACCGGTCGAATCCCGGATCGCAGTAGCGGTCCGCCGTGGTCACCAGGGCCGCGCTCCGGCTGCTGTCCGCCGCCATGAAGCACGCTGCCAGCTCCCATGCCGCGAGTCCTCCGTTGGACCCCTGCTGGATGTGCACCGCGGGGCCGCCCCCGCTGACCGTGTGGTGCTGGATGTAGGAGGCAGGTGTCCAGAAGTCCTGTCCCTGGTGGTAGAGGCTGGCGTGCAGGACCAGTGAGATCTCGCCGGGTTCGTGCCCGGACCGGCCGAGCGCGAGGCGCCCGGCGGACACGGCCATGTCCGGTGCGGACTCGGCGGCGGAGATCCGGGTTGCCACGAGCTGGTTCAGCCGGTTGTCACGGGGGTCGTAGCGGCCCGTCTCGACGGCCTCGGAGAGCGGGGTGGCCGGCGGCATGAAGACGCCCAGGCCCGTGATCGTCAGTTCGTTCCACTTCATGGTTCATTCACCCGGTTTCATAGGCCAGTTATGCGATGTCGCAGGGGAGTTCGGAGACCGACAGGGCACCGCCCAGCTGGAAGGACCGGGGAGGCGCGGTGGAGCGGATTCCGGGCAGCTGGGTGAACAGCTCCCGGAGCAGGATCGCGAGTTCGAGCCGGGCCAGGTGCATGCCCAGGCGGTGGCATCGGCGACGGTCCGCAGACCGTAGTGCCCGTCCGCGGGCTTGACGCTCTCCCCGTGGCCGCGCAGGTCCGGGGCGAAGACCTCGCCCCGGCGGGAGAGGTCCCGCGCCGTGCGGGTCCAGGTGAGGGACGAGCGGCTGGCACCGTGGAGGAGGACGGCGGGCGGGTGGTCCGGCCGGGCACCGGTCCAGTGGCGGTAGCGGAACCGGCCGGCGGGGAGGTCGACGGAGGAGGCTCTCATCCCGCCCGCCCCTGGTCCGGGGCCTGCGGGGCTGATCCCGGTACGCACGGTTCACACCGTCGGCTCGATGTTCATGAGGATGTTCTCCACCAGCGCGGAGATCGAGGGCGAGGTCCGGATCACGGTGCGTGGGATCTTCATCCCCAGGCTCTGTTCGAGCCTGTTCCGCAGGGCGAGCGCCATGAGGGAGTCCGGACCGATGCTCGACAGCCGGGTGCCGTCCGTCGCGAGGTCCCGGCTCTGCTGCCGGAAGCCCACCGAGGGGGGAATCATGCCGTGGTGCAGCGCGAGGACCGTCTTCAGCGGTCCGGCGGCACCGGAGACGGCCTCGGTGTGCCCGATGTCCCCCCTTGGCCGAGCCGAGCGCGCACGGACTCGGACCCTGGCCGTACACCGCCGCCGTCGAGGCGAACCCGATGGGATCGCCGACCGGAGCCCCCGGTCCGTGGGCCTCGACCATGTCGATGCGCGACGCCTCGACGGCCGCCCGGTCGAGAGCCCGCCGGAAGACGGCCTCCTGCGCGGCCTGCGAGGGAGCGGTCAGCCTTGCGGAGCGCCCGTCCTGGTTCACCGCCGTTCCCCGGATGACGGCCAGGACCCGGCCCCCGTCACGGTGGGCGTTCGCCAGGCGTTTCGGGACGACGACTCCGCCCCCCTCACCACGGACGAACCCGTTGGCCTCCGCGTCGAACGGCAGGCTCTGCCCGGTGGGGGAGAGCATCCCCCACCGGGCGTAGGAGACCCCCGGCCCGGGCGCGAGGATCAGCTGCACACCTCCGCAGAGGGCGAGGTCCGACTCGTCCCGCTGGAGGCTCTGGGACGCCAGGTGAATGGCGACGAGGCTGGACGAACAGGCCGTGTCCACGGCGATGCCCGGACCGTGCAGATCCAACAGGAAAGACACCAGCGTGCCGTGGCTGGAAAAGCCGAAACAGGCGCTCGTGCGGCCCGCGGGACGCCGGGCCCACAGCGTGTAGTCGCGGGAGAAAACGCCGGCGAAAACGCCCGTACGGGCCCCGCCGAGCGAGGACACCGGAATTCCCGTATGCTCGCACGCCTCCCAGACGACCCCCAGAGAGAGCCGGTGGTTGGGATCCAGCCAGGGTGCTTCGTCCGGGCTGATGCCGAAGAGTCCGGGGTCGAAGCCGCCGATGCCGGAATCGAGGAAGCACCCCCAGCGCAGACGCTCCGCGATGTCCGGGTCGAGCCCCGCTAATTGCCGTTCGGTCCAGCGGCTTTCCGGCACCGGGCCGATCGTGGCGGTGCCGTCCGCGAGGAGTCTCCGGAACGAGGCGGGATCCGTGGCTCCTCCGGGGAACCGGCATGCTGCCCCGATAACCGCGACAGGGGTGTCCGCTCCGTTGGATGGCGTCGTGATGTGCTCGGACAGTTCGCGCATGGCAGTTCGCCTCCTCCACGCCGACCAGTTTCAGATTACTCCGCAGGGCCGATCCGGCTCGGGGGCGGTGGCGGGGAGGCCTGGCGAGGGGGCCTGGCGAGGGGGCTTGAACACGGAACACGGAATGTCGCGACCGGTGGTGCGGAGCCTTGCCGAGCGGGCGGCCGGAGGCGGGCAGGGACGTCGCGATCGGCGATCGCCTTCGCGGCGGATCTGTCCAGTCGGTCAACGGTGTCATTGACGGATGGTCGGTCGCGGGTTTCCGGCGCAGGGTCCAGCGTTTTTGGAATGGCGTGAACCCGGCTCGGGCGTTTTCCCGAAGCTGTGCGATTGCCGGAGCTTTGACGTCCCGTTCCTTCTGGAAGTCCGGAGACCGCCCTCGATGCCTGCCGTGGCCGCTGCCCGTACCGCTGCCATCTGCTGGACCGCTCCGCGACGGGCGTGATGGCGCAGCCGGAGAGCGGCTGACGGCCGGCCGGGTTCAGTCCGCGGCAGGGGAGGGGGCGGCCGGTTCGAGCGCCTCGTCGTCGCGGGCGCCGACCAGGACGGCGTCCAGCAGACCGGGGTAGCGGGCGTCCAGGTCCTCGCGGCGCAGCCGCAGCAGGTTCTCCCGGCCCGAGGGCTGCTGCCGGATGACGCCGCTGTCGCGCAGTACCCGCCAGTGGTGCGTCATCGTCGACTTGGCGGTGACCCCGATGGTGGTGAGCACGCTGCCGCAGTTGTGTTCCCCGCCGCTGTCCAGGACCCGTACGGCGGCCAGTCGTACGGGGCTGCCGAGTGCGGACAGGACGTCCTCGATCCGGATCTGGTCCCGTTCGGGGTGGCGGTAGATCATGGTCCCACCGTACCGCGACCGTCCCGTCGCCCCCGCCCGGCTCCGATCCCCTCCCGCCTGCGGCACCGGCCCCCGCACGTACTACCCTGTAATGAATGAATACCAATACCGACCCTTACGAGCTGCGGGTGGGCGTGCCGAGCGTCGACACCTTCCGCCACCTGCGCACCGCCGCCGGCATGAGCGACCGCCCCGCCGGGGCGGTCGCCGCCGGACTGCCCCACACCTGGCACGGTGTGACCGCGTACCTCGGGCAGGAGACCGTCGGCATGGGCCGCATCGTCGGCGACGGCGGCGCGGTGTTCCAGATCGTCGATGTCTGCGTCCTGCCCGCCCACCAGGGCCGTGGCCTGGGCCGGCGCATCATGGCCCACCTGACCGCCGAACTCGAACACCGCGCCCCCGCCGGTGCCTACGTCTCCCTGATCGCCGACGGCGACGCCCACCGCCTCTACGCCCACTACGGCTTCACCCAGACCGCCCCGCACTCGGTCGGCATGCACCGCCTGGTCTGACACCCCCGCGTCCGCCGAGCCGGGTCGGCGGGGCCTCGCCCTGCCCGGACCCGGACGGTCACCGGCCCGGCGGCCGAGCCGGGTCGAACCCGTCGAGGCCTTCGCGGTGGACCTCGACGCCCCGGCGCCCTGGGCCACCCCGGTGCCGGCCCAGGACGGCACCGGCAAGTCCACCCTCTCGACCCTCCCCTACCGGGTCTCGGCGACCGATCCGCAGGTCATCAACATCGACGCCAGCACGGCCGGGCAGGACGTCTCCTGGTACCTCGACCTGGTCTGGAGCTGCGGTGACCGCCAGGGCCGGCTTCGCGTCGACGACCACGGCCGCCCCTTCCGCACCGCGGGCATCCGCGACGCGGCGGCCTACTTCCACAACGGGAAGAGCTGGGCCCGGACCGAGCCCGACCTCTGATCCCCCCGTGTCGCGGGCGACGGCCGACCGCGCCCCGTCACAGCACGGAGAGGACGTCCTCGTGCAGTTGGTCGAGGACGAGGCCGTTGTCCCACCGGACCCGGACCGTCACCCGCCTGCCCCGCCCCCGGTACGCGGCCCACTGCGGCTCCAGTTCGGCGATCTCCGCCTCCAGCCGCTCGCGGCTCGCCTCCGGCATGGTGTGCCCGTAGTCCTCGAAGAGCGCCTTGAGTCGCTGGTACTCGCGGACCTCCTGGCTCTGGGGGAGTTCCCCGTTCACCCGCTCGACGGTGCCTTCCATCCCGGCTCCCAGCGCGAGGAACCCGACGACGGCCCCGGGCTCCCCGGCGAGGGCCTCACCGATCCCGAGGTCCTCGGCCAGCCTGACGCGGCGGTCCTCCTCCAGGGTCATCCGTTCTCCGCCTCTCCGTCGATCGGTGCCGCTGCCGCTGCCGCAGCCGGCCTCGGAGGTCACGGTACCCGGCTCCCGGCGACGGGTGACACGCGACCGGCGGGGCGGCGCGCCTCACGATCGGTGAGCCCATCGATCGTGTTCGGCCCTTCCTCCGGCTGATGGGCTGATCGCATGACGAACCCACGAACCATCGCACCACCGGCCGCTCCGCCCGCCATCCCGTAGCGCTGGTCGCCGGTCCTCGCCGTCGTGCTCGCCATCTTCACCGTGGTGTCCTCCGAGATGATGCCGGTCGGTCTGCTCACCGCGATGGCGCACGGCCTCGGGGTCAGCGACGGGGTCACCGGACTCTCCCTCACCGTCACCGGCCTGATCGCCGCCGCCCTCGCCCCGTTCACCCCGAGGCTGGTCGCCCGGCGCGAGCGCAGGGCCGTCCTGGCGCCGAACTTCGCCGTCCCCGCCGTCGGCCGGATCCTGCTCGGTGGGCGATGGGCATCGTCCGGGGCCTGGTCACGAGCCTCGGCCCGCGCCTGGCCGAAGGCCCGCGGATCGCCCTCGCCATGACGCTGATCTTCTCCGGCGTCTCCATCGCCTCCGTGCTCGGCGTCCCGCTGGGCACCTTCCTGGCCGCGCTGCTCGACTGGCGCTTCGCGTTCTGGACGCTCGCCGCCCTCGGCGCCGCCTGTGCCGCCGTCGTGCCGGTGCTGCCCGCACCGCCGGTGCCCGAAGGCGGACGGCCGGGCGGGCCGGCCGCCGCGCTGCGCCACCGCGGCGTGGCCGTGGGAATCGCCGTCACCGCCTTCGTCGTGCTCGGCCACTTCGCCGGCTACACCTACGTCCGCCCCGTCCTCGAAGCCGACGCGGGCCTGAGCAGCGGCGTGACCGCCGCCTGCCTGCCGGCCTACGGGCTGGCGGGCGGTGGTTCCACCTCGACAGCCTACGCCCGGCCGCGCACCCCGCCCCGGGTCATTCCCCCCAGGGGCAGGAGGCCGCGGCGCGCTCCAACTCGGTCACGCCGTCGGCCCGGCGTTCCCGCAGCAGTTCGCCGCCGAGGGAGTAGCGGGGGGACGCGGCGTCCGACCGGGCGGCCCGTTCCACGATCGCGTCGACGAGGGAGCGGACCATCGACAGGCGCGGATGGGCGGCGTGGATCCGCTTCTCCCACGGGGAGACGACCGCGGCGTTGCGCCCGAAGTCGCTGCCCACGCCCTCGCGGGTGAGGTAGCACAGCAGGCCGCGGCGCTCGGCGATACCGGGCGAGGTGTGCAGGGCGATCGCCTCCCACACCCGGTCGACGTCGGCCTCGGGAACGTCGTGCCGCCGCAGCAGATCCGCCGCCAGGTCCGCGCCCTCCACCTCGAAGCGGGCCGCGCCCGGCGCCAGGTCACCCGCGCCCAGATCGTGCAGCACGGTCGCGGCGAACAGCAGGTCGCGGTCGTACGCGGCGTCCTCCAGGCATCCCTCGTGGGCGGCGACGAGCTCGGCGAAGAGGAAGCTGCGCACGCTGTGATTGGCCACCGAGGGGGTCTCGGAGGCCCGTACGGTGGAGAGGACGGCTTCGGCCAGGGGGCCGGACGGCAGGTCGAGTGAGAAGTCCATGGGCGCAGACTACGAATGCTCCGCCGGCCGGTGACAGTGGCACGCGGGGCAGGTACCGCTAGGATCGTGCCATGTCGGCTGTGGAGGAGCATCGGGTCGCGGTGCTGGCGCTTCCGGGGGTGCTCCCGCTCGACCTGGGCATCCCGGTGCAGACCTTCGGCACGGACCCGCACTACCGGGTCACCGTCTGCGCGGACCCGGCGGCCGGGCCGGTCCGCAGCGGCGGGTTCACCGTCACCGCACCGGCCGGGCTGGAAGCTCTGCGGGACGCGGACACCGTTGTCGTCCCCGGCTACGAGGACCCGCAGGCCGCGCCGCCCGCCGCCGCGCTGTCGGCGATCCGCTCCGCGCACGCCCGAGGCGCACGGCTGGTGTCGATCTGCACCGGGGCGTTCGCGCTGGCCGCCGCCGGGCTGTTGGACGGGCGCCCCGCGACGACCCACTGGCGGGACGCCGCCGCCCTGCAGCGCCGGTACCCCCGGATCGACGTACGTCCGAACCGGCTCTTCGTCGACGACGGCGGCATCCTCACCTCGGCGGGAGTCACCGCCGGCATCGACCTGTGCCTGCACATCATCCGGCGCGACCACGGCGCCGCGGCCGCCAACAACCGCGCCCGGGCACTCGTCGCCCCGCCCCAACGGCCCGGTGACCAGGCGCAGTTCATCGAACGCTTCCGGCCCGCCGACCGCGGGGAGGAACTCGCCCCGGTCCGGGCCTGGATGCTCGACAACCTCGCGCACCGCCACAGCGTGGACGAACTGGCCCGCCGCGCGCACATGTCCCGGCGGACCTTCATCCGGCGCTTCCAGCAGGAGACGGACACTTCGCCGATGGCCTGGCTGACCGCCGCCCGCATCGACTGGGCCCGCGAGCTCCTGGAGACGACCGCGGCCCCCGTCGAACAGGTCGCCCGGCTCAGCGGCCTGGGCAGCCCCGCCGCCTTCCGGGCGGCCTTCCACCGCCACGTCGGCACCTCCCCGACGGACTACCGCACCACGTTCCGCGCCTGACGCCGCCGCGTCCGCGCCGCCGAGTACGGTCTCCCAGGCGAGGCGGCCGCTGTCGCTGTCCTTGACGCGCACGACGGGGCGGCGGGAGTCGACGGAGTCGACGACGGCGAGCTTGGTGCGCGCGGTCTTCTCGGCGTTCTGGGCGCTGATCCGGGCGGTGGTGGCGCCGCCGATGCGGCCGGAGGCGGCGGACTGGAGGCCGCGGACCTTGCCCTGGGAGTCGGCGAGCACGACGGCGTCGCCGCCGACGACGGGCAGGCCCTTGTAGCTGCGCTCGTAGGCGACGGAGTAGAGGCCGCCGACCCAGGGGGTGACGTTCGTGCGCTCGTACGTCTCGTCCGGGCCCTTGGCGAGGGCATCCAGGCCGGCGGCGGCCGCGGCGGCCGCGGCGTCGGCGGCGTTGACGGCGGCGGCCAGGGCGCTGGGCGGCGCGGGGGTGGGCGCGGCGGTGGCTGGGCCCACAGTGGCGGCGATGGTGCCGGCCAGCACGGTCAGGGTGGTTGCCGCGGTCAGTAACCGGCCTGCGGTAGCACTGCGTTTCATCGAGGCTCCTAGCATGTGGGGGTCCTCGACCGCGGAAGGCATGGCTGATGGCGCACCGCAGGGCCGTGTTCGGGGACGGCCGTGCGGGCCTTGCTGGTCGCCGGCCCGGCCCGCACCCCGGGCAGGCCGGCCTGCGCCGTTCTGCCGCGCCACCCCGTTCCGGTGTTCCCGGAACCGACCGAGCCTTCGCGCCGTCCCCTCCTACGACTGAGGTCCGGGACCCGCGAACGGAGCCGCCCGCCCGCCGATCAACCGCCGCCGCCGGGCTTGCCGGACGGGCGGGGTGGGAAGGACGGGGCAAAGGCCCGGATACGGGGGAGCGAGCGGGCGGCGGGGCGCGGAGTGGGGGGCGTGTGATGAGTCGTGTCAGGCATGCGGTGCGGGGCGGGGCGGTGGGGCTGGCCGTCTGGTGGCTGTGGATGCCGCTGCTCGCGTTCGTCGTCCGGCTGGTCAAGCACGTCGCGTTCGGCGGCTTCGGGCAGCAGGACCAGAGCTATCTGCTGCTGATCGAGCGGGAGTTCTTCCCGAACGGCGGTCCACTGGATGCGGCGCCGCTGTTCTGGTTCTGGGTCGCGGTGGGGCTGTGCGGCACGGTGTGGGGGGTCGTCCACATCGCGGACGAGGCCGGGGCGGGCCTCGGCGGGTGGCGGGTACGCCTGACCGTGGCGGTGGTCGTGGTCGCGATGGCCGGCTCGCTGGCGCGCGCCGGCACCGGGCTGTGGGACGCCGACAAGGACGCTGGCCGCTTCTACGCGGCGGCGACCGTGCTCGACATCCCGGCCGGCGGCGCGGGCACACCGCGTTCGGTGCTGCCGGTGACCGAGCACACCCGCCCCGGCGACGGCGGCCGCTGCGACCTGGTGGGCACCGCGGACGTGCCGGCCTGTGTGAAGACCGCGCCGATGCCGGACTTCGACTTCGAGGCGCGCACCGCCTCCTACGCCGCCGCGACCAAGGCGCTCACCGACAGCGCCGGCCTGACCTCCGGGATCCACCTGCTGGGGCACAGCCTGCACTACCTGCCCGACGACTCGGCGGGCGGCGGAGTGTGGACGGCCGTCCTGGACGGCTCCGGCGAGCAGCCGATGGAGGGCGTCGCCGTCTGGGACGGCCGCTCGAACTCCGTGGTCACCTGCGCCTTCCGCGGCGACCACGCCTTCCGCCGGGCCTTCGGCGGGACGGGGGCCGTCAGCCTGCGCAACCTGCTCGCCGAGCGCTTCCCGGGCCTGGTCTACAGCGACCAGGACATCTGGGGCTACTGCGACGGCACCGACCCGCGCACCGCCCAGCCGGTGGTGGTCATCTCGGTGGCGCGGCAGACCGGCTTCCGGCAGCGCACGGTGCTGGAGCCGGCCGGTGTGCTGGTGCTGCGTGGCTCGCCGGACGGCCGCCCGGAGGTGTCCTACCGGGCGAACGTGGCCCCGGGCGAACTCCCGGGGGCGGTGTACCCGGCCTCGGTGGTCCGCTCGCAGATCCACGAGGTGCAGTGGCTCGGTGGGCGCGGCGCGAAGGACGACCGAGGCTTCGGCTACGCGCACACCTCGGCGGCGACCAACGCCACCAACCCGGGGGAGTTCCTGCTGCGCTCGAAGGCGGACGGGCACCTCTACTACGTGACGCCGCTGGTGCCGAGGGACAGCTCCTCGCAACTGGTGGTGGCCTTCGCCGTCGTGCAGGCCGACCGCGCCGGCGGCGGCCTCAACGACCTGCACGTGTACGTGCGCGGCGACGACGACCCGTCGGTGAACCTGGACGTGCTGGCCAGCCGGATGGTGTCGTACATGGCGCAGCAGACGTCGATCACCATCAGTGCCGGGAAGGACGGTGCGCTGCAGGAGATCATCCCGTTCGGCCGGGACAAGTGGCGCGGTTTCGTGGACTTCAACGGGCAGACCCAGGACTACATCGACCTTTCCGGCGACGCCCGGGTGACGCCCAATCTGGTCTCGCTGAACGGCAGTATCACCGCGCCGGGCGGCCGGCCTCCCCAGGCCCCGTCCCCGTCCTCGTCGCCGAACCCGGCCTCGCCCTCCGCGCCCGCGGCTCCGCCGGCGGGCGGATGCGGCGACGACCCGGGGAAGTTGACGACCGGGCAGCTCGCGGCCTGCGTCGCGGAGCTCTCCAAGGCGCTCCAGGGCCGCGTCCAGGACCAGGCCACGCCCCGGCCCTGACCCCCGGGGCACGCGCCGTCGACCGCCGGTCCGCCTCGCCGGCCCCGTTCGCCCGGCCGTGGCCGCCGGCCGCCTGGCCGGACGTGCCGACCAGGTTCCTGCTGTCCGCCGACGACCGCTTCTTCCCGGCCGGATTCATGGGGGTCGCCGAGCGCCTCGGTCTGCGACCGGACGAGCTGTCCGGCGACCACTGCCCGATGCTCGGCCACCCGAAGGAGGTGGCCGAGCATCGGGAGGCCTGCCGCACCGCGCTCTGAGCGCGACAGGGCGGCAGGGCGGCCGAGCGGTAGAGCGACAGGGCCTCGGACCGTCAGGAGACGGCGATCTCGCCGAGCTGCAGGTAGTGGTCGCCGAACTGGTCGGTGCTCAGCCGGGTGCCGGTGACCTTCACGTAGCGGGCCGTGGCCGGTGCGAACGGGAAGGTCAGGGTGCCGCCCGGGCGGGGCTGGTCGTGGCGGTCCTCGACGGTGGTCCAGGTGGTGCCGTCGGTCGAGACCTGGACGGTGTAGTCGACCGGGAACCCGAGGCCGGTGTTGGCGCCGTCGGTGCGCGGGGTCAGCCGGACCTGCTCGATCCGGCTCGCGCCCTGGAGGTCCACGACGACCGACTCGTTGGCCGCCGCCGTCGGCGACTTGAGGCTGCTCCATCCCATCGAGTAGCCCGCGGCGGAGTTCAGCACGCCGTCCGTGGCCGCGGCGCGGCCCCAGCCGGAGCCCTCGATCGAACTCGACGTGGTCACCGGCCGGTTGGCGGCCAGGTTGTCGCCGGCGGCCTCGATCTCGGCGAGCTGCATGTGGTAGTTGCCGCGCGGGTCGGTCCGCAGCCTGGTCCCGGTGACCTTGACATAGCGCACGTCGGTGGGCGCGAACGCGACGGCCTGGGCCGAGGCGTCGGGCCGCGGCTGGTCGTGCCGGTCGGCGACGGTGGTCCAGGTGCTCTTGTCGGTCGAGACCTGGACGGTGTAGTCGACCGGGAAGCCCAGGCCGGTGTTGGCGCCGTCGGCGCGGGCGAAGAGGTCCAGCCGGCTGATCCGGCGGTTCGAGCCGAGGTCGACGGTGACCGACTCGGTGTGGTCGGTGGACACGTTGTTGATGCTGCTCCAGCCGAGGGTGCCGGTCGGCAGCGACCGGCGGCCGTCGGTGAGGGCGGCGCTGCTCCAGCCGTCGGCCTCGTAGCTGCTGGTGGCGGAGACGGCGGCGGCCTCGGCGGGGTCGGTGCCGGGGTTGAGCCGCACGTTGTCGAAGCGGGCGGCGGCGCCGCCGGTGACGAGCCCGATGTTGCCGACCGGGTAGCCCGAGTCGTCGACGGACATCAGCTTCGTCGCGCCCGCGTACACGTCGAGCGTCGAGCCGCGGGTGACGACCCGCAGGGTGACCGTCTGACCGGGGGTGAAGCCGGGCACGTTGGCGGTGCGCAGCATGGTGTTGCCGCGGTTGACGAAGACCTCGCCGTTGTTGCGCAGCGCCACCAGGTAGCCGGTCTGGCGGTCGACCGGGTTCTGGCTGTGGACGGTCAGGCCGGCCCAGTTCGCGTTGCCACCGCTGGCGTTGGTCCCGGTGATCCGGACGTCGACGGAGGCGGCGACGTCCCCGTAGGCGCGTCCGGCCACCGCGGCGACGTTGTTCCACTCGTCACCGGTGCTGGTCTGCGCGTAGCCCTGGTCGCCGGTGACGGACCAGGAGCCGTGGGTGTGGCGCCACTGGGTGTCGGCGCCGGAGGAGAAGTCGTCGGTGAACGGGTAGGAGGCGTCGGGTCCAGGGGAGGTGAGGGCGTCGAGGATCTGCTTGTGGCGGTAGTCGATCTCGGTGCCCGAGGTGGTGAACTCGGTGGAGCTGGTGATCAGCGACGAGGTCAGGGCGTGGGCCAGGACCGGCTTGGTGGCGGCGAGCTGCTTGAGCAGCTCGTAGTCCTGGACGCCGGCGAGCAGGGCCTCGCTGCGCATGCTGTCGAAGACGTCGGGCGCACCGGGCTTCGGGTTCGGGCGCACCAGGAACGGGTCGCCGCTGGTCCAGCCGTTGAAGGTGTCGACGCCCTTGTACTTGCCGGCGTTGGCGTCCCACTCCGACCAGATGTTCCAGCCCCAGTGGAGGAAGCCGTTGCCGCCGATCGCCGACACCATCCACGGCGTCAGCCGGGAGTCGGAGAGGGGGTAGCTGATGAGGCGGTTGGCGTGGCCGTCCTCGGGGCTGCCGCTGAAGTAGAGCCAGAGGTCCTTGCCGGCCAGGCGCTTGTCCTGGTAGTAGGCGGCGTTGGCGTCGTAGTCGTCGTCGACGTGCGGGGTGAGGGTGGAGAGCGTGTTGTCGACGGAGGGCCCGGTCCACAGGTGGGCCTCGTTGGTCATGCCCTGCGGGAAGTACTGGTGGAAGCGCTGGTAGAGCCAGTTGGAGTTGGCCGCCCAGCCGGTGTTGGCGGGGTTGGGCTCGTCGGACGCGGAGAGGTAGAACACGTCGCTCCACCGGCGGCCCGGTGCGCAGACCGTTCCCGCGTCCAGGCACTTGGTGTCGAGGTGGGCTTTGAGCGCGGGCAGGGCGGCGGCGAGGTACTTCTCGGCCTGGTCCGAGCCGGGTGCCACGCGGGCCATCCGCACCCCGCCGCTGCCGTCCGTGACGAGGACCTCCACGTTCGAGCCGTCGTCCTCCAGGAGGTGGGGGGTGTAGATGTACTGGAGCGCTCCGGCGTCCTGGAAGAGCTGGACGAAGCGGTCGAAGGTCGTCCAGTCGAAGGTGTAGGTGCCGTTCACCAGCGTGGTGCCGGGGATGGCGAGTGCCTGGAAGTCCGCGAAGACCGTGTTGTTGCGGTGCTTGGCGTGGTTCTTGGCGATGTTCCCCATCAGGGTCCACCAGTCGGGGGAGTACGCGTCCACTCCGTACTGGCTGGGTATCGAACTGGCCGTCAGGGTGTAGTCCCAGCCGGCCGAGGTGAACCAGTTGTTCAGCCGGAAGGTGGAGCGGTTCGTCGGGGGCAGTTCGGCCGCGTACACCGTCACCGAGACCGGAACGTCCACCGGGCCCGCCGAACTCTTCACGGTGGCTTTCCCGGTGTAGGTGCCGGGCGCCTGCCCGGGGGGCACCGCCACGCTGTAGTGGTACGGCTGGGTGGTGTTGGTCGCCAGGTTGTAGGGGTCGTTGCCGACGAGCGCGTCGTAGTACTCGTTGCCGCCGTTCGGCGGGTCCTGGCGGTGCGGGCTGTTGTTCTTCGAGATGTTCGGGTGGTTGTATTCCCGGTTGACGGTGATCCTGGAGGCCGGGATCACCGCCCCGCCCGGTCCGGTGAGGTCGCTCGCCTGCACCGACAGACCGGTCAGGCTCCCCCCGGAGCGGACGGCGATCTGGGCGGTCTGGACCTCGTTCCGCGCGGCGAACATGGTCACCGGACCGGTCGGCCGCTGGGGGGCCGGCGAGGACGAGAAGACATGGTCGGCGCCGCTGGCGACCCAGACCGAGGGCGGGGCGGCGGCCCCGGCCTGACCGGGCAGCACGGAGGCCGCGACCAACGCCGCCAATGCCGCTATCGAAGCCCTTGTGGACAGTTTCCCCACGACATCCCCTTCATCGTATTCATACTGCTCCGCGCACGGTCGATCCGTGGCGCTGCAAGTCATATCGCATGAAGAGCAGGTTGTTTGAGGTTTTGACAGAAAAGCGGGATCTTCCTCAGCGTTGCCGCGGACGGCGCCCCGGGGCCGGGTCGAGGGGGAGCCGGTCACCGGTGGTGCCGGCTTCCAGCCGTCGTAGTTCGTCAGCACGTGCTGACGGAGGATCCTGGTCACGGCGACACCGTTCCGATCGGTTGTCTGCCCGGCCGCGGGGGGCGGCGGGGGCGGGCGTAACTGCGGGGACGCGCCGCACCCTAGCGATGGTGATCAGCTCCGAACAGATCGGGATTGACCGTTCGGCATATCCACCCGAAAACGATCATTCAGAGATCGGCCTGTTGTGCACCGCGCGGGCCGGGCCGGAGCAAACCCGGTGACACACGTGGGTTACGCAAGGAGACTGTCTGCGGAGACACGGACAACCGAAGGCTGAGGGGCAACACGGTGGCACTGGCCAAGAAGGGTTCCCGCCGCATCGTCGTCGACGGTGTCGAGTACCGCTGGCGGGTGAGCAGGCGGCACCTGTGCTGTGACTACGAAGGCGGCACCTTGGGCTACGTGGCGGAGGAGGCGGCCCGCCCGGGGGCGACGCTCGTCGTGGAGACCGGACGGCGGGCCTTCGTCGCCCCGGACCTGGTGCCGGACCAGGTCGTCCTGCCGGGGGAGGTCGCCGCCGGTATCCGGGCGGCGCGCTCGAAGGGCTGGACGCCGAGCTCCAGCGGCTCGCCCTTCAAGCTGGACCTGTCCGCCGGCTGAGTGGGGCGGCTCGGGCTCCGCCGGTCCCGGCCGCTGCCGCGACAGCGCCGGGGCGTCATCGGGTATCGGAGAGCGTGGCGCCCGCACCTGAGGCCAGGGCGTCCCCCAGCGCCGTGCGCTGGTAGAGCACGGAGCGCCCCGAGCGGGCGCGGCTGAGCAGGCCGGCATCGAGCAGGACCGCGAGGTGGTCACCGACCGCGCCGGTCGCCAGCCGGAGCTGGCGGGCGAGCTGGCTGGTGCTGGCGGGGGTGTCCAGCGCGGCGAGGACCCGGGCCCGCGAACGCCCGATCAGCGCGCCGAGGGCCTGGGGCGGGCCGGCGGGCGGTGTCCCCAGGAGGGCGGCGGTGCCGCGGGCGGGGTAGATCAGGGTCTTCGGCCAGGGCGGCGCCGTGTGCGCCGCCACGGTCGGGACGATGAAGACCGAGGGGATCAGCAGCAGTCCCTCCCCGGCCAGCGCCACGGTGTCGCCGGCAGCAACGCGGACCTCGATCGCCCCGTCCCGCCACGACACCCCGTCGTGCAGGCCGGCGATCACGGCCTCCCACCCCTGTTCGCCGATCAGGCCCACCCGGTGCACCACGTCCCGCTCGCTGACCGGCGATGCCTATGTGTTGGGGCGGTCACTGAACAGCATGGCCTCCTCGGTCGCCCAACTGGCGGGCCTGGCCGTCGGCGGGGCCGCCGTCGCGGCCCTCGGCACCCGCCAGGCGCTCGCCGTCGGCGCCGCGCTCCACCTCACGGCCGCGGTGGCGGTGCGTCTGGGCCTGCCGCGAATCGACCCCGGCAGCGGTCCGTCCGGCTCCGTGGCGAAGGCCGGACTGCGCGGGACCGCAGCCCTGATGAGCACCCGGTGCCCGCGACGGCTGCTGCTCGCGCAGTGGCTGCCGGGCGCCGCCACGGCCGGCGTCGAGGCGCTGATCGTCGCGTACGCGGGGCAGCGGCACTTCGCCCCCGGCACCTACGCCCTGCTGATGGCCTGTGTGCCGGCCGGCATGCTGACGGGCGCCCTGGTCGTCGGCCGCCTGGTGCGGCCGCCCGTGCGGGAGCGCCTGGTGGCCCCGCTCGCCGCAGTGATGGGACTTCCGCTGCTGGCCTTCGCGGCCGGTCCCGGCGCCGGGTTGAGCGCGGTCCTGCTGCTCTGCGCCGGGACCGGCTTCGCCTACTCCCTGGGGCTGCAGCGGGCCTTCCTGGACGCCGTGCCCGCCGCCGCCCAGGGTCAGGCGTTCGGGCTGCTGCACTCCGGCACCATGACCCTGCAGGGCGTCGGCCCCGCCTGCTTCGGTGTGCTCGCGACCGTGGCGGGCACCGGCGCCGCCACCTTGGCGACCGCCTGCTGGATCGCCACCTGGCACACCGCGACCCCGTCGTAGTCGCGGCCCCGGGCCGCCCTTTGCCCGGGCACCCGCCCGCGGCGTCCGGAAGAGTGTCGACTCCATCATGGCCTGTCAGGGGGCCTGTCCGGTAGGACCGGGAGCACAGCCGATCGCCCTTGTCCGGCGCCTCGGCGACGCGCAGACTCGACGTCATCCACTCTCCCCGGCTCCGTGCCGGCGCCCGCTCCCGGGCGCCGGCACGTACGTCGTGCTGCCCTGCGCGGCCGCCGGGGAGGGGGCGACGACGAAGGGGGACACGGTGAATCAGGATGCGGTACTGCGGGCGAGGATGCTGCTGCTCGGCACGGACCGGCGGGTACTGCGGGGGCTGTGGGCCTACCGGGTGCTGACGCAGGTCTCGCCCGAGGTGTACGGATCGAAGCCGGCCCGGGTGCTGGTCGACGCGACCCGCTTTCCGGTCCGCTGCTCCCACCGCGGGCACCACGCGGGGGCGCCCGGGGGCGCTGCTCGGGCGTCAGCCCGCGCTGTGGGTGCGGGCCAGTCGGGCGCCGGCGGCGGTGAGCCAGTGGGCCGCCCGGTGGCGGGCGTCGGCCGGGTCGCCGGACAGTGCCGTGAGGGTGAGCGCGC
This sequence comes from Kitasatospora sp. NPDC088351, assembly GCF_040685575.1. Classification (NCBI taxonomy): domain Bacteria; kingdom Bacillati; phylum Actinomycetota; class Actinomycetes; order Kitasatosporales; family Streptomycetaceae; genus Kitasatospora; species Kitasatospora sp. NPDC088351. Next base: position 33,444 of record NZ_JBFBIL010000022.1, on the reverse strand, counting down.
CGGGGTCGGAGGCCTCGCCGGCGACGACCCGGGCGGGGACGCCGGCCCGCTCCGCGCGGGCGAGGACCTCGCCGACCGCCTTGCCGTGCAGGCTGGTGAGGTCGAAGCGGCCCTCGCCGGTGATCACCAGGCCGGCCCCGGAGAGGGCCGCGTCGAGTCCGGTCAGCCCGGCCACCGCCGCCGCACCGGGGACCACCCGGGCGCCCCAGGCGTTCACCAGGCCGTAGGCGGTGCCGCCGGCCGTGCCCGAGCCGGGGAGGTCCGGGTCGCCCCCGAGCAGGTCGGCGAAGCGCCGCAGCCCCGCCTCCAGCAGGGCGATCCGGGCCGGGTCGGCGCCCTTCTGCGGGCCGTAGACCGCGGCCGCCCCGGTGGGGCCGAGCAGCGGGTTGGTGACGTCGGTCAGCAGCCGGACGCCGCCGGGCGGGGCGGGGCGCAGGGCGGTTCGGTCGAGCCGGGCGGCCCGGGTGAGGGCGCCGCCGCCGTCCGGGAGGTCGGCGCCGGTGTCGTCCAGCAGCCGCAGGCCGAGGGCGGCCAGCAGTCCGGCACCGCCGTCGGTGGACGCGGAGCCGCCGAGCGCGACGGTCACCTGCCGCGCGCCGGCGTCCAGCGCGGCGGCGATGGTCTCGCCGGTGCCGCGGGTGCCGGCGGTGAGCGGGGCGAGGGCGTCGCCGAGCAGCGGCAGGCCGCCCGTGTCGGCCAGTTCGACCAGCGCGGTGCCGTCCGGCAACAGCGCGAAGCGTCCGGCGACCGGCCGCCCGTCGGGGCCGGTGCAGCAGGGGACCAGGTGCAGGACGGCGCCGGGGAGGGCCGCCGCGAGCGCGTCGAGGGTGCCCTCCCCGCCGTCGGCCATCGGACGGATCAGCAGTTCGTCGCCCGGCCGCACCGAGCGCCAGCCGGAGGCCAGCGCCAGGGCGGCGTCCCGGGCGGTGACGGTGCCCTTGAAGGAGTCCGGCGCGACGACGACCCTCACGGCGTGGCCAGGTGGGTGCGGTGCCGCTCGATGAGGGTGCGCAGCGTCAGCTCGCCCGGGGTGTCCCAGATCTCCTGGTTGAAGATCTCGACCTCGATCCAGCCCTCGTACCCGGCGGCGGTGACCAGGTCGGTGAGGGCACGGAAGTCGATGTGGCCGTCTCCGACGTGGCCGCGGCCGAGCAGGGCGTCGGTGGGCAGCGGCAGGGTCCAGTCGCACACCTGGTAGGAGGCGATCCGGCCCTCCCGCCCGGCGCGGGTGATCTGCTCGCGCAGGGCCGGGTCCCACCAGACGTGGTAGCTGTCGACGACGACGCCGACCTGCCGGGCGGGGTGCAGGGCGGCGAGGTCGAGCGCCTGGCCCAGGGTGGAGACCACCGCCCGGTCGGCGCAGAACATCGGGTGCAGCGGCTCGATCGCCAGCCGCACGCCGAAGTCGCCCGCGTGCGGGGCGAGTTCGGCGAGAAGGTCGGCGACGGCGGCGCGGGCGCCGACCAGGTCGCGGCTGCCGGCCGGCAGGCCGCCGACGACCAGCACCAGGGTGTCGGTGCCGAGTTCGGCGGCCTCCTCGACGGCCTGGAGGTTGTCGGCGAGCGCGGCCCGGCGTTCCCCGGGCCCGTCGGCGGTGAGGAAACCGCCCCGGCAGAGGCTGCTGACGGCGAGTCCGGCGTCCCGGCACAGCTTCGCGGAGCGGGCCAGGCCGGTCTCGGCGACCTTGTCGCGCCACAGCCCGATGGCCGGGATGCCGGCGTCCGCACAGCCCCGCACAGCCTGCGGCAGGCTCCAGCCCCGGGTGGTGATCTGGTTGAGCGACAGCCTTTCGAGGCCGTTCATCGCGTCGGCGCCGTTCATGCCGTCACCCCCGCGACCGCGAGCAGCCGGCGCATCCGCCCGGCGGCGAGGTCGGGGTCGGGGAGCACCCCGGCCGCGTCGGCGAGCCGGAACAGCTCCACCAGGTGGGGCACCGAACGCCCGCTCTGCGCACCGCCCACCATGGTGAAGTGGTCCTGGTGGCCCGCCAGCCAGGCGAGGAAGACCACGCCGGTCTTGTAGTGGAAGGTCGGTGCGGCGAACAGGTGCCGGGCCAGCGGCACGGTCGGCGCGAACAGTTCCTCGTAGCGGTCGAGGTCGCCCTCGTCCAGCGCCCGCAGCGCCGCCGCGGCGGTGGCCGCGATCGGGTCGAAGACGCCCAGCAGGGCGTGGCTGTGGCCGAGTTCGTCGCCGCGGATCAGCTCGGGGTAGTGGAAGTCGTCACCCGTGTACATCCGCACGCCGGCCGGCAGCGCGCGGCGCAGGGCGATCTCCCGGCCGGCGTCCAGCAGCGAGACCTTGATGCCCTCGATCCGGTCGGCGTGCGCGCCGATCAGCTCCAGCACGGTGGCGGCGGCCGTGTCGAGGTCGGTGGAGCCCCAGTAGCCGGCCAGGGTGGGGTCGAACATCTCGCCGAGCCAGTGCAGCAGCACGGGGCGCTCGGAGCCCGCGATCAGCGCGCCGTACACCTCCAGGTAGTCCTCCGGGCCGCGCGCGGCGGCGGCCAGGGCGCGGCTGGCCATCAGGATCGGCTGCGCGCCGGCCTCCTGGACCACGGTCAGCTGCTCCTCGTAGGCGGCCCGGACGGCGTTCAGCGGGTGGGTGCCGGGGGCGAGCTGGTCGGTGCCGACGCCGCAGGCCAGCCGGCCGCCGCAGGCGCGGGCCGCAGCCCCGGAGCGGGTGATCAGCTCGCGGGTGGCCGGCCAGTCGAGGCCCATGCCGCGCTGGGCGGTGTCCATCGCGTCGGCCACGCCGAGGCCCAGCGACCACAGGTGCCGGCGGAAGGCAAGGGTGGCGTCCCAGTCGACGGCGGCGGGTGCGCCGGGGGCGTTGTCGCCCAGCGGGTCGGCGACCACGTGGGCGGCGGCGAAGGCCACCCGCGAGCGGGCCGGGGCGGGCGAGGCGGGCAGGGCCGCGGGCTCGCGCAGCCGGATCCGGCCGTGGCCGGGCAGGTCGATCTCGGTCATCGGAATTCCTTCGTGGATACTCTCGGCTTTGGCCGGGGGAGCGGCTCGTTCGTGAGAACCAAACGGTCGTGATCGAGGATCTGACCGTCCGGAACATGCTCAGGAACCGGACGCTTGCCCGTGCCGTCTCGGACGCGGGCTGGGCCGAACTGCGGTCCATGCTGGAGTACAAGGCCGACTGGTACGGCCGGGACCTGGTGGCCGTGGACCGTTGGTTCCCCTCGTCTGAACTGTGTTCGGCCAGCGGCATCCTGCGGGGCAGGATGCCGCTGAACGTCCGTGAGTGGACGTGCGGCTGCGGTGCGACCCATGACCGGGACGTGAACGCGGCACGCAACATCCTTGCCGCCGGGCTGGCGGTTGCAGCCTGTGGAGGCGGTGCAAGACCTCAACGGAGTACTCCGGGCGGGCGGTCGTCGGTGAAGCAGGAAGTAGTCCCACCGCCGCGCTCGCGCGCAGCGGCTCAGCCGCGAGGCTGAGGGGACCTCCCTCTCCTCAGGAGGGGAAGGAAGTCAAGGTGTCAGTGCATCCGTCTCGTCGGCGGGCGGCTGCGGGGCGGTCGGGTCCCCGGCGGCCGGGTGCGGGGTGGCCGGGTGCCGGCCGGCCGGCCCGGGTGCGGCCGCCGGGCGGTCACAGGGACAGTTCGGGGACGTCCATCCGGCGTCCCTCGCGGGCGGAGCGCAGGCCGAGTTCGGCGAGCTGCACGCCCTTGGCGCCCTCCAGCAGGTCCCAGTGGTAGGGGGAGCCGGTGGTCACGTGGCGCAGGAACAGCTCCCACTGCGTCTTGAAGCCGTTGTCGAACTCCTCGTTGTCCGGCACTCGCTGCCACTGCGCGCGGAACGGCTCGGTCACCGGCAGGTCCGGGTTCCAGACCGGCTTGGGGGTGGCCGCGCGGTGCTGGAAGCGGCACTCGCGCAGTCCGGCGACCGCACTGCCCTCGGTGCCGTCCACCTGGAACTCCACCAGCTCGTCGCGGTCCACCCGGACCGCCCAGGAGGAGTTGATCTGGGCGGTGATGCCGCCCTCCAGCTCGAAGACGCCGTACGCGGCGTCGTCGGCGGTGGCCCGGTAGACCTGCCCGTGCTCGTCCGTCCGCTCGGGGATGTGGGTGGCGGTGTGCGCGTACACCGAGCGGACGGGGGCGATGATGCCGTCCAGCACGTAGCGCCAGTGCGGGAACATGTCGAGGACCATGCCGCCGCCGTCCTCGGCGCGGTAGTTCCAGGACGGCCGCTGGGCCTGCTGCCAGTCGCCCTCGAAGACCCAGTACCCGAACTCGCCGCGCACGGAGAGGATCCGGCCGAAGAACCCGCCGTCCACCAGCCGCTTGAGCTTGCGCAGGCCGGGGAGGAAGAGCTTGTCCTGCACGGCGCCGTTGCACACCCCGGCGTCGCGGGCGAGGCGCGCGAGGTCGAGCGCGGCCTCCAGCGACTCGGCGGTGGGCTTCTCGGTGTAGATGTGCTTGCTGGCGGCGATCGCCGTGCGCAGCGCGGTCTCCCGGGCGGGGGTGACCTGGGCGTCGAAGTAGATCTCGGCGAGCGGGTGGGCGAGGGCCTCGTCGAGCGAGGTGGTCCAGTGGGTGAGGCCGTGCCGGTCGGCGAGGTCCTCGAGCTTGGCGGCGTTGCGGCCGACCAGGATCGGTTCGGGCCACAGCGTCTCGCCGTCGCCGAGCGGCAGGCCGCCCTGGTCGCGGATGGCGAGGATGGAGCGGACCAGGTGCTGGCGGTAGCCCATCCGGCCGGTGACGCCGTTCATGACGATGCCGATCACCCTGCGGGGCATGGGGGTTCTCCGATTCGTTGCTGGTGCGGGGACGCGATGCGGGGGCACGCGATGCGTGTGCACGTGGTGCGGGGCCGCGCGGCGCGGGATCACGCGGTGCGGTGGACGTCCTCGGCGAGGACGGGGTGAGCGAACGGCTGCCCGGCGGTGTAGCGGGCGAGTTCGTCCGCGGCGGCGGCCGCCATCCGGTGCAGCTCACCGCCGAGGGAGCCGGCCACGTGGGGCGTGAGGAAGACGTTCGGCAGGTCGTAGAGCGGGGAGTCGGCGGGCAGCACCTCGGGCTCGGTGACGTCGATGACGGCGTCGAGGCGCCCGGAGGCGACCTCGCGCACCAGCGCCTCCTGGTCGACCAGGGAACCGCGCGAGGTGTTGACCAGAGTGGTGCCGTCGCGCATCAGGGCGAGCCGGCGGCCGTCGATCAGGTGCAGGGTGGCCGGGAGTTCGGGGGCGTGCACGCTCACCACGTCGGAGGCGGCGCAGAGCTCGTCCAGGCCGACGGCGCGCGCGCCGAGCCGGGCGGCCTCGGCGGGGTCGACGTAGGGGTCGTGCAGCAGCAGGTCGAGGTCGTGCGGGCGCAGCAGTTCCAGCACCCGTCGGCCGATCCGGGAGGCGCCGACGACGCCGACGGTGCGCCGGTAGTTGCCCGCCGCGGCGTACGCCAGCTGCCAGTCGTGCGGGGCGCGGCGGCGCCGGTACTCCTCGCGGATCGGCAGCAGCCGCTTGTTGGCGAGCAGCACGACGGCGACGGTGTACTCGGCGACCGGCAGGGCGTTGGCCCAGGCCGCGGAGGTGACCTGCAGGCCGCGGCGCCAGCAGGCCTCGGTGACGTGGTGCTTGACCGAGCCGGCGGCGTGGATGACGGCGCTCAGCCGCGGGGCGGCGGCCAGCACCTCCTCGTCGATCGGCGGGCAGCCCCAGCTGGAGACGATCACCTCGGCGCCGGCGAGCGCCGCGCGGGCCTCGGGGGTGGTGAAGTCGTCCAGGACGAGCGCGGGGTCGAGGTCGGCCAGCGCGGTGAGCCGGGCCAGGGTGTGCGGGTCGATCAGGCGGCCGGCGAGCTCGCGGTGCATGGCGAGGACGGCGCGGGGGCGGTGGGCGGGCCGGCCGTCGGGCACGGTGGTCTCCCGGTCGGGCGTAGGGGCGGGCGTAGGGGCGGGCGCGGTCACGGAGAGGGTGCCGGTCACGCAGGCGGTGCCGGTCACGGCGGTGGCGGGGTTCGGGTTCACTTGACGCTCCCTGCGGTCAGTCCGGCCTTCCAGTGCCGCTGGAGCAGCACGAACGCGAGCACGAGCGGCACGATGGCGAGCAGCGAGCCGGTGATGACCAGCGGGTAGTACTCGGGGAAGGCCTTGGTCTGGGCGTTCCAGCTGAACAGGCCGAGGCTGACCGGGAAGAGCCGGTTGTCGGAGAGCATCACCAGCGGCAGGAAGAAGTTGTTCCAGATGGCGGTGAACTGGAACAACAGCACGGTGACGAAGCCGGGCATCACCATCCGCAGCCCGATCGACCAGAAGGTGCGCAGTTCCCCGGCGCCGTCCATCCGGGCGGCCTCCAGGACCTCGTTCGGTACGTAGCCGGCGCAGAACACCCGGGCCAGGTAGACGCCGAAGGGGTTGACCAGCGAGGGCAGGAAGACCGCCCAGAAGGTGTTGACGATGCCGAGCTCGGAGGCCAGCAGGTACATCGGCAGGGCGAGTGCCGTGGTGGGCACGAGCACGCCCAGCAGCACGAGGCCGAACAGCTTCTCCTTGCCGGGGAAGCGGTAGACGTGGAAGGCGTAGCCGGCCGCGACGCACACCAGTGCGCACAGCAGGGAGCCGATCCCGGCGTACAGCAGCGAGTTCAGGTACCAGCGGAAGTAGATGCCGTCGCCGGTGGTGGCCAGGTCGTGCAGGTTCTGCCCGAGCCGGAAGTTGTCGGCGCCCAGGGCGTTCCCGCCGAGCAGGTCGGCGGTGTTCTTGGCGGAGGCGGTGAGCAGCCAGCCGAGCGGCCACAGGGTGTAGACGGTGGCCAGGACGAGGGTGCCGTTGACGGCGGTCCCGGAGAGCGTCCAGGGGCGGCGCGGCCGGTGCGCCCGGGTCGGCCGGCCCGGCGGGGCGGTGTTGGGGCGGGTGGCGGTGGTGGTCATGCGTCGGCCTCCCGCCGGGGTCCGGAGCGGCCGCGGGTGAGCCGGGTGACGGCGAAGGAGAGCCCCGCCGCGGCGAGGGCCAGCAGCACCGAGGAGGAGGCGGCGAGCCCGTAGTCGTGGCGCTCGAAGGCGGCCGTGTAGGCGTACATGTTCGGGGTCCAGGAGGAGGTGACGCCCGGCGAGGTGCCGTAGAGGATCACCGGCTCGGTGAACAGCTGGAGCGAGCCGATGACGGTGAACAGGCCGACCATCGCGATCGACGGCCGGATCAGCGGCACCTTGATGCTCAGGGCGGTGCGCAGCGGTCCGGCGCCGTCGACGACGGCGGCCTCCAGCACCGTGCGGTCGATGGCCTGCAGCGCGGCGTAGAAGATGACCAGGTTGTAGCCGGTCCACTGCCACAGCGCCATGTTGACCACGGCGGGCAGCGGGTGGCCGAGCGGATCGGGCTGGGTGCCCAGGGCCTCCAGCGCGTCGAGCACGGGGCTGATGCCGGGGGTGTACAGGTACATCCACAGCAGGGCGGCGATGATGCCGGGCACGGCGTGCGGGATGAACAGCGTCAGCTGGAAGAAGCGCCGGGCGCGGGCCAGCGTGGAGTCCAGCAGCAGGGCCAGGACGAGCGCCAGGCCGGTCATCAGCGGGATGTAGAGCAGGCAATACTGCGCGGCGGTCAGGAACCCGCCGCGGAACGCCTCGTCGCTCAGGGCCCGGGTGTAGTTGCCGAGCCCGGTGAAGACCGTCTCGGCGTCGCCGAAGCCGAGGCCGGAGCGGCGTTCGGTGAACAGGCTGAGCCTGATCGCGTAGCCGATCGGGATCAGCGTGCAGGCGGTGAAGAGCAGGAGGAACGGGGCGAGCAGCACGGCCGGTGCCCCGTACCGCCCGCTCCGCCGGCCGGCAGCGCGGGCGGTACGGCCGGGATGGGTGCCGGAGGTCACTGGGCGACCTTCAGTCCGCGGTTCTTGAACTCGGCGAGGGTGGCCTGCTGCGCGGTGGTGAGCGACTCGTCGATGGTGCCGGTCCGGCCGGCGACCTTGCCGAAGGAGTCCTTCAGCGAGCCGTTGGTGACGCCCATCGCCGGTCCCCAGGTCCAGCCCGGCTTGACGGACTTGGCGGCGTCCGTGTAGAGGGCGTAGAGGTCCTGGCCGCCGTAGAAGTCGGTGTTGAAGGCCTGCTTGGCGACCGGCACCAGCTCGGCGGCGGCCGGGTAGGCGGAGGAGGTGCCGGAGGAGATCCGGGCCTTGAAGCCGTCCGCGGTGGTGGTCGCCCAGGTGGCGAACTCGACGGCCGCCTTGGCCTTCTTGCTGTCCTTGGACACGGCGAAGGTGGTGCCGCCGAGCATGCCGCTGGCGGGGCTGCCGTCCCAGCTGGGCATCGGCGCGGCCGCCCAGGTGCCGTTGACCTCGGGGGTGGTGCCGACGTTGGCCTTGAGGACGCCGCCGCCCCAGGTGGCGCCGAGGTAGCCGGCCGTCTCGCCCTTCTGCAGGGACGCGGTCCACTGCTGGCTGAAGGACGGCATGACGCGCACGAGGTCCTCGTCGGCCAGCTTCTGCCAGTACTCGGAGACCTTGCGGGTCTCCGGCCCGGTCAGGTCGGCCTTCCAGGCCTCGTCGGCGGCGGCGAACCAGTGGGCGCCGTTCTGCCAGGCCATCGCCTCGAAGGTGGTCGGGTCGTCGGGGAAGAAGGTGGCGATGCGGGTGTCGGGCTGGGCCGCCTTCAGCTGCTGCGCCGCGGTGCGGAACTCGTCCCAGGTCCTGGGGACGGTGATGCCGGCCTTGGCGAAGAGGTCCTTGCGGTAGTAGAAGACCTGGGGGGAGGCGTCCAGCGGCAGGGCCCAGGTCCGGCCGCCGAGCGAGGTGAGCTCGACGGCCTGCGGCAGGTACTTGGCCTTGAGGTCGTCGCCGACGAGCTTGCTGATGTCCTGGACGGCACCCTGGCTGACGAAGTCCGGCAGCTGCGGGTACTCGACGTTGAAGACGTCGGGGGCGTTGCCGGCCTTGACCGCGTTGGAGAGCTTGGCGTAGCCGCCGGCCGCGCCCGCCGGGATCTCCTCGAAGGTGACCTGGATGTCCGGGTGGCTCGCGTTGAACGCGGCGACCACGTCCTTGGTGCCCTTCGCCCAGCCCCAGAAGGTCAGGCTGACCGGCTTGCCGTCGTCCGCGGCGGCGGCCCCGTCGCCGCTGCTGCCGCAGGCGGCGAGCAGGGTGACGCAGAGCGCGGCCGAGGTGGCCGCAGCGGCGGCGCGGAGGGCTCTGCGCCGGGAGATGGGGGTCGAGCGCATGGGTGGGCTCCTTACGGCGAGGGTGCGCGGGCCCCGGGACGGTCGGCTCCGACCGGGGACCCGCAGAGGGTGGGGGCGATTGGCTGTCATCCTGAGCAGGTCGGCGATCGGAGTCAAGAGATTTGGATCAAATGATCTGACCTGATCGACCCGTCCGGTCGTCGGCAGAGTCGCCGTGACCTCGGGAAATCCCGAAAAGTCGGGGCAGATGGCCCCTGGGGCGGCAACATCACAATCCGATCAAGCCGCTCATTTGATCGCCGTGGCTTGACGAATGATCAAGTGCTGCCTAGATTCCGGCTCACCACCCGATCACGGAGGACCTCATGCGCCTGCCCCCGGAGGACCGCGACCTCAGCCCGTACACCGGCTGGACCAGGGAGCACTGGGAGGCGGTGGCCGACGCCCTGCTGACCGCGGTCCGCCCGTATGCCAGTCCCGCCGGAGCGCTGATCGACCTGCCCGGTCCCCGCCCGAGCCGCTCCGGGCGCCGCTCCGACGGCCTGGAGGGCTTCGCCCGCACCTTCCTGCCCGCCGCCCTGCGGGTGGCGGGCGCGGGCGGCGCCGATCCGCACGGCCTGCTGGCGCACTACGCCGCCGGACTCGACGCCGGCACCCGGACCCCCACCGGCGAGCGCGACCTCGCCGACGGCGACCGAGAGTCCTGGCCGCTGATCACCGACCGGGGCCAGGCCATGGTCGAGGCCGCCTCCATCGCCTTCGCGCTGCGCCTCACCCGCCCCTGGCTGTGGGACCGGCTGCCCGGACCCGTCCGCGACCGGGTCGGCCACTGGCTCGCCGACGCCCTGCACCGCGCGCCCAACGACAACAACTGGTGGCTCTTCCCGCTGTCCGTCGGCGGCTTCCTCGCCGAGGCCGGCATCGCCGAACCCGAGGCCCGCGCCGCGGTCCGCCGCGGGCTGGAGCACATCGACCGCTGGTACCTCGGCGACGGCTGGTACACCGACGGCCGCCCCCGCGCCTTCGACCACTACAACGGCTGGGCCCTGCACCTCTACCCCGTCCTGCACGCCCACCTCGCCGACGACCGGGCCCTGCGCGCCGAGTACGGCGAACGCCTCGCCGCCCACCTGGCCGGCTACGCCCACACCTTCGGGGCCGACGGCGCGCCCGTCCACCAGGGCCGCTCGCTCACCTACCGCTTCGCCGCCACGGCCCCCCTGTGGGCCGGGGCCCTCACCGGCCAGACCCCGCTCGCCCCCGGCACGACCCGCCGCCTCGCCTCCGGCGCCCTGCGCCACTTCGTCGACCGCGGCGCCGTCGACGACCGGGGCCTGCTCACCCTCGGCTGGCACGGACCCGACCTCCGGCTCGTCCAGGTCTACTCCGGCCCCGCCTCCCCGTACTGGGCCGGCAGCGCCTTCCTCGGCCTGCTGCTCCCGCCTGGCCACCCGGTGTGGACCGCGCCCGAGGGGCCCGCACCCGCCGAGGAACGCGACACCGTCCTCGCCCTGCCCGGGCCCGGCTGGCTGGTGCAGTCCACCGCCGCCGACGGCCTGGTCCGGCTGCACAACCACGGCAGCGACGACCAGCCCGCGGACGCCGTCGGGCCCGACGACCCGCACTACGCGCGGCTCGCCCACTCCACCGCCACCGGGCCGGCCTTCGAGGGCCCCGCCGACAACCACCTCGCCCTGCTGACGGACGCCGGACCCACCGAACGCGGCCGCGTCCACCCCCTGGGCACCGGGCCCGGCTGGGCCGCCTCTCGCTGGCACCCGCGCGTCGGCGGCCGTGAACTGCCCGGTGTCACCGTCACCTCGCTCACCCTCGCCCGTGGCGCCGAGGAGGTCCGGGCCCACCTGGTCACCGGCGGGCCGGATGGCACCCCGGTCACCCAGACCGGCTGGGCCGTCGCGGGCCGGCGCACCGAGCAGCACGCCGTCACGAGCGTCCGCACCGGGCAACACGCCGGCGCGGGCGTCCGGGCCGACGGTCGGCTCGCCTCCGAGCTGCACGCCCTGTCCGGCTTCACCGCCGCAGACAGCGAACGGGTCCCCGGCGGCACCGCGTTCGGCCCGGAGGCGGCGCTGCCCCGGCTCACCGGGGAACTGCCCACCGACGGCCCCGCCCTGTTCGCCTGCGCCGCCAGGCTCACCGTCGCCGAACAGCCGCCCGCCCTCGCCGACGCCCTCACCCTGGAGGTCCGGCCGGACGAGCGGGACCCGGCGGCCGTCGTGTTGATCGTCCGCCCCGCCGGCGCCCCGGGCCTGTGGATCCGGCTGGCACCCGGCGCGGTCACCGTCCTCCCCGCCGAGCGGGACTGAACCGCCGTGCCCCTCGCCCTCGCCACCCTCGGCCTGCCCGGGCTCCCGCTGGACCGGGCCGCCGCCCTCGCCGCCGAGCACGGCTGGCACGGCCTCGAACTGCGCTGCGCCGACGGCCAGCCGGTCCGCCTCGGGCTGGACGCGGACGAACGCCGGCGCGCGGCCCGGCTGCTGTCCGCCGCCGGGGTCGTCCCGCTGACCCTCGCCTCCTACGTCGGTGTCGCCGTCCCCGGGCCGGACGCGCCGGTGCTCGCCGGGCTGACCGCCCACCTGCGGCTGGCCGCCGACCTCGGCTGCCGCCGCCTGCGGGTCTTCCCGCACGGCGGCCCCGGCCCGGCGGCCGAGGCCGACGAGCGCGCGGTCCGCAGGCTGCGCGGGGCGGCCCCGCAGGCGGCGGCCCTCGGCGTGCGGATCCTCGTCGAGACCCACGACTCGCACCGCGCCGGCGACGCGCTGGCACCGCTGCTGCGCCGGGTGGGTCACCCCGCGGTCGGCGCGCTCTGGGACCTGCTGCACACCTGGCTGGCCGGCGAGACCCCGGCGCAGACCTACCGGGCGCTCGGCCCCCACCTGGGGTACGTGCAGGTCAAGGACGTCGTCTCGGCGGACGACCTCACCCCGCTGCCGCTCGGCGCGGGCGTGCTGCCGATCGCCGACTGCCTGCACCTGCTGCCGCCCGGTGCCTGGGCGGCCTGGGAGTACGAGGCCCCCTGGCACCCGCGCGCCGCGCCCCTCGCGCCGCAGCTGGGCCCCGGGGCGCGGCACCTGTCCGCGCTGCTTCCGGGCTAGCCGGGGCGGCGGGGCCGGCCGGGTCGGTCGTCCCGGCCAGCCGCACCCGGTGCGGGTGTGCCGTGCGCGAAGCGTCCCGGCACCCGCCCGCCGCGCCCCTCACACCAGGGGCGCGGCGTTTGCGCGTGGTGCCGCCCGATCGGCCCCGCAGGAGGCGCGCACGTGCAGGACCGGGAGCAGCGCGGTGCGGTGCACCGGCAGGTCGGCGCCGGACGCCAGACGGCGCAGCAGCAGGTCGACCGCGGCCCCGCCCACCGCGCGCTTGGGCGGGGCGACGGCGGTCAGCGGGGGTGCGGCGAGCGCGGCGAAGACGTCGTCGTAGGCGACCAGCGCCACGTCCGCGGGCACCGCGAGACCGGCCGCGCGCAGCAGCGGCGCCAGCCGCAGCGCGTCCTGGTCGTTGTGGACGAGCGCCGCCCGGGTCCCGGACCGCACGGCCTCGGCGATCCGCGCCACCAGCAGCTCGGGGTCGGCCGGCACGTTGCCGGGCCCGAGCGTGTCCAGCGCCGGCAGGGCGGGCAGCCCGAGCAGCCGGGTGCCCTCCTGGTACCCGGCCCGCACCTCGGCGGCCGTCCAGGAGTCGCCCCGGGCGGCCAGCAGCACGCTCCGGTGGCCGAGCCCGGCCAGGTGGCGCAGGGCGCTCAGCACCCCGTGGCGGTGGTCGGAGGCCACGGTGTCCAGTCCGGACCCGGGGCCGTCCGGGGTGGGGGAGCGGCGTTCCACCAGCACGGCGGGCACCGGCAGGGTGTCCAGCCAGGCGTAGTCCTCGACCGCCCGGCCGGGGACCAGTCCCGGGGCCAGCAGGAGGCCCTCGGCGCCGGACTCCAGCAGGCGCTCGGCCTGCAGCCGGTCACCGCCCGCCCCGTACGGGGCGATGCCCAGGACCAGCCGGGCCCCGGCGGTCGCGGCGGCGGCCCGGGCCCCGGCGATCACCTCGTCGAAGTAGGAGCCGACCGAGGGCACCAGCAGGCCGAGGGCGCGGCCCTCTCCGGGGCCGGGGGCGATCGGCGGTCCGGCGGCGTCCGGACGTTCCAGGGAGACGAAGCCGTGCGAGCGGGAGAGCCGGCCGGCGTCGGCGAGCGCGGCGACGTCGCGGCGGACCGTCACGGCCGGGATGTCCAGCCGGTCGGCCAGCTCCGTGAGGCGGACCCGCCCGCCGAGCTCGCCGACGGCCGACACGATCAGCCTGCGGCGCTCTTCCCCCGAAACGGCCATCCTGGCCTCCCTCTCTCGTGCCCGCCGAAGCGTCGTCCGGAAGCGGTCCGCCGATGATATTCCGATCGAAGAGTATCGTTCGATCGAAAATTGATCAATAATGCCGGTGATTGCCGATCGATTGACCGTGCGATCACCGAGCTCCTAGGGTGTCCCCGGTGGCCGCCGCGCCCGCAGCCACCCGCGCGGCCGTGCGCCCGGACCCACCCGAGGTCCCACGCCCTTCACTCCCGCCTTCTCGTCACCCCCCTCACTCCCGCTCCCCTCCCGCGGAGGACCCGATGGCCGACCAGGCCCCCCACCCCGCCCTCACCACCGACGGCGATACCTTCCTGCGCGACGGACGTCCGCACCGGATCGTCTCCGCCGCCGTCCACTACTTCCGCATCCGCCCCGAACAGTGGACCGACCGCCTCACCCGGCTGCGCGCCATGGGCGTCAACACCGTCGAGACGTACGTCGCCTGGAACTTCCACCAGCCCACGCCCGACCGTGCCGACTTCACCGGCGACCGCGACCTCGCCGCCTTCGTCCGCGCCGCCGGCGACCTCGGCCTCGACGTCATCGTCCGCCCGGGCCCGTACATCTGCGCCGAATGGGAGTTCGGCGGCCTGCCCGGCTGGCTGCTCGCCGACCCCGCGATGCGGCTGCGCCGCCTGGATCCGCCCTTCCTCGCCGCCGTGGACGCCTGGTTCGACCACCTGGTGCCCGTGCTGCTCCCGCTGCTCTCCTCCCGCGGCGGCCCGGTGGTCGCCGTCGCCGTGGAGAACGAGTACGGCAGCTACGGCAACGACACCGCCTACCTCGAACACCTGAGGGACACCCTGGTCGCCCGCGGCGTGGACGTCCTGCTGTTCACCGCCGACGGCGCCGAGGACGGCTTCCAGCTCGGCGGCCGGGTGCCCGGACTCCTCACCACCGGCACCTTCGGCTCCCGCCCCGAGGAGTCCCTCGCCTGCCTGCGCCGTCACCAGCCGGTCGGCCCGCTGGTCACCATGGAGTACTGGTGCGGCTGGTTCGACCACTGGGGCACGCCCCACCACGTGCGCGACGCCGAGGACGCCGCCGCGGTGCTCGACGCCCAGCTCGCCGCCGGCGCCTCGGTCAACATGTACATGGGCCACGGCGGCACCAACTTCGGCTGGTGGAACGGAGCCAACCACGACGGCACCACCTACCAGCCGGACGTCACCAGCTACGACTACGACGCCCCGGTCGGCGAGGCCGGCGAACTCACCGAGAAGTTCCACCGCTTCCGCGAGGTGATCGAACGCCACCTCGGCCCCAACCCCCATCCGCTGCCGCCGCTGCCCGCCCGCCTCGCCCCCCGCACCGCCCCCGTCACCGCGAGCCGCCCGCTGCTCGGCGCCCTCGGTGAACTCTCCACCGCGCACCGCCTCCGCGAGCCCCGCCCGATGGAGGAACTCGGCCAGAACCTCGGCCTCATCCACTACCGCACCCGCCTGCGCGGCCCGCTCGCCCACGGCGACCTGCGCGTGGACGGCCTCGCCGACCGCGCCCAGGTCTTCCTCGACGGCGAGCCGCTCGGCGTCCTCGACCGCAACCACCCGGAGCAGGCCCTGCCGCTGCGGGTGCCCGAGGGCGGCGCCGTGCTCGACCTGCTCGTCGAGAACCTGGGCCGGATCAACTACGGCCCGCTGCTGCACGATCCCAAGGGCATCACCGGCGGTGTCCGGGTCGACCGGCAGTACCAGTTCGGCTGGGAGGTGCGCCCGCTGCCCCTCGACGACCCGACGGCCCTCGCCCTCGGCGCGCCCTCCACCGCCGACAGTCCCGCCTTCCACCGCGCCGAACTGACCGTCGACACCCCCGCCGACGGCTTCCTCGCCCTGCCCGGATTCACCAAGGGCATGGTCTGGCTGAACGGCTTCGCGCTCGGCCGCTACTGGGACCGCGGCCCGCAGCGCACCCTCTACGCCCCGGCGCCGCTCTGGCGGGCCGGCGCCAACGACCTGCTGATCCTCGAACTCCACCGCCCGGGCGACCACGTCGAACTGGTCGAGGGCCCCGACCTCGGCCCGGTCGTCCCCGAGGAGCGGTACGGCTCCTGACCCCTCCCGCCCCGCGGGTGCGCGCCGGCCCGCCCCGCGGGGCGGGCACCGGCCGTCCGTCCGCTGACCGAGTGGTAGGTTCCTGTCCACTTCGACAGACCGGCCCACCGACAGGGAGTGCCATGCCGATCCCGGCGGACGATCGCCGCGCCCGCATCCTCGACACGGTGCGCGGCCTGGGCACCGTCCGGGTGGTGGACCTCGCCGAGCGGCTGGGCCTGCCCGCCGTCACCGTCCGCCGGGACGTCGCGGCCCTCGCCGACGCCGGCCTGCTCCGCCGCACCCACGGCTCCGTCTCGTTCGGCGGCCCTGCGGCCGCGGCCGCCCCCGCGCCGGCCCGCCCCGCCGAGGCCCCCACCCTGGGGCTGCTCGTCCCCGCCGTGGTGCAGTACTTCGACGAGGTGATCACCGGCGCGCGCACCGCCGCCGCCGAGGCCGGCGTCCACCTGGTCCTCGGCATCTCCTCGTACGAGGCCAGCGCCGACCGCGTCCAGGTCGACCAGCTCCTCGCCTCCGGCGTCCAGGGCCTGCTGCTCGCCCCGAACTGGACCGCCGCCGACCGCCCCGAGGACCACGCCTGGGTGGCCGAACTCCCCGTCCCCGCCGCCCTGCTGGAACGCCGGCCGGCCGCTGGCAGCCCCGCCGACGCCCTCGACGCGGTCGGCTCCGACCACCGGCACGGCGTCCTGCTCGCCCTGCGCCACCTCGCCGTCCTCGGCCACCGCCGGGTGGCCCTGGCGGCCCGCACCGACACCTGGACGGCCCACCAGGTCCGCCTGGGCTACGCCGAGGCCTGCCGCACGCTCGACCTGCCCGCCGAACCCGTCATCGACGTCCGCACCCTGGCCGACGGCGTCGACGGCGTCGCCCATCGGCTCGCCGCGGCGGTCGCCGACGGCGTC
Source organism: Kitasatospora sp. NPDC088351 (assembly GCF_040685575.1). NCBI lineage: Bacteria > Bacillati > Actinomycetota > Actinomycetes > Kitasatosporales > Streptomycetaceae > Kitasatospora > Kitasatospora sp. NPDC088351. Next base: position 17,021 of record NZ_JBFBIL010000022.1, on the reverse strand, counting down.
GGCGCCGCGCTCGTGCACAACGACCAGGACGCCCTGCAACTGCTTCCCCTGCTGCGGGCCAGGGGCGTGCGAGTCCCCGAGGATCTCGCCCTGGTCACCTACGACGACGTGTTCGCCGCCCTCGGCGCCCCGCCACTGACCGCCGTGGCCCCGCCCAAACGCGCCGTCGGCGCCGCCGCGGTCGACCTCCTGCTCCGACGCCTGGCCGCCACCGGACCCGCCCTGCCGGTCCACCACCTGGACCTCCTCCCGACCCTGACGGTACGCGAGTCCTCCGGAGCCTGACCGCGGCCGGGCCACTGTGCTACCGAGTCCTCGACGCCATCCAGGACCTGATGCGGCCCAGGACCGGCGAATGCCCCGTGGGGTCCTGTCCGGCACGGCAGGAGAGCAGGACGTCGGGGCCCTGGGCGCTCTCCCGGCGCAGGATGTGAGCTGCTCCGGCCTTCGTGGAGTCCCTGATGTCTGGGTTTGTTGCGATCCAGGCGTAAGGAGAACCACGAGCAATGCCAGCACCACGCAAGTACCCCGATGAACTCCGCGAGCGCGCCGTACGCGAGTCGCCCATGTGGCCCGCGACCTCGGCATCCACCAGGAGGCCCTGCGGTCCCGGGTCCGGCAGGCCGAGGCCGACGCCGGAGAGCGGGACGACCGCCTCACCACCGTCGAGCGCGACGAGCTGAAGGAACTCCGCAGGGAAGCCGCCGAGTTGAGGCGGGCCAAGGAGATCCTGAAGGCCGCCAGCGTGTTTTTTGCCCAGGAGATCGGCCGTCCCCGGACGAGGCCGAGCAGGTGATCGACCACCTTCGTGACGGCTTCGGGGCCGATCCCGTCTGCCGGGTGCCCGCCGAGGACGAGCATCTTCGACTCGGACGGCAGCACCACGCGACGCCCGAGCTCCCACTCGCGGCACAACCCCGACGTCCGCATCCCGGGGACCACCTCACGGCGGGTACGCACCGCCTGGTCCGACCCCCCTGTGTCCGCCCCGGCCCAACGGCCGGGGCGGACACAGGGCGCGCCCGTCAGGCGTGGATGCCCTGCCCCGGGGTGAGGATCCCCGCCGGGTCGAAACGCCGCTTCGCCGCCACCACCGACGACCACCGCGCCCCGTAGTGTCGGCCCCAGTCCGCGCCCGTCATCCCCGGGATCGCTCCGATCAGGTAGCGTTTGCCGCCCAGTGCTACCGCTCGTTCGTACAGCCGTCGGTTGCGGGTGAGCATAGCTGCGGTATCCGTGTCGGGGCCGGGGAACGCCAGCAGGTCGAAGTGCCAGCCCACCGGTTCGTCGGGTATCACCGCCAGTGGGCGGGTGAACCGTTTCGCCGTGTACGGGTAGAACAACAGGATCCCCGCTCCCAGATCCTCCGGCGTCAACACCTCCGCCGCCTCCCGCATGAACGTTTCCGCACGCGAGGCTGGCAGGAACAGGCTCAGCCACGGCTTCGGCAGCCCCCAGTACCCGGCCGCCTTCAGGTATCCCGCGAAAGCGTCGACCCGGAACGCGTACTCGCGTACCCCCTGGTCCGTCACCGTCGTCTCACCCGCCGCGCACCGCAGTCCCCGCAGCAGCGCATCCCGGTCCGGTAGCGTCGTGCCGTCGTAGTGTGCCACCGCTTCCACCTTGTACCGCCACCGGGTACCGGCCGTGTCCCGTACCACCTCGCCGACCTGCAGGTCGAACCGTTCCTCGGCCATCAGCCGTTCCTGGTCCGCCAGATACGTGCCCAGGTCGTCGTAGAACAGGTTGAACACCAGTGCCCGTTCCCGTGCCGGTACCAGCCGCACCGTCGCCCGTACGATGATCCCGACCTGACCGCCGCCGGCCAGTACCGCGTCGAACAGTTCCCGGTTGCGTGTCGCGCTGGCCGTCACCAGCTGTCCCTGCCCGGTCACCACGTCGACCGATTCGACCGTGTCCGCCTGCAGTCCGAACCGCTGCACACCACCGCCGATCCCGCCGACACTCAGCGTCCCGCCCACCGACAGGTGCAGATAGTCCGTCAGGCACGGGGGCATCCACCCCTTCGCCAGTGCCGCGTCCGTCAGCCGCGCCCACGTCACACCGGCCTCCACCACGGCCCGCCCCGGGGCGAGGGAGACGATCCGGTCCAGACCCCGGGCGTCGATCGCGACACCGCCGGGCGCACCGGCCTGCCCGTAGCTGGAGTGCGACTCCAACTGCGCCGCGCCGGTGCCGGTGTCCGGGTTCCCGCTCTGTCCGTTCATGGCGACGGGGATCCGGTGGCGGCGGGCGAAGCCGACCACCTCCACGATGTCGCGTACCGATCCGGGGTGCAGTACGGCGCGTGGCGCGGCGTTCACCAGGTGTCCGAAGTCGCCGGCGAACCGGGCGAGTTCAGTGCCTCCGGTGACCATCGTCCCGTCCAGGCGCGGCAGTGCCGCGACTCCCGGCGGCACGCCCGCGCCGGACTCCCCGCCACCGGCGGCACCGGGGGTGCCGGGGGCGAGGGCCCATGTGCGCCCGGCGGTGTTCCAGCCGATCACCGCGGCCGCCGCACCGGCGAGGAGACCGCGGCGCGGCAGATCCGACCTGCTCATATCAGGATCCTCCGATCAATCGTCAAAGAGGGATTGTTGTACCGCAGCAGGCACCTACCCGCGCAATCCCCGCGTCGCTGAAGCCGCTCCGACCGCTCCAGCCGCGCCAGTGCCTCCAGCGCCCGGGCGAGCACCTTCGCCCGGTACGGGGGCCTCGTGAAGCGCCCGCGCCACCCGCCCGGCCTCCTCCAGCAGCGCCCGCCGGGCCCGCGGCAGCTTCCGTACCTCGGGCCACTCGCATGCCCTCATCAGCACGCACGCCAGCTTCGACCCGTACACCCGCGGACTGACCTCCGTCAGCAGCCGGTACACCCACCGTGCATCCGCGCCCGCCTGCGCGGCACCCGCCGGTCGCACGTGGGCAGCAGCGTCTGTGCCTGCCACGTCAGGTCCTGGTCCACCGTCATGTTCCTCCTCGTTCCTTCGCGTCTCTTCCGGGGCCGGGCGGCAGGGCACACGTGCCGGCTTCCGGCGGGCGGGTGCGGGTGCGGGTACGGGTACGGGGTCGGGGTCGGGGGAGTGGGTGACGATGAGTCCGCGCCTGCCCGCCACTGCCGGGCAAGGCGGAACCGGCGTGCGCTGTGTCCTGTCACCAGAGCCTTGTGACCTGGCAGGAGGGGGCCTGACATGCTCACCGGGCCCGGTTCGGTGCCCGGCGCCCGGCAGCGTCCTGTGGTGCGGAGGCGGGTGTCCGGTGTTGTGTGGTGCGGCAGCGTTCTGCCGTGTGGATCCGGGTGTTCGCTGCCGTGTGGTGTGGTCGTGTCCGGGTCTAGCGTGGGCGTCCATGAGGACACCCGTACTGGCCATCTCTCTTGTCTCCCTCGTCTGTCTTGTGACGGGCGCCGCCCCGGCCGCCGCCGGGCCCTTACCGGACGCGAACGGACCCGGTTGCGGCGACCACCGTGCCGTGGCGCATGCACTGGAGCGGCTCACCGGCGAGTACCGGCTGGCCGGAGCGGTCGTGGAGGTGGCCGATCCCGTCTGCGGACGCTGGAGCCTGGCCTCCGGCCGGGCCGACCTGGACACCGGGCGCCCGGCGAGTGCCGGGGACCGTCTGCGGATCGGCAGCATCACGAAGACGTTCACCGCGACCGTGGTCCTCCAGCTCGTCGACGAGGGCCGGCTCTCCCTCGACGCCACCGTCGACGACTACCTGCCCGGACTGGTCCGCGGCAACGGCTACGACGGCCGCACCATCACGGTGCGCCAGCTCCTCCAGCACACCAGCGGCCTGCCCGACCACGCCGACGCGTTCGCCACCGCCGACACCGACTGGCTGCGCCACCACGACTTCACGCCCAGGGAACTCGTCGAGGCGGCGCTGCGGCTTCCCCCTCCCGCCACCACCTGGCACTACTCGACCACCAACTATGTCCTGGCGGGTCTGCTGATCGAGCGGGTCACCGGCCGCAGTTACGAGAGCGAGACGGAGCGGCGGATCATCCGGCCGCTGGGGCTGCGTGACACCTACTGGCCCGGTGGCTCCGAGGTCATCCGCGGGCGGCATTCCCACAGCTACTTCACCGTCGAGCGGGACGGTGCGGCGGTGCGGGTGGACGGTACCCGCTGGAACACCTCCGCGGGCGGCGCGGGCGGCGCGCTCGTCTCCACGCCCTCCGACGTCAACCGTTTCCTCGACGCCCTGCTCGGCGGGCGGCTGCTGTCCCCGCGGCAGCTCGCCCGGATGCGGGACACGGTGCCCGGCGATCCCGGCCGGCTGGGCCCGGGCGGCCGTTACGGACTCGGGCTGATCACCTCCCCGCTGTCCTGCGGCGGGCAGTGGAGCGGTCACACCGGGTCGACCCGGGCCGGGCATCACGCCATCACCGCGATGGCGCCCGGCGGCCGCCACCTGACGGTCGCCGTCAACGAGACCCCGACCACCGAGGAGAGCGTCGCCGCCTTCGTCGCCGTCGTGGACACCGCCCTGTGCGAACCCCCGGCACGGCACCCGGCCTAACGCCCGGCACAGCGCCCGGCCGGGCCCACGGACCCGGCGCGGGCCCGGTGCGGCACCGGCTGACGGGGCGTCGCGGGCGGGGGCCTGTCGTCAAACCTCCCGCCTGCGCGCCGACGCCCCCAGCTTTCGGCCGGGAGGTGCCCCCACCGCATCGCGTCCCTCCTCCGCCCTTGCGATGCACGCATCCCAGCGTCGTCACGCCCGCCCTCCGGGCGGACGACGGGGGCTAGCCTTGGTGTCATGTTCGTTCTGGAGCTGACCTGTACCGCTTCCCTGGATCGCGTCGACGCCGCGCTCGCGCGGCACGTCGACTGGTTGCGCGAGCACTACGAGGCGGGCACGTTTCTCGCCTCCGGCCGTAAGGTGCCCCGTGACGGCGGTGTCATCATCGCGGTCGGCGGGGACCGGGCGGCGGTCGAGGAGCTCACCCGTACCGACCCGTTCGCCCGTGAGGGCCTGGCCTCGTACCGGGTCACGGAGTTCCTCGCCACCACCACCGCCCCCGCCCTGGACGCCCACCGCCAGCAGCCGCCCGCCTGACACCCGCCCGGGCCCCTGCCCGGGCCCCGTCCGGACTCTGTCCGGGTCCGGGCCTGGTGTGCTGTGGTGCCCCGTGCGTTGGGTGGGGTCGTGTGCTGGTTACGATCGGTGAGCGCGGGGGAAGGATGCGCGGGGCCGTGGGGGCCACGCGTGCGGGCAGGGAAACTGGCGGGAGAAGACGTATGGCACACGCACGGGCCGGACAGCCGGCGCAGCCGGGTGATCTGGTGGATGTCGCGCGGCTGGTGACGGCGTACTACGCGTTGCATCCGGATCCGCAGGAGCCGGGGCAGCGGGTGGCGTTCGGTACCTCGGGGCACCGCGGGTCGTCGCTGGACGCGGCGTTCAACGAGGACCATATCGCCGCGACCACGCAGGCGATCTGTGAGTACCGGGCGGAGCAGGGGGTCAGTGGTCCGTTGTTCCTCGGTGCGGACACCCACGCGCTGTCCGAGCCGGCGAGGGTGACCGCGGTGGAGGTCCTGGCGGCCAACGGTGTGAGTGTGCTGCTGGACAGCGCGGACGGTTACACCCCGACTCCGGCTCTCTCGCACGCGGTCCTTGCCCACAACCGCCGTCATCCGCAGGCGCTGGCGGACGGTATCGTGGTGACGCCTTCGCACAACCCGCCGCGTGACGGCGGGTTCAAGTACAACCCGCCCAGTGGCGGCCCGGCGGGCTCGGAGGCCACCGGGTGGATCCAGGACCGTGCCAACGCCCTGATCCGTGAGGGTCTGCGCGGGGTCAAGCGGGTGCCGTACGCCCGCGCGCTGGCGGCGGCGACCACCGGCCGCTACGACTACCTCACCGCGTACACCGAGGATCTGGTGTCGGTGCTGGATCTGGACGCGGTGCGGGCGGCGGGCCTGCGGATCGGTGCGGACCCGCTGGGCGGGGCGTCGGTGGCGTACTGGGGGCGGATCGCCGAGACGCACCGCCTGGACCTGACGGTGGTCAACCCCCTGACGGATCCCACCTGGCGGTTCATGACGCTGGACTGGGACGGCAGGATCCGGATGGACTGCTCCTCGCCCTTCGCGATGGCCTCGCTGATCGGGCGCCGTGACGAGTACGCGATCGCCACGGGCAACGACGCGGACGCCGACCGGCACGGCATCGTCACCCCGGACGGGGGCCTGATGAACCCCAACCACTACCTGGCGGTGGCCGTCGACTACCTCTACCGTCACCGCGGCGAGTGGCCCTTGGACGCGGCGGTCGGCAAGACGCTGGTGTCCTCCTCGATGCTCGACCGGGTCGCCGCCGACCTGAAGCGCGAGCTGGTGGAGGTGCCGGTGGGCTTCAAGTGGTTCGTCGACGGGCTGCTGGAGGGCTCGATCGCCTTCGGTGGCGAGGAGTCGGCCGGGGCGTCGTTCCTGCGCCGCGACGGCGGGGTGTGGACCACCGACAAGGACGGCATCCTGCTCGCGCTGCTGGCTTCGGAGATCACCGCGGTCACCGGCCGCACCCCCAGCCAGTACTACCAGGACCTGACCGCCCGTTTCGGTACCCCCGCCTACGCCCGGGTGGACGCCCCCGCCGACCGCGGGCAGAAGGCGCTGCTGGCCCGGCTGTCGCCGGAGCGGGTACGCGCCGGTGAACTGGCCGGCGAGCCGGTCACCGCCGTCCTGTCGCACGCCCCGGGCAACGGCGCGGCCATCGGCGGCATCAAGGTCTGCACCGAGAACGCCTGGTTCGCGGCCCGCCCCTCCGGCACCGAGGACGTGTACAAGATCTACGCCGAGTCCTTCCACGGCCCCGAGCACCTCGCCCGGGTCCAGGACGAGGCACGCCAGCTCGTCGGCGAGGTCCTCACCGGCCCCACCACCTGACACCCCCCCGCCCGGGCCGCCGAACCGGGCGGCCGCCCGCACGGGCCGCCCGGCCGGAACCCCGGCCGGGCGTCCCGTGCCCGTGGCGGGGCGGCCTCGCCCGCTCCTGCCGGAACCGCCGCGCGGGCAACAGCCCGCGGTGGCGGCCGGCAGGTGTCGTGCCCCCGGGTACCACGCCCCGGGGCCGGCCGGCACGCCCGGGTCCCGCGTCCTGCGGTCGGCCGCACGCCCGTGAACACCCCCGGTCGGCACACCACCCCGCCGTCATCAACCCCCCGTCATCACCTCCCCGGTGACCGGCCCCTGTCGGCGGCCCCGGCCCGGTCGCCGTCACGGACCGCACCCCCCGCCGCCCCCCGCTGTCCTCGGCCACCCCTCCCGGCGTCGTGACGCAGATCACGGCGGGCGCAGAACCCGCGCGCCGTGTCCGGCGTCTGGCTGGTGTGAGATCACGCAGGAGAACACCGGACGGGCTGGACGAGGAACACCTCTTGCGGCTGGTGGCCAGAGGCGACCGCGGGGCGTTCGACGAGCTGTACCGGCGTACGGCGCCGTGGCTGGCGGTGCGGCTGCGCCGCCGTTGCGCGGACGAGCAGATCGTCGCGGAGGTCATGCAGGAGACCTATCTGGCGGTGTGGCGCGCGGCGGGCGCGTTCGCCGGCAGCGCGGTCGGCGGGTCGGCCGTCGGGTGGCTGTGGACGATCGCGGCTCGCCGTCTCGTCGACGCGTTCCGGCGCCGCGCCCACCACGCCGAGCCGCCCGTCGCCGCCGCGGAACGGGCGGTGGTGCCCGCGGCGGAGGAGGAGGCACTCGCCAAGGCTGTCGGCGGCGACGTGGGTGATGCCCTGCGGCGCCTGGCGCCGGAACTGCGACAGGTACTGCAGGCCACGGTCCTCGACGGGCTCTCCGTCCGGGAGACCGCGGTCCTGCTCAGACTGCCCGAAGGCACGGTCAAGACCCGTGCCCGCCGGGCCCGGATCGCGATGCGGGAGGCGCTGGCATGAGCGGGGAACACGCGTCGGGGCGGCTGATCGACGACTACGCGCGCGGTGACACGGCGATGGCCGCGGACACGGTCTGGGCGCTGGAGGCCCACCTGGAGACGTGCGCGCCGTGCCGTGGCCGCCTGGCGGCCAGCGTGGCCACCGGGGTACCCGGCGTCGCCGCGCTCGTCGACACCGTCCGGGCCGGTCTGGAACCGCAACTGGACGCGGCCGTGCCGGCACCCGCGCGCCGCCGCCCGAGGTGGGTGTCGGCGTGGCTGACACCGGTGATGACCCCGTGGCTGGCGATGACCGCCGCCGTCACCCTGATGGCGCTGCTGCTGGACGCGGTCGCGCCGGCGAGGGTCTTCGGCGACGCCTCACCCGTGCTGCTGATCGCGCCCGTGCTGCCGCTGTGCGGCGTCGCCGCCTCGTGGTCGCGCGCCCTGGACCCGGCACACGAACTGACGGCCTCGACCGCCCGGGCCGGCCTGCCCCTGCTCCTGCGGCGCACCACGGCGGTCCTCCTCGTCGTCCTGCCCGGGCTCCTGCTGGGGGGGTGGCTGACCGGGACCATGACGGCCGCCCAGTGGCTGCTGCCCTCCCTGGCCTTCACCTCCACCGCCCTGGCCCTGGGCAGCGTGATCGGCCCCGCCCGCGCCGCCACCGCCCTGGCGGCCGCGTGGGGCGCCGTCGTCGTGGCACCCGCCTGGGCCACCGGCCGCACCCCCTACGTCCTGCAACTCGCCCTGCAGCCGGACTGGCTGCCCGTATGGGCACTGCTCCTCGCGCTGGCCACCGCCGCCGTGATCGCCCGCAGGAACGCGTACTCAACGCTGTGAAACCACCGCTGACCCCCGAAAGGCACCACCGCATGACACCCGTGACGAGCGCGGCCGACACCGCGCCGAAGACCTACGCCTGGGAGATCCGCGCCGGCGCCCTGAAAGTGCGCGCCGCACGCAAGAAGACGGCCGTCGACGGGCTCGACCTCTGCCTGGGCACCGGTACCCACGGCCTCCTGGGACCCAACGGGGCGGGAAAGACCACCCTGATCCGGGCACTGGCCACCGTGCTGCCCCCCGCCGGGGGCGAACTGGAACTGCTCGGCACCCCGGTGGGCCGGGTGGGCGACCACCGGGCCTTGCGCCGCCGCATCGGCTACCTGCCGCAGGACTTCGGCTACTACAAGCGCTTCACGGTACGCGAGTTCGTCGAGTACATGGCCTGGCTGAAGGAGGTCCCGAAGACGGACATCCCCGCGGCCGTCCAGCGCGCCGTGGAACGCGTGGGCCTGGCGGACCGCGCCGACCACCGGATGAAGACCCTGTCCGGCGGCATGGTGCGCCGCGCCGGCATCGCCCAGGCCATCGTCAACGACCCCGCCCTGCTGCTGCTGGACGAGCCGACGGCCGGCCTGGACCCGGCACAGCGGCTGCGCTTTCGCGAACTGCTGCAGGAACTGGGCCGCGAGGCCTGCGTGGTCGTCTCCACCCACCTGGTCGAGGACGTCGCGGCGGCCTGCTCCGACGTGGTGCTCTTCGCCGACGGCCGCCTCGTCTTCCAGGGCACACCGGACGATCTGGCCGCGGCGGGCGGCACCGAGCACCCGGGCGACAGCCCCCTGGAGCGCGGCTACTCGGCGCTGCTGAGCACCCGCGGCCGGCAGGCAGGCACCTGGTGAACACACGTGTCCTGCGTACCGAGCTGAAACGCTCCGTCGCCCCGTGGGCCGGCGTCGTCGTCCTGGGCGGCAGCCTGGCGTTCCTCTGCCTGATCGACGGAATGTGGTGGCGGGGCGCCGCCGCGTGGACGGCCCAGTGGACGTCGATGGCGCTGACGACCCGGTGCATGCTGGCCTTCATGTGGCCACTCGCGGTGGGCTTCGGGGCGGTGCACGGGCTGCGTGATTCCCGCTCACGGATGACCGAACTGCTGACGACCACACCACGGCCGCCCTGGCACCGCGCGGCACTGCCGGCCGGCGCGACGGCGATCACACTGGCGTCGGGCTTCGGCCTCCTCGTCCTGGTGGGCGCGGTCCAGGTGGCGCTCGGCCCTGCCACCTACACGCCGCCGTCCTGGCCGGTGATCTCGCTGGTGGCGGTGCTGGCCCTGGTCGCGGGGGCCGTGTTCGGCATGGGCGTCGCGCGGGCCCTGCCCTCCGTGTTCACCCCGCCGCTCCTGGTGGTGCTCTTCCTGGCGGCGACCGTCTTCCTGCGGCTGTTCACCGACGGGGCACTGCCGTCGGGTCACCTGCCGAACCGGCTCTGCCTGCTGTCCCCGGTGACCGAGATGCCACGGCAGATGCTGCTGACCCTGTCCGGCGCCGTGGACCTCGGCCAGACGCTCTGGCTGCTCGGCCTGCTCGCCACCGGCTTCGCACTGCTGATCGCCGCGACCCGCCGGGCCCGGCTCCTCGCGGTGGCCCCCGTCCTGGCCGGCGCGGCCCTGGCCCTGCTGATCCTCCCGGCGGCCGCGCGCGACACCTACGTCGTCGACAAGGCCGCCGCCACCCTGGTCTGCGACGGCCCGGTGTGCGTGACGCGGGCGCACCGCTCACACCTGCCCGAACTCGCCCCGCGCGGCAGGGAAGCGCTGCGCGTGCTGCACGACGCCCTGGGCGACCGGGCGCCGGTCTCGGTGCGGGAGGAGACCACGCTGCGCGCGATCGCCGGCGAACGCGAACTCTCCGGCGACGTGGTGCTGATCGACTTCGACGACCCACTGCTCACCGGGGCGGCGGGGCCGGAACTGACCCGCCGGCTGGTCGCCCAGGGCCTGGCACCGAACTGCCGACCGCGTACCGTCTGGGAGGGCGGGGGGCTGGCCGGCGTCCCGGTCCAGAGCATCGTTGCGAGCTGGGCCCTCGGCGATCACGAGCTCCGGCCGCTGCGGGAGCCGGAGGCCGACGAGTACGCGCGCCGTGCCTGGGCGGACGCCGAAGCCGCCTGGGAGAAGCTGACGGCCCTGCCTCCGGCCGAGCAGCGCTCGCGGATCGCCCAGGTGCACGGCGCCGCGCTCTCCTGCGCGGACGCGCAGCTTGCGGTGCTGGCGGGGGAGGCGTCGCGATGAGGTGGCTGATGCTGTACGCGCGTTCACGGCAGGTGCCCGCCTCGGCCGCCGCGGTCCTGCTCGTCGCGTCGGCGGTGTGGGCCTTCAACCGGGGCGGCCCGGGCCCGATGGACCTGGGGATCGCGGTCCTGGTCCTGGCCGCGAACGTGGCGGCCGCCTCCGTCGGGCTCGGCGGGCAGGACGCCGCGCTGGAGCGGACGGCCGCGATCCGGTGGGCACCCCGGCGGGCGGCGCACGTGCTGCTGACCGGCGCGGCCGCCGGTGCGGCGCTGCTGGCGGTCCAGACGGCGGGAGCGGAGCTCGCCCCCGCCTGGGTCGTCGTCCGAGACAGCGCGGGCCTGGCCGGCCTGGCCGCGCTCGGTGCGGTGCTGTGCGGGGCGCAGTTCGCGTGGACCCTGCCGACCGGCTGGCTCGCGTACGCCCTCCTCGTCCCGGCTCTGCGCGGCACCGCGGGAGAGGTGGCCAGCTGGATGATCTTTCCCTCCGGTACGGCGGCGGCCACTGGTACGGCGTGGGCCCTGCTGGTGACCGGCACCGCGGTCTACGCCGTGGCAGGACCGCGACGGTAACGGGCCCGCCCGCCCCGTGCCCCGGTCGGCACGGCGCGGCCTGCCGGGTACCGGACGGTCTGCGGCAGCGGCACCTTTCCTCCAGCGGGGGTTGTCGGTTCTTGGGGGTCCGGCCGCCCGGCAGGCCGGTCCGCGGACGGTCGGCCCCGCGCCGCCGCACGGCCGACCACACGGGAGGGCACGCGGCGGGCCTTTCCCGGCAGGCGGTGCCCCGCCCCGAGAGGCCGCCATGACAGCACCAGGGGCGGGGGTTCGAGGGGCGGCCTCCTGAAGCCCCCCGGAGCGCGGACCCTGCCGGTCCCGCGTGGATCGCGACCGTCCTTTATCCGTTCGTCCTGCTGGCGGGTGTCGGCGCAGTGCTCCAGCGAAGGGATTCCTGAAGCCCGGCTCCACCGGGCCGAGGTGATACCGGGAGAGGGAGGCGCGTGTGCCGGAACCCCCGTCACGCGCCTCCCTCTCCCGTCAGCCGACTCCGGCGTACGAATGCTTGCCAGTCACGAAGATGTTGACGCCGTAGTAGTTGAAGAGAATGCAGAGGAAGGCGACCAGCGCCAGATACGCGGCCTTCCGTCCCTTCCAGCCACTGGTGGCACGCGCGTGGAGGTAGGCCGCGTACGCGATCCAGGTAATGAAGGACCACGTCTCCTTGGGGTCCCACTCCCAGTACTTTCCCCATGCCGCCTCGGCCCAGATGGCGCCCGCCACGATGGTGAAGGTCCACAGAGGGAACACCACGGCGTTCATCCGGTACGAGAACTTGTCGAGGGTTGCCGCGGCCGGCAGACGTTCCCAGACATGTGCCGAAGTCCCCCATGGGCCGTCCGGCCGGCCGGAAGCGCGCCGACTCTCGTACGAATCCTTTCCCAGGAACAGTAACGTCGCCGCGAAAGCGGTGTAGAAGGCGCCGGCGCACGCTGTCGCAGCAGTGACGTGAATGGCCAGCCAGTAGGAGTGCAGGGCCGGTACCAGCTGCTCTGTGTCCGTGTACAGCACGGTCACCGCGAGGCCGAGGGTGAGGACCACAGCTCCTGTGACCGGCAGCCCCAGCCACCTGACGGGCTTCTTCGTGGCGAGGAGGCCCAGATAGATCAGCACGGTCGCGAGGGAGAAGGCACAGGAGAACTCGTACATGTTCCCCCACGGCCACCGCGCGGCCGATATGCCCCGGGTGGCAACCCCGCCGACGTGGAGCAGCGCCCCCAGCACAGCGAGGGAGACGCCGATCCGGCCGGCGAGGTCACCCCTGGCACTCGTCCCCGCCGCACCGGGCCCGTCTGTTCCGCCGCCGTCCCCTCGGCCCGATGTCACGCTGGCGGCTCCTGCACCGGCCAGAAGAGGGCGGACGAGGGTGGTGGTTCCCCCATCGGACGAGGCAACGGTCACCGCTACCTCGCGGCGCGCGGCCCTCTCCGGGGCGGTAACCGCGTCAGCGAGGCCGGTCTGCTCGGCCGAGCGACGCGCGACCGAGCCCGAGCTGCCGAAAGTCCACTCGAAGATGTGAGCAAACATGGCCAGGAGGTACACGGATACCGCAGAGTAGATCAAAACATTGGAAAAGCGGGCGAGTTGAAGGTCAACTGTTGCAGCCAAGCTCACCATAGGCTCCCTGAATAGCAGTCAAAGAGCGGGCAGGTCCAGGTGGTTGCCCGCCGCTCCGGGGTGATTCTTGCACGCACCCCCGGGTGCCCATGCGGCGCCTCCTCGTTCGTCGAAGATGCTCAACTCGTTGATGCTGTAAGATAATTGATTTTTACTCTGCTGATTCCGTGACCGGATCCGTCCGGCGGATCGTGCGGCCCGCCCTCTGTCGCCCCACCCGCCATGGGGGCTCGCCGCCGGAAGACGCCTGGGTCGGCGCGACGATCCGGATGTGGATCGCGACCGTGGAAGCGACCGGACCGCCCAGTACAGGAGCCGGGCCGACCTCTTCTCGCTCTACCCCTCCTGGCCCCGGGACCGTGTCCGGCGGCGTCTGAGCGCCGGCGGCCCGGGAAGCCTCCGGCCTGTCGTGCGGGGGCTTCCCGGGCCGCCCGGAACGGATCGTGAACCCCCGCCGCCCTGTCCTTCGGGCCGGCACGTCCCGGGGGCGGGGGCTCAGGGCCCGGTGAACGGGCCCTGCTCGACGAAGCGCCGCAGGCCGCGGGTGAACGCCTCGGCCTCCCCGGGGGGCCAGGAGGCGAGGGTGGCGGTGATCCGCCCGGCCAGGCGCCGGCGCATCACCGCCACGGCGTCGTGACCGGCCGGGGTGAGGGCCAGCAGGGTGGCCCGCTGGTCGCCGGGGTCGGCCTCGCGGCGCAGCAGCCCGGCGGCCTCCAGGCGGGAGGCGCGCCGGCTGACACCGGAGCGGTCGAGGTCGATCTCGGTGGCGAGTTCGGCGGCGCTGCGGGCCCCGGTGCGGGCCAGGCCGCTCAGCACGGGGTAGGTGGCCTCGTCCACGGCCTCGCCCAGGCCCTCGGTCAGCTGCCGGTACAGGTGGGTGCGGGTGCCGCGCTTGAGCAGGACGGCGAGGGCGTCGGCGACGGTGTCCCCGGGAGTGGTCGAGGGCGAGGAGCCGGGGGAGGGGGTCCGGGTGCCAGGGGTGTGTGCGGGGTCCACCCCCCGATCGTAGCGTGCGTGGCGCACGCGTTCCTCGGGTAGGGTGCGAGAAGCGTGCGTAACGCACGCATTTTTCCGCCGTCCGCGCGCCCGCCCGCCGCAGGCCCTATGGCCGGGCGGCGGGGGCGGGGGTGGGTGTGGCCGGGGTGGAGGTGGACGGGTGGGTCTGGTTCTCTCCGCGGGTGGTGGCTGCGGCGGTGGCTGTGGCCGTCAGGGCGAGGGCGGTGGCCGCGAGCGGGAACCAGCGTTCGCCCAGTAGTGCGATGGACGCGCTGCCGGCTGCGCCGCCGGCGGCGGTGCCGAGGTAGAGGGCGCTGCTGTTGAGGGAGATCAGCAGGGGTGCGTTGGCCGGGTCGATCGAGGCGAGCCGGTGTGGCAGTGCCACCGACACGGCCCAGCCGGCCAGTGGGGTCACCGCCGCGTATGTGAGCGCGCCGGGCATGCTGGCCGACGCCCAGGGCAGTGCCGTGAATGCGGCTGCCGCCACCGTCGAGCCCCACAGCAGTACCCGCCGCACGCCGATCCGGTCCACCAGACGCCCGCCGAGCCAGCTGCCCGCCACCGAGGCCAGGCCCGAGACCAGCAGGACCAGGCTCAGCCGCTCGGAGCGCCCGCCGGTGGCCGGGGCGACGGCGGTGGCCAGGTAGATGTAGACCGACTGGAAGGCGAGGAAGAACACCAGTGTGGTCGCGGCCGCGCCCAGCACCCGGCGTTCGCCCAGTGGGGCCAGCCGGGCCCGCAGTCCGGGTGCGGCGGCGGGCGCGGGCAGGCCGCGCAGCAGCAGCGCCAGTCCGGCGAACGCGGCCGCCCCCAGTGCGGTGACCAGCCACATCGTCAGCCGCCAGTCGGAGCGCCCGACCCAGGTGCCCAGCGGCACGCCCAGCGCGGTGGCCACCGTCATCCCGCCCAGTACCGTGGCCAGTGCCCGCCCGCGCCGCTCGGGGCCCACCAGTGTGGTGGCCACCGCGTTGGCGGTCGGGGTGTAGAGGGCGGCCCCGGCCGCCGCCAGCACCCGGGTGGCCAGCAGGAACCCGTAGCCGGGCGCGAGCGCGCTGAGCGCGTTGGCCGCGGTGAACACGGCCAGCGCGCTCAGCAGCAGCCGCCGGCGGGGCCAGCGGGCGGTCAGCGCGGCGAGCAGCGGCGCCAGCAGCGCGTACGCGAGCGCGAACACGGTGACCAGCTGGCCCGCCGCCGGGACGGAGACCCCCAGATCGCCGGCGACCGGGCCGAGGATCCCGGCGATCACCATCGAATCGGTGCCCATGGCGAAGGTGCCGAGGGCGAGCAGGAGCAGGCGTACGGGCATGGGTTCCCCCCTGTTGGACGAACGGGCAACAGTTTGACGCTCGTCAAACATTAGGGATTGGTGGATGATTGTCAAACCATCGCGCACCACCACCGCGCCGCGGGGAGCCGCCGCAGGAGCCACAGGAGGACGACCGGCCATGGAAGACGAACGGCTGCCCCAGCCCGACAGCGACGGCATCGACCTGGTCGCGGTGCTGCACGCCCTCGGCGACCCCGTCCGGATGCGCCTGCTCGCCTCCTACGCCGACGGCGCCGAGCACTCCTGCGACCCCCGCCACCTCGGCCTGGACCACCTCCACAAGTCGACCGTCTCCCATCACATGCGGGTCCTGCGCGAGGCCGGCGTCACCAGCACCCGTGTGGCCGGGCGCAACCGTTTCGTCAGCCTGCGCCGCGCCGACCTCGACGCGCGCTTCCCCGGCCTCCTCGACGCCCTCCTGGCCTCCCTGGCCCCCGCCGAACCCCCGGCCGCCGCCGAGCCCGCCGGGGAGCCCCGCACGCCGTGAGCCCCCGGCCCGGGCCACCGGTCAGGCCCGGCCCGCCGGCGCACACCGCCCCGCCCCCGCCCCGGCCGCGCGGGCCGGCCCCGCCCCCGGGGTGGCCGTCGCGCCGGCCCGGCGACGCCCCACACCCCCTCGCATCGCACCACAGGCCTATGTCCCGGGTCGTACCCGCCGCCCCCGATCCCCGGCCGTGGCCGGACGCGCCCGCCCCCGCACCCCGGGCACGGTGGAACCCGCACCACGCGCCGGCCACCCCGAGGACAGACCACCATGACGACCCGTCACCACAGGCCCGAGCGGACCCTGACCGCCGCCCTGCTCGCCGCCACCGCCCTCCTGACCACCCTCCCCACCGCCACCGCCACCGCCGCCGCTGCGGCATCCGTACCCGCCGGGGCCGTGTCGATCCAGCTGGCCCTGCCCCCGCCCACCGGACCCCACCCCGTCGGCACCACCACCCTGCACCTGACCGACCCCACCCGCCCCGACCTCTGGGCCCCCACCCCCCGGCCCCGCGAACTCAAGACCCAGCTCTGGTACCCCGCCACCACCACCGCCGGCCACCCCGCCGCCCCCTGGGCGACCCCGCCGAAACGGCCCACCTGGAATCCGACTACCTCGGCGCCCCCGCCGGCCGCCTCACCTGGCCGCTCACCCACGGCCACCAGGACGCCCCCGCCGACCACACCACCCGCCACCCCGTCGTCCTCTACTCACCCGGCTCACGCGGCGACCGCGGCTTCGACACCGCCCTGGCCGAGGAACTCGCCTCCCGCGGCTACATCGTCGCCGCCATCGACCACACCTTCGACTCCGGCGAGGTCGAATTCCCCGGCGGACGCCTCGAAGTCCGCAACACCGCCGCCGTCCACGCCATGACCGATGCCGGCATCGTCGCCTACCGCGCCGCCGACACCCGCCTCGTCCTGGACCGGCTGACCGCCCTCGCCGCCACCGGCACCAGTCCCGACGCCGGCCACCGTCCCCCGCCCCCCGGCCTCGCCGCCGCCCTCGACCCCGCCACCGTCGGCATGTTCGGCCACTCCATGGGCGGCGCCACCACCCTGCAGACCCTCCACGACGACCCCCGCGTCC
>NZ_JBFBIL010000021.1:0-109944 GCF_040685575.1 Kitasatospora sp. NPDC088351 | reverse complement strand
CGCACCTCGCCGAGCCAGCCCGCCAGCCGCGCCGCCTCCGCCCCGATCGCCGCCTCCGCCTCCGCCCCGAGGTCCGAGAACAGCCGTGTCCGCCCTTCGCCACGCCTGGAGGGCCATGTCTTTCACCCGACACAATTGACTCATCGTCAGTCATTGCGGGCATTCAGGTCAGCCGGTCGGTAGCGTGCGGGACCGGGACCGGGACCGGGACACGCGGGACGGGCCTGGGCCGGGTGGCGTGGCAGGAGATGCGGGGACCGAGATGCGGCATCCTGAGCGCGAGCCGGCCCTGGCGGATGCCGTTATCCCCGTGGTCATGGCGACCTCCCCGCCCGTCCTGTGGAGCTCCTGCGGTGCCTTCGCGGGTGCCGTTGCGGGCGTGCCGGTGCTGTCATTGCCGCCGTGCCGCGTCTTCCGCCGCGCCGGCCCGGCGCTGAGCGTGTCCGACGCGATCACCGGTTTCAGGACCGCGAAGGATCGAACCGGCCCCGGCAGAGCCCCCGATCGACCTTCAGCGGCAGGGCGGCCCGTGCCTGCGCCACGCCGCACAGAGTAGGGAAGAGAAGAGATGACCAACGCCGACACCCCTGCCGAGACGCCGGCGGCTGCCAAACTCTCGTTGCCGACCATGACCGCGATGGTCGTCGGCTCGATGGTGGGCGCCGGCGTGTTCTCGCTCCCGAGCCGTTTCGCCCAGGAGACCGGGGTGGGAGGTGCTCTGATCGCCTGGGCGGTCGCCGGTACCGGCATGCTGATGCTCGCCTTCGTCTTCCAGACCCTCGCTGTTCGCAAACCCGATCTCGACGCGGGTGTCTATGCCTACGCCAAAGCCGGGTTCGGCGAGTACCTCGGCTTCTTCGCAGCATTCGGGTACTGGGCCAGCGCGTGCGTCGGCAACGTGACGTACTGGGTTTTGATCATGTCCACCATCGGGGCGATCGCGCCGGCGCTCGGCGACGGAGACACACTGCTTGCCGTGGCCCTGTCCTCGGTCGGCCTGTGGGCTTTTTTCCTGCTCATCTGCCGCGGGGTCAAGGAGGCGGCGGCGGTCAACAAGATCGTGACCGTCGCCAAAGTCGTCCCGATCGTGGTCTTCATCGTCCTGGCGCTGTTCTATCTCAAACCGCACGTGTTCGCCGAGAACTTCGCGGGCGCCGACTACGCGGGCTCCCTGTTCCACCAAGTCCGGGGAACCATGCTGGCCACGGTGTTCGTGTTCCTGGGCGTCGAGGGTGCCAGCGTCTATTCGCGGCACGCGGAACGGCGCGAGGACGTCGGGCGCGCTACGGTCCTGGGCTTTCTGAGCGTCTTCGCCGTCTTCGCCTCGGTGACCATCGTGTCCTACGGCATCGCGCCGATGGGCGAGATTGCTCAGCTTCGCCAGCCCTCGATGGCGGGCGTACTGGAGCTGGCGGTCGGTACCTGGGGCATGGTGTTCATCAGCGTCGGCCTGATCGTCTCCGTGCTCGGGGCCTACCTCGCCTGGACACTGATGGCCGCCGAGGTCCTGTTCGTCGCCGCGAAGGACGACGACATGCCACGGTTCCTGCGCGGCTCCAGCGCCGGCGACGTTCCGGTTCCGGCGCTGGTGATGACGACGGCCCTGTCCCAGGTCTTCCTGATCGTCACCCTGTTCTCCGACGACGCGTTCAACCTCGCTCTCGATCTGACCAGCGCGCTGTCCCTGATCCCGTTCCTCCTCGCGGCGGCCTACGCGCTCAAGATCGTGCTGAAGCCGGACTCCCGCACGGAACGCCGCGAAGGGTTCTCCCGCGACCTGGTGGTCAGCGCGCTCGCCACCATTTACACGGCGTTCCTGCTCTACGCGGCCGGTCCGAAGTTCCTCCTGGTGTCCTTCATCATCTACGCACCCGCCACGATCCTGTTCGTGATGGCCCGGCGCGAGCAGGGCAGAAGCCTGTTCTCGCCCGCGGAACTCGTCATCCTCGCGGTCTCGATCGCCGGCGCGGTCATCGGCGTGATCGCCCTGGCAGTCGGCTGGATCAGCCTGTGAACGCCAAGACACACCCCAGACGGAAAGGCCCCTCCATGGAACACCCGACCAGCACGGCCACGTCGGCGCACGGCGTCCACTCCGAGGTCGGCAAGCTGCGCAAGGTCCTGGTCTGCGCGCCCGGACTCGCGCACCGCAGGCTCACTCCGAGCAACGCCGACGAACTGCTCTTCGACGACGTGCTGTGGGTGGAGAACGCCCAGCGCGACCACGCCGACTTCGTCAACAAGCTCCGCGAGCGCGGCATCGACGTCGTCGAACTGCACGACCTGCTCGCCCAGACGATGGCGATCCCCGAAGCGAAGTCGTGGCTGCTCGACCGCAAGATCATCGCGAACGAGGTCGGCATCGGACTCATCGACGGCACGCGGGCCTTCCTGGAGTCCCTGGAACCGCGCCAACTCGCGCGGTACCTGATCGGCGGCCTGGCCGTATCCGACCTCCCCGGCGATTTCCGCCCCGGCTACATCGCCTTGGCCCGTGAGTCGACGGGCATCCGCGAGTACCTCATGCCGCCCCTGCCGAACACCCTCTACACCCGCGACACAACCTGCTGGATCTACGGCGGTGTCACCCTCAACCCGCTGTACTGGCCGGCCAGACACGACGAGACCCTTCTGATGAAGGCCATCTACACGTTCCACCCGCACTACGCCGGCTCCACGGTGTGGTGGGGAGACCCCGAACAGGACTGGCGGCAGGCGACGTTCGAAGGCGGCGACATCATGCCGGTCGGCAACGGCGTCGTCCTGATGGGCATGAGCGAGCGCACCTCGCGGCAGGCGATCACCCAGGTCGCGGCCGCACTGTTCAACAACGGTGCGGCCGAGCAGGTGGTAGTGGCCGGCATGCCCAAGCTCCGCGCCGCCATGCACCTCGACACGGTGTTCACCTTCGCCGACCGCGACATCGTCACGCTCTACCCGAACATCATGGACGGCGTCCACACGTTCTCCCTGCGGCCCAGCGACACCGCCCCCGGTGTCGAGATCACCGACGAGGGCTCCCGCCCCTTCGTCGACGTCGTCGCCGGGGCACTCGGGCTGTCCGGGCTGCGGGTGATCGAGACCGGCGGCGACGTCTACGCATCCGAGCGTCAGCAGTGGGACAGCGGAAACAACGCCGTCGCACTGGAACCGGGCGTGGTCGTCACCTACGACCGCAACACTCAGACCAACACCCTCCTGCGCAAAGCGGGAGTCGAGGTCATCACCATCGTCGGCGCCGAACTGGGCCGGGGCCGCGGCGGCGGTCACTGCATGACCTGCCCGATCAGCCGCGATCCGGTCGACTTCTGACCGGTGACCTCGCCGGTGGGGTTTCAGGCTTCCAGCCGGCGGCAGCGGGTTTCGCCGATGCGGAGGAGTTCGAGCGGGTGTGCTTCAACTCCCTCGGCCGACGAGGACGACGAGGACGACGGACGACGAGTTGCCGCGGAGGAACGGCCTGGCCACTCCCCGGTGGACCCTGCCGGGGATGACCGGCTAGGCCGACTCGGCGGGATCATGGGTGATCAGGTCTCCTGGCTGACACCGGAGGACGTCGCAGATCCTCGACAGGGTCGAGAAACGGATGGCCTTGGCCCGCCCGTTCTTGAGCACGGACAGGTTGACGACGGTGATGCCCACCTGCGCGGACAGTTCGGTGAGCGTCATGCCGCGCTCGGCGAGGAGCCGGTCGAGGTGGATCCGGATCGTGTGGAGTTCCTCTTCGGGCATCAGATGGTCCCTTCGAGGTCCTCTCGCATGCGCACGCCGTCGCGCATGATCTTCCCCATGATCACTGCGGCGAGGCCGGCGACGACGAGCACCTGCGGCCCGGAGACCGTCGGCCCGGAACCCACGACCGGCGCCATGCTCCCGACGAGCCAGGACTGCGACCAGCCGACGACGAGGCCGGCCAGCGGCGTACCAACGGCGACGAACCAGCCGAGAACGGAGAGCCGTTGCGACACCGCGTCGGTGAACGGTCCCTGCAGCAGGACGGCCTTCAACAGCCGGGAGAAGAGCAGCAGCGCGAGGGAGCCGAACAGCAGCCAGGGCAGTTCGCCCCCGAGGTCGGCGGCGCGCTGACCCACGGAGGGACTGTCCTGGCAGAGGCGCGTGGCACTGCTGGACGCCTCCAGGCCCTTGCCGGTCGGCAGGCTGTCCGGCGCCAGTGAGGCATTGCGCCAGAAGTCCGTCTGTACGCAGACCGCCCCGTTGTCGAGCGTGTGCGTGACCCCCTTGCCGATGAAGGCGAGTCCGCAGAACACCGCCAGCACAAAAGTCACCGAGGCCAGGGTCCTCGTGAGTCGCGTGTTCACCGCATGCCTCCCCATCGATTATCGATATGCCCAGGCTAGGGGGCATATCGATAATCGACAAGTCTCGGATCCCCACCGGTCCGGCCTGACGGCCGGTCCGCGCCCGCGGTGGCGGTGGTGCCGAGGACCTGCCGCAGTTGCTCGACGGACGGCGCTCCGCCGATCCGGCCGTCCGCGCCGCGGTAGAGCCGGCAGGACACACTGGCCGCGGTGCCGGGAGCGGCGAACGGGTCGCGGCCGTCGACCAGCAGCGTCGGCGAGCCGTGCATGCCCCGGCGTTCGGCCTCCGCCTGGTCCTCGACGACGTGCTCGGCAACCTCCACGTCGCTGCGGCCGGCCAGGGCGAGCGCCAGCCGTTCCTTGAGCACCGGCCCGTTCGGGCAGTCCGGGACGAGCAGTATCTCCACGCGCATCGGCGGCACCTTTCTGGTCGCGCAGTTCACGCTGGACCTTCCGGTCCGGCGGGGTGAAGCCTGATGATCTTGTCGTGGGCAGGGCCGGGACTCCGGGGGCGACGCGCGCTGTCTGTGCCGGGTTCTCGGCGTCTGACTGTTGGCGGGTCAGGCGTTCGCGGTGGGGACGAGGGTGTTCTCGTTGCGGCGGCCGGCTTCGTAGTCGTCGATGTTGCGGGCGGTGGCGTCGATGATCTGGCCGACGGCGGTGTGGGTGAAGTAGGCCTGGTGGCTGGTGACGAGGACTTGGGGGAAGGTGACGAGGCGGGCGAGGACGTCGTCGGTGATGCCGTGGATGGAGCGGTCGGTGAAGAAGACGCCGGTCTCCTCCTCGTAGACGTCGAGGCCGACGCCGGAGAGGCGGCCGGCCCGGAGGGTTTCGACCAGGGCGGCGCTGTCGACGAGGCCGCCGCGGCTGGAGTTGACGAGGATGGCGTCGTCCTTCATCCGGGTGAGGGCGGCGGCGTCGATCAGGTGGCGGGTGGCGGGCAGCAGGGGGACGTGCAGGCTGATCAGGTCGGCGCGGGTGAGCAGGTCGTCCAGTTCGGTGTAGGTCATGCCGAGTTCCAGGCAGGCGGGGTTGGGGGCGATGTCCCAGCCGAGGAGTTCGGTGCCGAAGCCGGCGGCGATCCGGGTGAAGCATTCGCCGATCTTGCCGGTGCCGATCACACCGACGGTCATGCCGTGGATGTCCCGGCCGAGCAGGCCGTCGAGGCGGAAGTCGAACTCGCGGGTGCGGTTGGCGGCGCGGGTGAGTCGGCGGTTGACGGCCAGGGCGAGGGCCCAAGCGTGTTCGGCGACCGCGTACGGGCTGTAGTAGGAGACCCGGGCGACGGTGAGGCCCAGTTCGGCGGCGGCGTCCAGGTCGATGTTGTTGAAGCCGGTGGAGCGCTGGGCGATCAGCCGGGTGCCGCCGGCGGCGAGGACGGTGAGCGTCTCGGCGTCCAGGACGGCGTTGACGCTGCTGCTGACGGCCGGGTAGCCGGCGGCCAGTGGGGCGGTGTCGCGGTTGAGGAAGACGTCCAGGCAGCGGAGGCCGTGGCGGCCGGCGAAGGCCTTCTCCAGCAGCGGCCGCTCGTCGGCCTGTACACCGTAGGCGAGGATCTCCATCGGTTGGTCCCTTCCGGTCGTGAGTGGGGTGCCGGCGGGCACCCCGGTCACGCTGACCGGGCGTGCAGGTCGGCCGGCAGCGCGGCGCGCTGCCCCGGGCGGTACGCGTCGGCCCCCTGGCGCGGTGCACGGTGCGCGGTGCCAGGGGGCCGGGTGCAAGAAGGTCGGGGGCCGGTCAGATGACCGTCTCCGCCTCCAGGTAACGCTCCTGCGGGACGGTCTTCAGCTCGGCGACGGCCTCGCCCAGCGGCACCAGGTTGATGTTGGTGCCCTGCAGAGCGGTGATGTGGCCGAAGGCGCCCTTGTGGACGGCCTCGATGGCGTGCCAGCCGAAGCGGGTGGCCAGCACCCGGTCGTACGCGGTCGGGGTGCCGCCGCGCTGGGTGTGGCCGAGGATCACCGGGCGGGCCTCCTTGCCGAGCCGGTGCTCCAGCTCGCGGGAGAGCTGGGTGGCGATGCCGGTGAACCGCTCGTGGCCGTAGATGTCCTTGGTGCCCTCCTCCCAGTGCATGGTGCCGGGCTCGGGCTTGGCGCCCTCGGCGCAGACCACGATCGCGAACTTCTTCTGCCGGTCGAAGCGCTCGCGGACGACGGCGGTGAGCTTGTCGATGTGGAACGGGCGCTCCGGGACGACGATCGCGTGGGCGCCGGCCGCCATGCCCGCGTTGAGCGCGATCCAGCCGGTGTGCCGGCCCATGACCTCGACGACCATCACACGCTGGTGCGACTCGGCGGTGGTCTTCAGCCGGTCCAGGGCCTCGGTGGCGACCGAGACGGCGGTGTCGAAGCCGAAGGTGACATCGGTGCAGGCGATGTCGTTGTCGATGGTCTTCGGCACGCCGACGATCGGCAGGCCGGCGTCGCTCATCAGCTTGGCGGCCTTGAGCGTCCCCTCGCCGCCGATCGGGATCACCGCGTCGAGGCCGAGGTCCGCGCAGTACCGCTTGGCCCGTTCGACGCCGTCGCGCAGGTGGCTCGGCTGCACCCGGGAGGAGCCGAGGATGGTGCCGCCCTGGGCCAGGATGCCGCTTACCGAGTCCAGGGTCAGGGGTCGGTGGACGCCCTCCAGGAAACCGCGCCAGCCGTCCTCGAACCCGATGATCTCGTCGCCGTGGTCGACCACCCCCCGGTGAACCACGGAGCGGATCACCGCGTTCAGGCCGGGGCAGTCACCGCCGCTGGTCAGCACTCCAATACGCATTGCTTTGCAACTCCCGAGCAGAACCGAGGAACGGCCGGACTACCAGGCTGGGACGACGACCGTCACCGTAGTGGTCGGACCCCACGCCGAGATGGCGGGGAGATGACCGAGGGGTGAAGGACCGGTCGATCCGGACAGAACGTCCGAAAACGGCCGTGAAGTCGAGCATACGGCCCCTGCGTCCGGCCGGGCAGGAGCCGACGCGGGAGCGGCGCCGTCGGCGCCCCCGCGGGGAAGTGCAGCCTGCTGCCGAGGAGGGTGTGCAGCTGGCAGCCCCATTGTCGTACGTCCGGACCCGCCCGCGAACCGGGTGACCGCATCGCGGGCACCCGGGACGGGGCGGACGGAGTGACTAGGCGGGGCGCGACGTGGCCGCGATGCGCTCGGCGCGCAACGCGTCGTACCAGGTGGTGTCGGCCGGCGGCAGGGCGTTCACGTCCAGCGCCAGCTTGAGCAGCAGGTCCGCCAGGGCGGGGTTGCGGGCCAGCACCGGGCCGTGCAGGTAGGTGCCGAGCACGGTGTCCCGCCAGGCGCCCTCGGTGCCGTCACCGGTGCCGTTGCCCTGGCCGACGGTGACGGTGGCCAGCGGCTTGGCGCCCTGGCCGAGGTGGGTGATGCCCTGGTGGTTCTCGAAGCCGGTCAGCTGCGGCAGACCGAGGCGCGGGTCGACGTCGGCGAGCACGTCGCCGACGCAGCGGGCGCCCTCGCCGCGGGTGGTCCAGACATCGAGCAGGCCGAGACCCGGCTCGCGCGCGCCGAGGTCGTTGATGAACTCGTGGCCGAGGATCTGGAAGCCGGCGCAGACGCCGAAGATGATCGCGCCGTTCTCGGCCGCCCGGACCAGCCCGCTGTCGTTGCGCAGCCGCTCGGCGGCCAGTCGCTGCGGGCGGTCCTCGCCGCCGCCGATCAGGTAGATGTCCCCGCTGGTGGGCACCGCCTGGTCGGAGCGGACGTCGATCCTGGTCACATTGAGATGGCGCTGGCGGGCCCGGCGCTCCACGACCAGGGCGTTGCCCCGGTCGCCGTAGGTGCTGAGCAGGTCCGGGTAGACCCAGACCACGCGCAGGCTGCTCTCACTCATCCTCGAAGGCCTTCCGTCACGATCACTCGATGGGGCTGCTGGGCCGGCATCAGCCGGCCACGGCCTTCCGCAGCTGCTGGAAGGCGGTGTAGTTGGCGATCGCCTCGATCCGGCCGGGCGGGGCCATCCGGACGGCCTGCTCCAGCGAGTCCACTACGTGGAACTGCAGCCCGGCGACCTCCAGGCGGACCGCGAGGTCCAGCTTGCGCTGGCCCATCACGAACACCGGGTGCCCGGCGAGGCGCTCGTAGTCGACGTCCCAGAGCCAGGAGGTGTCGGTGCCGTCGGCGTCGAGCGCGTTGACGGAGAGGATGACCGGCGCCGGCGGGCCGTCGATCAGCGAGAAGGTCTCCAGCCAGCCGGCCGGGTTCTTCGCCAGCAGCAGACGGATGTCGCGGCCCTGGTACTGGACCACGTCGTAGCGGCCGGCCACGGCCGTCACCGACCGCATGCGCTCGAGCGCCACCTGCGGGGAGACGCCGAAGACGGCCGCGACGGCGGCGGAGCTGGTGGCGTTGGCCAGGTTGGCCCGGCCGGGCAGCTGGAGCTGGATCGGCCAGGCGCCGCGCTGGGGGTCGATGACGTGGGTGCCCTGGAGCGCCCAGTGCGGGTTGGGACGCCGGAAGCCGCACTCCTGGCAGAACCAGTCGTCGCCGGGGCGCTGCATCACACCGCCGCAGGCGGGGCAGGACCAGGCGTCCTCCTTCCACGCCTGCCCGGCGGCCACCCAGACGACCTTCTTGCAGGAGGAGGCGGCCCAGGTCACCAGCGGGTCGTCCGCGTTGGCGATCACCACGGCCTCGGTGTCCTGGAGGCCCTCGCGCCACTTCTCGGCCATCATCCGGGTCTCGGCGGCGCGGTCGAGCTGGTCGCGGGAGAGGTTGAGCAGGGCGATCGCCTTGGGACGGGTGTCGCGGGCGACCCCGGCCAGGTACTTCTCGTCCACCTCGATGACGCCGAAGCGGGCGTCCGAGCCGCCGGCCAGGGCGGAGGTGATGCCGGCCGGCATGTTGGCGCCCAGGGCGTTGGAGACCACCGGGCCGGCGGCGCGCAGCGCCTCGGCGATCAGTCGGGTCGTCGTCGTCTTCCCGTTGGTGGCGCTGACCAGCACCACGTCCAGGTGGTCGGCGAGGGTGGCGAGCAGATCGGGGTCGAGCCTCAGGGCGATCTTGCCGCCGATCACCGAGCCGCTGCCGCGGCCCGCCTTCTGCGAGAGGACGGCGGCCACCCGGCCGGCCGTGACCGCGATCTTGGCGCGGGCCGGCAGCGAGGCGTCGCGTGCGCCTGTGGGCTCCGATTCGGTGCCTGCCATGCTCAGTGGTTCCTCCTTGCTGCGGCACCGCCCGGGACCGGATAACAGGCCGTCGGACGGCGGGGACGGGGCCAGCCTACCGACTCCGCCGCCCGGATCGGCCCTCCGGACCCCGTGCGGCCAGCTGCGACGGCCGCGACGGCCGGGTGGCGGGCCACCTGACGCCACGTCAGGACGGGTGGTGGGCAAACGGGCCGTTCGTCCGTGGGGACGCTCCCGGAGCCGGGCCGGTTCCCGGCGGGGGAGTGCCGCGGGCCGGGCGGCGAGGTCGCCGTCCGGCCCGGGTGAGGGTGTGGTGAAGATCCGGGGGCGGGTGCTACCCGCCCGGCCGGGTGGGCCAGGGGACGGGGAGCTCCTCGGTGGCCTCCGCCAGGTGCGCGGTGATCACCAGGGTGCCCTCCTCGACCTGGTAGTCCAGCGGCGCGGCGAGCTTGCGCATGGTGGTGATCAGACCGGTGTTGGAGGACTGGGTGACCGCGTACACCGTCTCCACCCCGGCCTCCAGGGCCAGCGCCGCCATCCGCCGCATCAGGTCGAGCCCGAGCCCGCGCCGCTGCCAGGCGTCCTCGACCAGTACCGCGACCTCGGCGCCGTCGTCGTCCCACATCAGGTGCCCGAGGGCGACGATCCGCCCGTCGGAGGTCTCCACCGCGAGCGTCTGGCCGTGCCGGGCGTCCAGCAGGTGGTCCAGGTAGCGGTCGGCGTCCCGGACCGGGCCGTGGTAGCGCTTGCGCAGGGTGTCGGGGGAGCAGCGGTGGTGCATGGCCAGCGCCGCCTCCTTGTCGCCGGTGTCCGCCCGCCGCACGGTCAGGTCCGCCCCGGCCGGCAGTGTCAGCCGGGCCCGGACGTCCGGCACCCGGGGGCCGAGCAGGGTGTCCAGCTCCACCAGGGCCTGGGCGCGGGCGAACTCGGTCGGGGTGAACGGCAGGTGCGGGCGGGTGAGCTCGATCAGGTCCCCGGACGGCACGGGCAGCCGCATCACATGCCCGTCCACCCCGGCGCCGGACCGCCCGCCCGCGCCCGGGTACTGCCGGATGGCGCACTGCCCGAACAACTGCCGCAGCGCGACCGGCAGCTCGGCGGCGTCCAGCGCGGTGCGGGTGGCGAGTGCCAGGACATGCGTGGGAACGTCCACCAGATCGTGTGCGTCGGCCGGGTCGGTCCAGATGTCGTGGCCGCCCGCGGTCGCCACCAGTGCGGCCAGGCCGGCCCGGGTGAGCGAGCGCGGCGCGCGGACGAAGAACTCGTCCACGGCGCCGCTGGGCAGCGGGTGCGACTGCATCGAGACGATGTTCACCTGCCGCTCGGCGAAGGCCGTGCAGACCCGGGCCAGGCTGCCGGGGGAGTCCGGCACGGTGGTGCGCACCCGCCAGAGCGCGGTCGGCTCGAACTCGTCCAGGGGGCCCTGCGGTCCGGGCGTGGCGGAGGGCGCCGGATCGTCCGGGCCCGGTGGCCCGTGCAGCTGGTGGCGCTGTGACCACCAGGTGTGGAAGAGCGCCGTGGCGAGCAGGGCGGCGGCCGAGGCGGCGAGCACCACCGGGCCGTCCGGACCGTCCACGACGATCTTGGCGACCAGGTCGGCGGTGGTCACCGAGAGGAAGACCGCGGCGAGTTCCACGGAGTCGCGGCGCCAGCGGTGGCCTCTGGCGCCGCGCCGCCGGGCACGGGAGGGGGCCGGCGGCGGGGTCCCGGTCCGCCCGGTCTGCCCGGCCTGTCCTGCCTGTCCGGTCTGTTCGGTCGTCGTCAGCTTCTCCGGGTGCTCCATGGCATCAATCTGCCGCCTCGGTGTTTCGCGATCACGAATCCCCCGTGACCTGTCGGTAAATGTCTCCGGGCCTCGGTGGCGGGCCGCGGTCACCGGGCCGTTCGCCCGAGGAGTTCGGCCGCCGCCGCCTTCACCTCGGCCAGCAGCAGCTCCAGATCCGCCTCGGTGGTCGCGGCGTTGAGCAGGCAGGCGCGCAGCATCTCCCGGCCGGCCAGCCGGGCGCCGGTGACAAAGACCCGCCCGCGCCGCTGCACCGCCACCGGGAGCTCCCGGTTGAGCGCGTCCAGGGCGGCCTCGTCCAGTCCGGCGGCCCGGTGGCGGAACGCCGTGATCGAGGTCTGCACCGGTGCCAGCAGCTCCAACTCCTCGTCGGCCTCGATGAGTTCACCGAGGTGGCGGGCCAGTTCGGTGCACCGGGCGATGTCCTGGGCGAGCCCTGCCCGGCCCCGGTGCGCGATGGTGGCCCACACCTTGAGCGCGCGGAACGGGCGGGTCTGCTCGGTGCCGTACTCGGAGAACCAGCCGAGCGCGCCGGCCGCCTCGTCGCGCAGATAGGACGGCACCAGGCTGAAGGTGCCACGCAGTTCCTCGGTGTCGCGGACCAGCGCGCAACCGCAGTCCACCGGCACGCCCAGCCACTTGTGCGGGTCGAGGGCGAGCGAGTCGGCGCGCTCCAGCCCGGCGTAGCGGTGGGCGATCACCGGGTCCAGCACGCCGAACGCCCCGTACGCGCCGTCCACGTGCAGCCAGAGGCGCTGTTCGGCGCAGAGGTCGGCGATCGGGCCGAAGGCGTCCACGGCGCCGGTGCCGACCGTGCCGGCCGAGGCGACCACCAGGAACGGCAGCAGCCCGGCGGCCCGGTCCCGCTCGATCGCCGCCCGCAGATCGGCGAGGTCGAGCCGCCCGTCCGGGTCGGTGGCGACGGTGCGCAACTGCCTGCTGCCCAGGCCCAGCAGCTCGGCGGCCTTGCGCACACAGGAGTGGGTCTCCCCGGTGACGTAGCCGACCAGCGGCGGCAGGCCCGCCAGGCCGTCCTCCCGGACGTTCCACCCGGCCTGCCGGGCGGCGCGGTCGCGGGCGGCGGCCAGACAGACGATGGTCGCCATCGAGGTGCCGGAGGTGAGCAGCCCGCCGCCGGCCGGGTGCGGGAAACCGACCAGCTCGGCGATCCAGCGCACCACGGCGCGCTCCAGATGGACGTCGGCGTGGTCGCCGCCGGCCGAGCTGGGGTTCATCGCGGCGGCGGCCAGGGTGGCGAGCACCCCGGCGGGGGCGGGGGCGGAGTTCACCCAGCCGAAGAAGCGCGGGTTGCCGTTGCCCATCGGGTACGGCAGGACGTCCTGGCCGATGACGGCCAGGAGCTCGGCGAGCGGGCGGCCGTCCTCGGGCAGCGGCGCGTCCAGCAGGGCCTGCCGGGCGGTGTCGTCCATCGGCTGCCAGACCGGGCGGTCGGGCAGCCCGGCGAGGTAGTCGGAGACCAGCTCGGCGGTGGCGTGCGCGGCGGCGCGGAAGTCCTCGGGTCCGTCCATGAGGGCTGCTCCAGCGGGTGGGGGCCTGGGGCGCGGCGTCCTCGGCGCACCTGTGATCAGGCCCGATCCTACGGAAGGGGCCCGCGCCGTGCGGCGCGGGCCCCGGGGGGAACGGTCGGGGAGGGCGTCAGTCGAGCGAGGCGGAGAGCCCGCTCGCCGAGCGGCAGTAGCCCTGCATCTCCTTGTCGGTGAGCTTGGCGCAGAGCCGGCCGGCCGCGCCGCCGTCGGTGTAGTTGACCGTGTAGTAGCTGACCAGGCCCTCGGCGCAGGCCTTGCGCTGCCAGCCGTCGGCGGCCGTCGCGCACTGCTGGGCGGCCCAGTCCTCGCGGTCCAGGTTGTACTTCATGGTGCGCGAACCGACACCCCGGCTGCAGTCCACGGCCCCGCCGGCGCCCTTGCCGCTCAGACACCACTTCAGCGCGTCGGCGTACACCTCGGGGTGGTTCGGGTAGTCGTGCGACGAGAGGTAGAACGTCGGCGCGTAGAAGAAGCAGGCGGACTGGAACAGCGACGGCTGGTCCTTGCACGGGTACAGCGGGTCCTGGGCGAGCTTGTCGGCGGGCAGGTTGGCCTTCGCCTTCTCGTCCTCCTCGTCCGGGCCGAAGAGCTGCATGAACAGCCCCTCCGAGCACCGGATCTTGTTCTGGTCGGAGGGGAACTTGTCGCACAGCGCCCGGGCGGCCGCCACGTCCTGCTTGGCGACGAACATGGTGCCGTGGCCGACGCCGTGGATGCACGGCCCGATGTTGGTCGGCGCGCAGAGCTTCAGCAGGTCCACCTCGGGCTGCGGGGAGGCGTTCAGCATCTCCTCGACCGCGCCGTGCAGATAGCCGGCCGCGCAGGTCTCGTGCGGGAAGGAGATGACCTTCTGGAAGTCCGCGTTGAACCGCTTCACCGCCTCGTGCCCGAGCTCGTGGGCGATCGGGTGGCAGAACCGGACGGTGTACGGCAGCTGCTTGGTGATCCGGTCGAGGTCGGCCAGCGCGACCCCGGGGTCGGTGGCCTGCATCTCGGTCATCAGTTTGTTGCGCAGCGTCGAGCGGGTCCACACCGCCGGGTCGCCGGTCGGGGTGGCGCTCGCGACGCCCGCCGGGCCGGTGGCGTCGGCCGCACCCGCTGCGGCCGGGGCGCCCACCGCGGCGGCGGGCGCGGGCGTCCAGTCGGTGACGGCCACCGATCCCAGGCCCAGGACCCCCAGCAGAAGAGCGGTGAGAATCGCGAATGCTCGCGGTTGCATGACGGAGATCCCCCGGCGGATCGAGGCGGACGGTTCGCTTCCCATCCTGACGGCACGGGGGGTGGGATTCCGCGTTTTCGACCGCCATTCGGGAGGTGTCGGCGACGCTATCGCACGTCCCACCTGCCCAACGACGCGGGATGGCCCGGGGTCACCACCCGTACGGCGCAGCGGGATGGCGCGGGGCCGCCGCGCCGTACGGGGGAACGGTCAGAGCTCCAGGGAGACCTGGTACCGCGTCAGCCAGGCGTTGAGGTCCAGCGCCAGATCGACGCCGAGCCGGACGGTCTGCGGGTCGGTGTCCGGGGCGAGCGCGTCGGCGAGCCGCCGCCGGTCCAGCAGGGCGAGCACGGGGGCGGCCGGGTCGGTGGCGAGCTCGGCCAGTTCGTCACGGAGCATCGCCGGGTAGTGCGGGTCCTGCACGGCCGGGTACGGGCTCTTCACCCGGTCGGCGACCTCCTGCGGCAGCACGTCCCGGACGGCGGCACGCAGCAGGCTCTTCTCCCGGCCGTCGAAGGTCTTCATCGCCCAGGGGGTGTTGAAGACGTACTGCACCAGCCGGTGGTCGCAGAACGGCACCCGCACCTCAAGGCCGTTGGCCATGCTCATCCGGTCCTTGCGGTCCAGCAGGATGCAGACGAAGCGGGTGAGGTGGAGGTAGGAGATCTCCCGCATCCGCCGCTCGACCGGGTCGGCGCCGGGCAGGTGCGGGACCTCGGCCAGCGCCTCGCGGTAGCGGGCCCGCCGGTAGCCGTCCAGATCGAGCCTGTCGAGCAGACCGCCGTCCAGCAGCTGTTCGCGCGGCCTGGCGCCCCTGCCGCCGAGCTGGACCGCCGCGGCCGCCCAGGGGAAGTCGTCGGCGGCGACGATCCCCGGGTCGTGGAACCAGCGGTAGCCGCCGAACAGCTCGTCGGCGGACTCCCCGGAGAGCGCCACCGTCGACTTCCGGCGCACGCTGCGGAAGAGCAGCAGCAGGGAGGTGTCCATGTCGCCGAAGCCGCCCGGCGCGTCCCGGGCGCGCAGCACGGTGGCCCGCTGCGCCGGGTCGGTGAGCGCGGCGCTGTCCAGTTCGATGACGCTGTGGTCGGCGCCGACGTGGTCGGCCAGCAGCCGGGCGTACGGCCGGTCCGGGGTCGGGCGGGTCTCGTCGGCCTGGAAGTGCTCGGTCTGGCCGACGAAGTCCACCGCGAAGGAGCGCACCGGGCCGGCGCCGGCCTCGCGCAGCGCCCTGGCGGCCAGCGCGGTGACGGTGCTGGAGTCGAGGCCGCCGGAGAGCAGCGAGCAGAGCGGTACGTCCGCCTCCAGCTGGCGGTGCACGATGTCGTCCAGCAGGGCGCGGACGGTCGCGACGGTGGTCTCCAGGTTGTGGGTGTGCTCGCGGGCCTCCAGGGCCCAGTAGCGGCGGACGGAGATCCCGGTGCGGCGGATCCGGACCACATGGCCCGGCCGGACCTCGGCGATGCCCCGGTAGATCGTCCGCCCCGGGGTCCTGGTGACGGCGAGCAGTTCGCGCAGGCCGTCGAGGTCCACCACCGGCCGGACCGCCGGGTGGGCGAGCACGGCCTTGGCCTCGGAACCGAAGATCACGCCGTCCGGGGTGGGGCAGTAGTGCAGCGGCTTGATGCCCATCCGGTCGCGGACCAGCAGCAGCTCCTCGCTGCGGGTGTCCCAGACGGCGAAGGCGAACATGCCGTTCAGCCGCTCGGCCAGGCCCTCGCCCCATTCGAGGTAGGCGTGCAGCACGACCTCGGTGTCGCTGCGGGTGTGGAAGCGGTGCCCGGTCGCCTCCAGCTCCGCGCGCAGCTCGCGGTGGTTGTAGACCTCGCCGCTGTAGGTGAGCACGGCCAGGGCCCGGCCGTCGTGCTCGACCGTCATCGGCTGGGTGCCGCCCTCGATGTCGATCACCGCGAGGCGGCGGTGGCCCAGTGCGGCGTGCCGCTCCAGGTGGACTCCGCCGGCGTCCGGGCCGCGGCAGAACTGGGTGGCCGTCATCGCGTCCAGTACCGGACGTTCGGCGGTGAGGTCGCGGTCGAAGGCGACCCATCCGGTGATCCCGCACATCTGCAAGCCTCCGGTCTCCCGATACGCGTCTGCGATCCGTATGCGGAGAATCACGCTACGTCGCCACCGGGGGTCGCTACAAGGGTGGGGCGAGAAGGGGGTGAACCGACTCCGGGTCCCGATTGAGCCGAAAGCCCCGAGATCTGCCCGGATTCGGGCAAGATCTTTGGTTTCGCCGCCGGGCGCGGCCTAGGCTCCTGGCTCGTGTCCAGCTCACCGCACCCTCACGAAGACCTGCTCGCCCACCTCACCCGGACCAGCCCGCTCGGGCCCAGGGAGGCGGCGCGGGTCGTGGCGGAGGTCCTGGCGTACTTCTCCGAGACGACCGAGGAGTACGTCCGGCGCCGCCACGGTGAGCTGCAGGCGCGCGGCCTGACCAACGAGCGGATCTTCGCCCGGCTGGCCGAGGAACTGCCCGCCAGGCGGGTCGCCGCGCCCGGGCTCTCGGCCCGCCAGCTGCGCCGGATGGTCTACGGCTGACCGCCGGCCGCCCGCTTCCCCCGCCTCTTCCCGCCTCGTGAAGGAGTCCACCCAGATGTGCGGAATCGTGGCCTACATCGGCCCCAAGGACGCGACCCCCTTTCTGCTGGAGGGGCTGGCCCGGCTGGAGTACCGCGGCTACGACTCGGCCGGCGTCGCCGTCACCGGCCGCACCGGCGGCCTGAAGGTCCGCAAGACCAAGGGCCGGGTCGCCGACCTCGCCGCCGCCGTGCCCGCCCGGTTCAAGGGCACCACCGGGATCGGCCACACCCGCTGGGCCACCCACGGCGAACCCAGCGACGCCAACGCCCACCCGCACCTGGACAACGCCGACCGGATCGCCGTCGTCCACAACGGCATCATCGAGAACGCCGACGAGCTGCGCGCCAGGCTCACCGCCGACGGCGCCGTCTTCCGTTCCGAGACCGACTCCGAGGTGCTCGCCCACCTGATCGCCGCCCACGCCGCGGCCGGGGCCGAGCTGGAGGACGCGGTGCGCGCCGCGCTCGGCAGGGTGGTCGGCACCTACGGCATCGCCGTGCTCGACGCCGCCCAGCCCGACCGCATCGTGGTCGCCCGCAACGGCAGCCCGATCGTCCTCGGCATCGGCGAGAAGGAGATGTTCGCCGCCTCCGACGTCTCGGCGCTGGTCCGCTACACCCGGCAGGTCGTCCACCTGGAGGACGGCGAGCTGGCCACCGTCCGCGCCGACGGCTTCCGCACCTTCACCGAGGACGCCCGCACCACGCACCGCCAGCCGTCCACCGTGGACTGGGAGACCGACTCCTACGACACCGGCGGCTACGAGCACTTCCTGCTCAAGGAGATCCACGAGCAGCCCGGCTCGGTCGAGCGCACCCTCGGCGGCCGGCTCGACGAGCGGTTCGCCACCGCCCACCTCGGCGGCCTCAACCTGGACGCCCGCGAGCTGCGCGAGATCCGCCGGGTCAAGATCCTCGGCTGCGGTTCCGCCTACTACGCCGGTGAGATGGGCGCCCAGCTGATCGAGGAGCTGGCCCGGATCCCCGCGCACAGCGAGCCCGCCTCCGAGTTCCGCTACCGCAACCCGGTGATCGAGGCGGACACCCTGTACGTCGCGGTCAGCCAGTCCGGCGAGACCTACGACACGCTGGCCGCCGTCCAGGAGATCAAGCGCAAGGGCGGCCGGGTGCTGGGCGTCGTCAACACCGTCGGCAGCGCCATCGCGCGCGAGTGCGACGGCGGCATCTACCTGCACGCGGGCCCGGAGATCTCGGTCGCCTCGACCAAGGCCTTCACCTCGACGGTGGTCGCCTTCGCGCTGCTCGCCCTGCACTTCGGGCGCATCCACGACCTCTCGCCCGCCGACGGCCGCCGCATCGTGGCCGGTCTGAAGGCGCTGCCCGGGCAGATCCGGGAGATCCTCACGCAGAACGACGCCATCGCCGAACTCGCCGCCGAGTACGCGCGGTCCGAGGGCATGATGTTCATCGGCCGGGTCCGCGGCTACCCCGTCGCGCGGGAGGGCGCGCAGAAGCTCAAGGAGATCTCCTACGTCCACGCCGAGGCGTACCCCGCGAGCGAGTTGAAGCACGGCCCGCTCGCCCTGATCAGCTCCGCGCTGCCGACCGTCGCCCTGGTGCCCGACGACGAGCTGCTCGACAAGAACCTCACCACGCTCGGTGAGATCAAGGCCCGCTCCGGCCGGGTGCTGGCCGTCGCCCACCGCAGGCCCGAGGCGAAGCTCGCCGACCACTGCATCCTCGTCCCCAGGAGCGAGCCCGAGCTCGACCCGCTGCTCCTCAACATCCCGCTCCAACTGCTCGCGTACCACGCGGCGGTGGCGCTGAAGCGGGACGTCGACAAGCCGCGCAACCTGGCGAAGAGCGTGACCGTGGAGTAGCGCCCGGTGCCCGGCCCGTCTCAATGTCGCGGCAGGTCCAGGCCGTTGATCCGGCGGACGCCGTCCGCGAAGCGGAACTCGAAGGTGAGCGCCGAGCGGGCTTCGTCGATGGTGCGCGCCACCGCCGCATGGCTGTCGCCCACACCCGAGATGGTGTCCAGGGTCAGCGTCGCCGAGCCGCCGGGCAGTCGGTCGCCCGGACGGACGAAGTTGCGGTAGGCGGTCACCCCCCGCAGCCCCCGGACGGTCTCGGCTCCGTGGACGGCGTCCAGCCGGCAGGGGAGCAGCGGTGCGAGGTTGTTGTACTGGAAGTGGACCCTGCCGCCGAAGTCGAAGGTCGGCAGCCAGGGCTTCTCGCCGAGTGCCAGCAGCGCCCCGACGCGCACCAGATCCAGCCCGCAGGACTCGCGGGCCATCATGTTCACATGGCCGGAGATCCGCCCGTTGAGCTCGATGATGCGCGGCCCCTCGGGGGTGAGCTTCAGCTCGGTGTGGGCGAAGCCGAAGTCGGATCCCACGGCCTCCAGTGCCCGGGTGACGAGGTCGAAGATCTCCTGTTCCTCGGTGCCCGGCAGGTGGCTGGGCCAGATCCGCCCCGTCCCCCGGAACGGTGGCATGACCGGGGTCTTGCCGGTGAGGACCAGGTGGGTGATGC
The DNA here is from genome assembly GCF_040685575.1 of Kitasatospora sp. NPDC088351. Classification (NCBI taxonomy): domain Bacteria; kingdom Bacillati; phylum Actinomycetota; class Actinomycetes; order Kitasatosporales; family Streptomycetaceae; genus Kitasatospora; species Kitasatospora sp. NPDC088351. Next base: position 90,860 of record NZ_JBFBIL010000021.1, on the reverse strand, counting down.
CCGAGGAGGTGCAGACGCTCTCGACCGACACGTAGTCGCCGAACGGCTCGCTGGGCCGGCCCGGGAGGAACTCCTCGATGATGAAGGGGGACCACGACCCGCCGGCGGCGAGGTCCGCGAGCCGGGACCGGACGGTGCGGGCGTCCTGCGGTGACCACATGGCGTAGGCGTCCCGGCTCCGCGAACCGGTCACCGGTTTGACGATCGCGGGCAGGCCCACCGCCCCGAGGGCGGTGGGCCAGTCCGCGAGGTCCTCCACCACGTGGGTGCGTGTGGTGTCGACGCCCGCTTCCCTCAGGGCGCGGCGTTGCCCGCCCTTGTCGGTGAAGAGCCGGGCGGTCCGTACCGACTGACCGGGAAGCCCTACGGCGGCGGCGAGTTCGGCGGCCGGGCGGATCATCTCCTCGCAGAAGGTGAGGATCGCGTCCGGAGCGATCTCCCGTACGAGCTCCGTGTCCGCCGCGGTGTCCCCGGTGAGCGTGCGGACCTCGCCCAGCAGGTCCATCACCGGCCGGAGCTGGTCCACGTGCGCGGACTCCGGCGGCACCAGGAAGACGATGTCGCCCAGGTCGGCCAGGCCCGCACCGATCTCCCCGGCGGGAACCGCGCCCGCGTCGTACAGCACGGCGAAGCGGGTCCGAGAGGCGTCGGCCATCGCTCATATCCCCCGATCGTTCGGTGCGGGCGGTGCAGACGGCGCTGATGGCGCCGATGGCCTGGGTGGCCCGGGCGGGGCGGCCGGGCTGACCGGGTTCGCCACCAGCGCGGACAGTGACTGCCGCAGGAGGTCCGCGTAGGCCTCCGCGGCGGTCCGCGGCACGAAGGCCGGGTCGAAGCCGATCCGTATCTGGCCGTCGGTGCCGGTGATCTCGACATTGACGTGGAACGGGAAGCTGGGCTTGCCCCGGCGCCACCAGCCGCGGGTGGGCAGCGACGCCAGGCGGTCGAGCTCCTGGTAGGCGTGGAAGTTCATGAAGTTGAAGGTGACGTCGAAGGCCGGGCGGCCGAGCCGCTCCACGACTCTGGCCTGGGGGTAGGCCTGGTACGGGGCGCTCTCCCGCTCGGCGGTGGCCGCCGCCCTGATGAGACCCGTCCAGGTGTCGTCCACCGTCGTGAAGCGGATCGGCAGGGTGTTGAGGAAGAGCCCGGCCGCCAGATCCGAACCGGCGCTCTCCGGGCGGGTGTTGAACACGACACCGGTGACGACGTCGTGCTCGCGTCCGGTCCAGCTCCCCAGGGCCCGGGCGTGGGCGGCGAGCGCGACGGACTTCACCGGGACGCCGAGCATCCGGGCCACGGCGGACAGGGCGCCCACGAGCTCCGGGGCGAGGGCGGTCTCGCAGCGCTCCCGCGGATCGGGGACCCGGCCGGAGGCCGCCGCGCCGAACAGCAGCGCGGGAACGTTCGCCTGTCCGAACCAGTGGTCGGCCGCCGCCGCCGAGCCCGCCGTCGCGCGCTCGGCGGCGATGAAGTCGCGCTGCACGTCCGGTGCGAGCCCGGGCAGTTCGACGCCCTGACCGCCGAGCCCGAGGTGGTAGAGGGTCATCAGTTCCACGGCCAGCCGGCTGAAACTCCAGCCGTCCAGAATGGCGTGGTGTGCCGCGAGCGCGACGTGAAAGGACGCCGGCAGGGCCACCACCTGGCAGTGGAACAGCGGCGGGGACTGCCAGTCGAGCGGTGTGTCGGCCCGGCGGTCACGCCAGTCGCGGACCAGGGCCTCGGCCTTCCCGGCGTCCGCGGCCCGGTCGACGCTCAGGGCCGGTTCGGCCCGCTCCCACACCAGCTGTGCCGGTTCCGAGAGTTCGCCGAGGTCGAAGGAGGTCCGCAGGGCCGGGTGGCGGCGGCCGAGCTCCGCGAGGGCGGTCCGGAAGCAGCTCTCGTCGAAGGGCGCGCACACCTCCCAGCCGTGCATGATGTGGTAGAGCAGCGGATCCTGGCTGGTCTCGCAGAGATAGAGCATGCCGACCTGGAGGGCCGAGGCGGGCAGGGCGTCCACCACGCCCGCCGGGACCAGGGAGCGGTCCGCCGGGTCGAGGAGGGAGAAGGCGGTCTCCGCCGCGGTGCTCCGGTCGGCGCCGCCGCCGGCGGCCAGCGCCTCGACCACGGCGGGCGAGCCGATCACGCCCCGAACGGTCTGATGGACCATCAGATTCCGTAGCGAGACCGGGATTCCCCGGGCGCGCGCGGCGTTGACCACACGCACCGCGATCAGCGAGTCCCCGCCGAGCGCGTAGAACCTGCTGTCCCGGTCGATCTGCTCGACGGCGAGATGCTCCTTGAACACGGCCAGCAGGATGTCGGCCGGGTCCGCCGGGTCGACCGGTCCGGCCGCGGGGGAGTCGGCCGCGGGGAAGTCGGCCGGCGGTGTGCGGACGAGGTCCTTCGGCGGTTCCGCCATGCCCGTCATGTCCCTTCGGTAGTCGGCCTGCGTCATGCCACGGGGAACGGCGGCGGGAGCGTGGCCGAAGGATCGGTGGCTAGCTGAGCGCGGTGACGGGAACCGGCACGTCACGCATGGTGCGAAGGGGTGAGAACACCACGAACAGCGAGGCGCTCCACATCCCCAGAACACAGACCAGCAGGGTCGGCCGGAGCCCGATCGAGGCGCCGAGCGCCCCGCCGAACAGGGAGCCGAGCGGGATGACACCGTAGGCGATCCAGAGGTAGACCGCGCTCACCCGGCTCAGCAGGTCGGGCGGGCAGACCAGTTGCCGGTAGGAGATCGACGCGGTGTTGAACAGGGTGGAGTTGGCCGACAGGGCGGCCAGGCCGACGGCGTACAGCACGATGCCCCAGCCCGCCATCGCCAGCGGCATCAGCAGGTACAGCGGGCCGGGTACCAGCATGGCGACCCAGATGATGCGCGCGGAGCCCACCCGGTCGGAGATCTGCCGGGCGAAGGCGCCGGTGAGCAGGCCGCCGACGGAACCCAGGGTGAACACCAGACCGACGGCGGCCGGGGACGCGTCCAGGCCGCGCAGCATGAAGGTGACCGCGATCGAGTACGTCGCCGTCACGAAGAAGTTGGTCACACTGGTGCAGATCAGCAGCCTGCGGAGGACGGGCTCCCGGCGGACGAACGTGAGCCCCTCGCCCATGGCCGACTTGAAGGACACGCGGTTCGAACCGCCCGGTGCGTCGGACGCGGACTTCGGGACGCGGATCATGCCCAGGGTCAGGGCGCTGAGGGCGTACGTCAGGACGTTGGCGAACAGCGTGCGCGAGGCGCCGACCAGCCCGACCAGCGTGCCGCCCAGGCCGGGCCCGATCAGCTCCGCGAGGGACTCGCACATGCCGAGCTTGCCGTTGCCGTCGACCAGTTGGGTGCTCTTCACCAGTTTCGGCAGCTGGGTGCGGTAGGCGACCGTGAACAGGACGGTCAGCACGCCGGACACGCTGGTGACGGCGTACAGGTAGAACAGGCTCAGCCGGTCGGCCAGGGCGACCAGGGGGACCGAGAGGATCAGCAGCATGCGGGCGACATCGCAGAAGATCATGATCTTCCGCTGGTCCAGCCGCTCCGCGATCACGCCGGCCGGCAACGAGAACAGCGCGAAGGGAAGCCAGCTCAGCGACGTCAGCAGGGAGACCTGGAAGGTGCTGGCATGCAGGACGTCGAGCGCCAGGAGAGGCAGGGCGATGATCGCGATCCGTGGACCGAGTGTTCCCGCTCCCTGCCCGAACCACAGCAGCATGAAGTTCTTGTTCCGCCAGAGCGAGTCCTTCGGCCTTGCCATGACGGCCTGCGGTGTTGCCGGCTGGGTCACTGATTCGTCCTGCCTTGTTCGGGTGGCACCTGTCCGGGCTCGCGGTCTACAGTGCCAGCTGTCTGGGTCGGTCCTCGACGGGCGCGGGTGAACTGCCGCTCAACTGCCGGTCCGGGAGCCGCGGCAGGGCTTTCGCCGTCGAGCAGTCCTTGGACCGGGGCCATCTGCGCTGCCCCGCCGTGGCCTGGCCGGCGGTTTCGTGCATGCTCCGCAGATAGGCCCGGACGGCGTTGAGCACGGTGAAGCCCACCCGCTGTTCGACGGGTGACGTCACTCTGGTGATGAGCCCGCACTGCAGCAGAGCGTAGACCGCGCGTGCGGCCTGTGCCCGTGGCATGCCGAGGTACGCGACCACCGTCTCGACCGTCCACGGGCAGGGCCGGTTCGAGAGGCGGGTGAGGAGGTTGCGGTAGGGCAGCGGCTGCGCCAGCACGGCGTCCCGCACCATCGCCACCGCGTCGGCGCGGTCCCCGGGATGCGTGGCGAGCAGCAGCGGCTCGTTGCGGGCCATGCCGAGGAGTTCGTCCGCCGAGACGATCGTGAACCAGGAGGCGGCCGCCTCCAGGGCTCTCGGCAGGCCGTCCAGCCGGTGGCAGATCTCGGTGAGCATCCGCAGGGTGGTGGTGTCGGGGTCGAAGCCGGGCTGGAGATCGGTGATCAGTTCGAGCAGCAGCGCCATGGCCGGCGCGGTGGTGATCTCCTCCGGGCGTGCGGTGGCCGCCGCGAGGGTGAGCGGGCGCAGTGCGAGCTGGTACTCCTCGGGCGATCCCTGCGGGGTCCGCGCGGTCTCCAGGATCTGCAGTCTCGGACATTCGCACATCAGCGTCCGCAGGGTGTCGCGCGGGACCTGGCCCACGTCGTTCCCGTCGAGGACCAGCAGGACGGACCGGTCCTCGACCAGCCGGACGAGCTGGTCGAGGTTCTCGCCGTCGCGTGTCAGCATCCCTTCCACCCGGAGGGACCGGGCCCGGTGCGGACTGCCGGCCCGGCGGTGGGTCGCCGCCCCCGCGGAGAGGCCGCCGGGCGTCTGCCGCAGGGGCACCCAGACGGTGGGCATGGCCGCCTGCGCGTGGAGGGCCTGGGCCGCGGCCACGGCCAGGTGCGTCTTGCCGACGCCGCCGAAGCCGGTCACGGCGGTGATGCGCTCGTGCTCGCTCAGCACCCGCCGGACGATCGTGTTCACCTCCCACTCCCGCCCGTGGAGCGGCCGCGCGTTGGCGATGGCCGGCATGACGAGCGCCTCGAACAGCGCTTCGCCCGCTTCGCAGCCGGCCGCCAGCTCGAACGAGACGCGCTCCTGGGCGGTCAGCCGCAGAGCGTCCGCCAGCAGACGCACGGTGTCCGGGCGTGGCAGTGCCACCTGACTCTGCTCCAGATTGCGCAGGGCGCGCACGCTGACGGCGGAGAGGTTGGACAGCGCGGTCTGGGTGAGCCGGGAGCGTTGACGGTACTTCCGGAGCTGTTGTCCGAAGTCCTCACCACCGACGCCGGATCGCGATCGCTCCATCAGGGGGTCCTTCTCTGGTCGGCCGGCCGTCATGGTCGTGGATGACGGCCGGGTGGCGCCTGACGTGCCAACGCCGGGTGCAGGAGGTGGGGAGGCCGCTGGGGCCGGTGTGCCCCGGGCGGAGCGCGGGCTCCCGGTCGGGGAGGCACCGCGCCGTGTCGGTACGGGGGAGCGGGAGGTCTGCGCCGAGCGGGATCCCGGGGCCGGGAGGGGGTGTTGGGGCCGGCCCGGTGGGGGTTCGCGGCGGTCGCTCACGCGCGCGGGGCGCAGGCCCGGGCCGCTCTCGTTCTTCGGACCGCCGTCGCTCTGCGCAGGCGCAGGCGCAGGCCGCGGTCTGCCGTCGGGCCGGCCGGGCTGTGGCCGTGCTCGATGAACCCGTCGTCGTGCGGAACCAATACCCCTCCCCCGTTTGAGTGGTTCGGCGGCCCCCCGCCGTGTGTCGTCCGTGTGCGAAGACCGGAGATCACCTGGTGGTCGGAGGCTACACCGTAGCCCGTCGTGGCGGGAGTGAGCGACGTATTTTCCTTTGGTGGCTTGGGAGTTGATCGTCCGGGTGGCTACCGGTCGGTGGCGGGCGGCCCGTTGGGGCCGGCCCGGTGGCCCGGCGGTGGCGGGGCGGGGCGGTGCGGTGCGGTGAACTTCCCCTCATCTGCCGCTGGTTGTGCCGCCTCCCCGGCGATCGGCGTGCTTAGACTGCTGGCACGGTTTTTCCCCATTCCTGCCGCATTTGTTGGTGGCCGGGCATGTGAAATGGGTGGCCCCGCAAGAAAAGCCAGATTCTCCCGAGGTGGGTGCAATGTGAAAAGCTCGCATGAAACGCGGTCCCTGCCCTTTGTCGCCGGCGTCGCCGTCCAGCGCTACCTGGCCGCCGAGGACGGACTGACGGCGGCACACGAGGAGGGGTGCAGCCACTGGTACATCGATGCGAGTCTGCTGTCGGACATGCCGCACAACTGGTCCGAGAGCCGTGCCCGGAACCTGGTGGCGGCCGCCGCGGAGCACGGGCTCGCGCCCCTCCTGCACGGAAACTTCCGGGCACCGCTGGCCTCGGAGATCCCGGAGATCCAGGCGGCGAGCCTGCAGTACCTGCGACGCGAGATCGACCTGGCGGCGCGCCTGGAGGCCACCGCGCTGATCGTGCACGGGGGCGCCTTCGTCGAGCCCCGGCCGACGAAGGCACAGCGCGATGCCGCACTGGAGCGGTTCCTCTCCCTGCTTTCCGTGGTCGTCCGGGAAGCGGGCGAACGCGGCGTCACGGTCTGGCTGGAGAACCTCTCCTACTACCCGAAATACCGTCCGTTCTCGTACGTCTTCACCAGGGAGTCCGATTTCGCCGCGGCCCTCGCCGCGATTCCCGGGATCAGATTCATCCTGGATGTCGGCCATGCGAACGTCAACCAGTCGCTCGCGGTGCCGGCGTTCGAGCAGTTCGCGTCGTCGATAGCGGCCCTGTCGCTGAGCAACAACAGCGGGGACCAGGACGCGCATCTCGCCCTCGACGAGGGCACCCTGTCGATGCGGGCGATCACGGACACCATCCGGGCGCGGGACTGGAAGGGCATCATCGCCTTCGAGACCCGGAACGAGAGCGTGAAGGCCGGTATCGACTACCTCGCCAGGCTCTGGGAGCCCGGCCCCCGGTCCGGGCACCGCTGACGGGACCTGCCGAGGAACCGTCCGGCCCCGCCGCACGCGCGGCGGGGCCGGAACCGGTTCTCACCCGCGGGCGGCGGGGCCGGACGCGGCCGACGGGGTGGCCGGGGCGCTCAGACCGGCGGCGAGGGCCGCCGGACTGGGGTGCGCGTACAACTCCCGCAGGCTCACCGAGCCGAAGCCCGCGTCCCGCACCGCCGTGAGCAGCCGCACGGCGAGCAGCGAGTTGCCGCCGACCTCGAAGAAGTGGTCGTCCGGGCCGAGGTCGGAGCCGATCACCGTGCGCCAGACGGCCAGCATCGCCGCGGCCGGGTCCGCGGGGCCGGGGCGCTCCGGCGGGCGCCCGCCGGAGCACCCCGGCAGCGGGCCGCGGGCGCGCGGCAGGGCGGACCGGTCCAGCTTGCCGTTCAGGGTCAGCGGCAGTGACGGAAGAGCGAGCAGCTCGGCCGGCACCATGTAGTCCGGGAGGATCGTGGTGATCCGCCGGCGTACCTCGGCCGTCGTCGCACCCGCCGCGAGCACCAGGTGACCCACCAGGCGCAGGTGCGCCGGCCCGTCGTCCTGCCCCTCGACGAGCACCGCGGCGTCCACCACCCCGGCGTCGTCGAGCAGGACCGAGCGGACCTCGCCCAGCTCGATCCGGAAGCCGCGGATCTTGACCTGCTCGTCGAGCCGGCCCACACAGTCCAGCGAGCCGTCGAGCCGGAGCCGCCCCAGGTCGCCACTGCGGTAGACCCGCTCGCCGCTGAAACGGTCCAGGGGGAACCGTTCCCCGGTCAGCTCCGGCCGGTTGAGGTAGCGCAGCGCGAGCCCCGCGCCACCGACGAAGATCTCGCCGACGGCGCCCGGAGGCAGCGGCCGCCCCCGGTCGTCCCGGACCGACACCGACCAGCCGGCGATCGGCCGGCCGACGCGCTGGGTCCGGGTGTGCAGGTCCCAGGACCGTACGGTCCGGGCGGTGACGTGCACCGTCGTCTCGGTGATCCCGTACATGTTGACCAGGCGGCACCGGCTGTCGGGGTGCCGGCCGAACCAGCCGCGCACCAGGCGGGGGTCGAACGCCTCCCCGCCGAACACGATCAGCCGGGGGGCGGGACCGGCGGCCCGCGCGTCCGCGTCGAGCAGCCCGGCGAACGCCGACGGCGTCTGGCTCAGCACCGTGACGCCCTCGCGCAGCAGCAGGGCGTGGAACTCCTCCGGGGACCGGGACACCAGGTACGGCACGACGACCAGGCGCCCCCCGGTGAGCAGGCAGCCCCAGATCTCCCACACGGAGAAGTCGAAGGCGGCGGAGTGGAAGAAGGTCCACACGTCGTCGGGGCCGAGGGAGAGGTCCTCGGCGGTCGCGTCCAGCAGCGCCAGGACGCTGCCGTGGGCGACCACCACCCCCTTCGGCCGTCCGGTCGTCCCCGAGGTGTAGACGGCGTAGGCCTGGTCGCCGGACCCGACCTCGGGCAGCTCGGTGCCCGAGGAGGCCGGGGCCGCCGCGGTGAGCGCCCCGGGCCCGAGCACCGGGGTGCCGTCGCCGGCCGGAAAGCCCGACAGAGTGGTGACGACCAGCGCGAGTTCCGCGTCCCCGGCGATGTGGCGGAGGCGTTCGTCGGGGGACTGCGGATCCAACGGCACATAGGCCGCACCGGACTTGAGGACGGCGAGCAGCGCCGTCACCAGATCGACGGTGCGCTTCAGGCACACGCCGACGAACCGCCCGGGGCCCGCGCCGCGGTCCACGAGGACGCGCGCCCACGCGGTCGCCAGTTCGTCGAGCTCCCGGTAGGTGAGGCTCCGGGTGCCGTCGCCGACCGCGACCGCGTCGGGTTGTTCCCGGGCGAGCCGTTCGACCACCTGGTGGACGGCGGCACCGGGGGGCGGGGTGCGGCGCGGGCCGCGGCCGAGATCCAGTGCGAGGGCCGTGTCGGCAGCGTCCAGCAGGGCGAGATCACCGACGGTCCGCCCGGGCGGACCGCCGGCCGGCCGGGCGGCCGATGCCGCGGTCACCTGCGCGGCCAGCCGTGCCGTGTGCCGGGCGAAGGCGTCCGCGACGGCCGGATGGATCCGGGCGTCGTGGGTCTGCCCCGACAGGGACAGCAGATCCGCACGGCTCTGCCAGATCTGGACGAGGGGCGCGGCGTCCGGCGGGAGGGGGACGTACCGCTCGTCCGGGTCCGAACCGGTCAGGACGAGGCAGACCGGCGGGAACTCGCCCACCGCCGGCTCGCCCGGGCCGTCCAGCGCCGCCCGGACCTGGTCGAGCAGCCCGGTCAGCGGCAGGTCGTCACCGAGGGTCAGCCGGATCACCCTGGCGCCGGGCTTCAGCCCGGCCGGCTCGGTGGACACCACCGCGAGGCGCACCGTGGAGCCGCGCTCGTACCGGGAGAGCGCCACGGCGGTCGCGGCCACCACCACCTCCGGGGCGAACACACCCGTCGGCAGGGCCTGCTCCGGCCCTCCGGGCGGGTCGTCGGCCAGACCCCACGGCGGTGCGGGCGCGGGCGACCAGCCGGTCGCGCCGGGCGCGGACGACCGCCGCAACCTGCCCGCGAGCGCCACCGCGTCGCAGCCCGCCGTCGTCAGCGCGTACGCGAGGATCCGCAGGCCCGCGTGGTCGAGCACACCGCGGCGGGCCACCACGACGAGGTCGGCGGCGCCGTCGGGGTAGCGGATCAGCACCACCCGGAGCCCGGGGTCGTCGGGGTTCAGCGGACGGTCCGCCTCCCGCTGCCGCAGCCGGGCGGCGAGCGGGGACGCGGATCCGGCCCCGGCCCACTGGACCCAGAAGCTGCCCGCGTCCCGCGCCGCGGCCGGCGTGTTCGCCCGGTCGACGGCGGCCTGCGCCGCGCCGATCCGCCCGGCGTCGGTGAGCCGCAGCACGATGCCGTGTCCGGCGTCGTCGCCGAGGACGGTGTCGACCCCGCTCCGGGGTCCAGGCTGATCAGTCATGTCTCCATCCGAATCGGCCGTGTCCAGGTCTCGCTCATCGCGCGGAGAATCCGCCGTCCACGGCGACGGTGGTGCCCGTCACCTGCCGGGACTCGTCACCGGCCAGCCAGAGGGCGGCGTCCGCCACGTCCTCCGGCTCCACGAGCGCGTTCATGGGCTGCGCCGTGACGAAGGCCTGCTCGTACTCGTCGGGACCGACGTCGAGGCAGCGGGCGATCTCGGACAGCATCCGGCCCTCGACGTGCGTCGCGTCCCGCACCGATCCGGGGCAGACGGCGTTGACCCGGACCCGCATCGGGGCCAGGTCCAGCGCGGCGGCCTTGGTGAGGCCGACCAGCGCGTGCTTCGCGGCGACATAGGCCGCGAAGTGCCGGTACCCCACCAGACCGGCGGTGGACGCGATGTTGACGATGCTGCCGCCGCGCTGCCGCACCATGCCGGGGGCGACCGCCCGGATCATCCGCCACGCGCCGGAGAGGTCGACGTCCAGCATCAGCTGCCACTCGTCGTCCGCGATGGCGTGGACGGGCTTGCCGGAGGGCGCGGCGATGCCGGCGTTGTTGACCAGGACGTCGATCCGGCCGAAGCGGCGCAGGGCGGCATCGACGGCCGCCGTGACGGCGGCGGTGTCGCGCACGTCGGCGAGCACGCTCAGCGTGCCGACGCCCGCCTGCCGGCAGAGCTGGGCGGTGCGCTCCAACTGGTCCTCGGTGGCCAGGGGGTAGGGCACGCCCGGGATGTCCCCGCCGGTGTCCACCAGCACGAGGTCCGCCCCCTGCCCGGCGAAGCGCACCGCGCACATCCGGCCCAGTCCGCGCCCGGCACCGGTGATCACGACGGTCTTGCCCGCTAGCCGCATGTGTCACCGGCCCCCGTCCCGGGCCCGGCTCCGGCGGGCCGCCGCCGGTCGCAGCCGAGGGTTTCCGCGATCAGGCCGACGACCGGGGCGGCGGAGTCGGCGAGGTACATGTGTCCGCCCGGCAACTCGGCGTAGCTGAAGGGACCGTGGGTGGCCGCGTCCCACCGCAGCGCGTCCCGCTCCGGGACCAGCGCGTCGCCGTCGCCGCGCAGGCAGGTGATCGGAGCCTGGATCGGAGCGTCGGACGGCGGCCGGTACGCCTCGTGCATCGCCACGTCCGCGCGCAGCGTCGGCAGCAGCAGCTCCCGGAACTCGGCGGACTCGAAGGCCGGATGGCGGTAGCCGGCCAGCTCCTCCACCCGCGCGAGGAACTCGTCGTCGTCCAGCGCGGCCGCCTGCCGGGCGCGCCCCCGGTCCGGCGCGGGAGATCCGCTCACGAAGACGTGGGCGACCGGCAGTTCGGTCCGCTCCTCCAGCGCCCGCCCCAGCTCGTAGGCGAGGACGGCGCCCAGGCTGTGCCCGAACAGGGCGATCCGAGGGCTGCCCGCGACGGCGGCGGTCGCCTCGGGCAGCAGGGCGCGCACCGCGTCGGCCACTTCGCGGTGCGGCTCCTCGTCGGTCCGCTCCTCGCGACCGGGCAGTTGCAGCGGCACCAGCCGCAGACCGGGCGGCGCCTGCTGCCGCCACTTCCAGAAGAAGCCGGCGCCCGCACCGGCATGCGGCAGGCACAGGAGGGAGAGGGGCTCTGGGGCCATGGCACACCTGATTTCGTTGTCGTGCCGCACCGCCGGTGGGGTGGCCGCGCGGAGGCGCGGCGCGGGGCGGAACGGGGCGGAGCGGGCGGTGGTCGGGGAGAGGGGCGCCGGCTACGGCCGGATGACGGCGTCGGGCCACGCGCCGGGCTCGTTGACCCGGGAGACCAGCGGGATGTCGCGGATGTCGTCGTGGTTCAGGACCCACATGAGGAACCGCTCGACGCCCATGCCGAAGCCGGACGTCCGCAGCGGCATCTGCTCCTTCATGTCCACGTACCAGGCGTAGTCGTGTTCCGGAACGTTGTGCATGGCCAGCGCCTTGCGCACCTCCTCGCCCCCGGTGTGCCGTTCGCCCGAGCCGACGACCTCTCCTATGCCGAAGAGCAGGTCGGCGTTGCGGGCCGTCCTGCCCTCGCTGTCCCCGAAGGCCTGGTAGAACGGGACGGTCAGGTGGTCGAAGTGCGTCACCCACAGGAACTCGCCGACCCTGGACATCAGTTGGTGCTCGCCCTTGCGGGTGAGGCTGCGCCCTTCGCCCTCGTCTTCGACGCAGCCGGGCTCGTCGGCCAGCAGCCGGGCGGCCTCGTCGAAGGTGAGCCGCGCGAAGTGACCGGCCGTCACCATGCGTTCCAGGTGCGAGATGTCGCCGCGCGCCCCGGCGAGCCGGCCGCCGTGCTGGTCCAGGACGGCGCCGGCCAGGGCCTTGACGTAGCCCTCGACGTAGTCGATCAGATCGTCGAGCCCGCCCGGGAACTCCGCCTCGCTGTGCGTGAACTGGCCGAGATGGGTCTTGTCCGGTATCTCGTTCCGGAACGAGGGCATGATGGTGTACCCGCCCTCGGTGGCGATCTGGCTTCCGTACTCCAAGAGGAACTGCAGGGAGTCGGGTAGATACGTGTCGACCCCGTTGACCGTCACGGGGACCGGACTGGTGTCGCTGCCCAGCCCCGACGGGCAGGTGATGGTCCGCGTGGTCAGCGGCAGGTAGAGCGCCTTGAGGCCGCGTGACTTCGCGTACGCGACCGTCGTCGTCAGTACCGTGTCCTGCAGGTCGGCGATGAGCGCGTACCAGGGGGAGCGCAGGGCGGCCAGGAAGGCGCCCGGCTCGTTGCGTGCGAAGGTGGCCGGAGCGGTGACGGTCGGCTGGGCGGAGACGAGCTGCGACATGGTGGTCCTCTCTCTAGGCGTGCGGGTGTGCCGCGGGAGGGATGTTCTGGTTGCCGGCCAGGACGTTGTCCGGGTCGTAACGGCGCTTGACGGCCGCCAGCCGCTCGTAGCGGGCCGCGCCGTAGACCTCGGCGACCTTGCCGGGCTTCTCGTCCTGCAGGTAGTTGACGTAGGCGCCGCCGAACTGCCAGTCGGCGAGCCGTTCGACGCCGCGCCGGCTCCACGCCGCGTTCGCCGCGTCCTCGGCCGGATCGGTCCACTGGGCCGACACCGTGCAGATGTAGGGCGCGTCCCGGCGCGGGAAGGCGGAGTCCGCGTCCGGCACGTCGCAGATCGCCCCGCGCAGGTACTCGAAGTCGACGGAGGACCGGGGTGAGGGCATCTCCCTCGCGGATTCGATCAGTTGGCCGACCGGACCGGCGGACAGGCCGGTGAGGTAGCAGGACTTGGTGAAGTAGCGGTTGCCGTGCGGTTCACCGTGGTCGCCCAGCGCCTGCAGCTGCGCGTACGACATCACCCGGGACGCGGTGGCGCCGGGCGCGGCCCGCGCGAACAGCGGCGCGGTGCGCGCCGGACCGAGCTCCTCGGCGCCGAACCAGGCGGCGGTGAGGAACAGCGCGGGCGCGCCCCGCAGTTCGGCCGGGATCCAGTCCTGCCGGCCGGCGTGCTTGAGGGCCCCGACGGCATGCAGATCGGGGCCCTGCGCCTCGGCGAACTCCCGGTAGTCGGCGAGCGCCGCCGCCGCCTCGCTCAGCGGGAAGACACCCGTCCGGTAGGACACCGGGCCGACCGGCCGCAGGCGAAGGGTGAAGCGGGTGACGATGCCGAGGTTCCCGCCGCCGCCGCGCAGGCCCCAGAGCAGTTCGGGATGCTCCTCCTCGGTGGCCTCGACGACCGTGCCGTCGGCGAGCACCACCTCGGCGGCCAGCAGATGATCGCAGGTCAGGCCCCACTTGCGGCCCAGCCAGCCGTACCCTCCGCCCAGGGCCAGACCGCCCAGCCCGGTGTGCGAGACCACGCCCGCCGGACAGGCCAGGCCGTGGGCCAGCGTGGCGGCGTCGAGGTCGCGCAGCAGGCAGCCGCCCTGCGCCCGGGCGATCCGGGCCCCCGGGTCGACGTCGACCCCGCGCATGAGCGACAGGTCGATCATGACGGCGTCGTCGGCGACCGCGGTGCCGGCGACGTTGTGACCGCCGCCGCGCACGGTCACCGCGCGGCCGGTCGCGGCGGCGTACCGCAGTGCGGCACCGACGTCCGCGGCGTTCGAGCAGCGGGCGACGAGGCTCGGCCGGCGCTCGTGCATGCCGTTCCACACCGCACGGACCTCGTCGTACGCCGGGTCGTCCGGTCCGACGAGCCGGCCCTCGAACCGCCGGCGGAGGGAGGATTCGGCGGATTCCCGGTGCACCGGGCCCAGCAGGTCAGTCATGGAGGTCTTCGCCTTCCGGTCTGTCGGTGGGGCTCGGCCGTCAGCGGCGGAGCAGCTCGGCGGTGATGATCTCGGCGATGCGTCCTCGGTGTTCGGCGTCCATCGCCTCTTCGTGCTGGCACGGGAGGTCGTGGTTCTCGAACCCGTCGAGGTAGGGCGACCAGGTCAGCGGAGACGGGCGGGCCGCGCCGCGTTCCAGCGCCGCGGTGAAGAAGACGGTCCGGCCGCGGACGCGGCGGGGCCGGTGCCGCGCGACCAGGCGGCTGCTGTTGACGCCCACGGCGACCAGCCTGGCCATGGTGGCGGGGTCGAGGCCGAGCCGCTCCCGCGCGGCGCGGCGCAGCTCCGTCAGCGCCGCGCGGATGTCGCGCTCCACCTCCTCCCGGCCGACCGCCCCGGGCGCCAGGGTGGCCAGCAGGCTGAACTCGTCCCACTGCTCGGGCGTCGCGAACGACGGGTACGGCCACACCTCGTTCGGGTACGCGTCGACGAGGCAGAGCAGCTCGGTCCCGGCCCCGTCGGCCTGCAGCCGGCCGGCCAGCGCGTGGGCGATGGTGCCCCCGAGCGACCAGCCGAGCAGGCGGTACGGTCCGGCGGGCTGGACCCGGCGGATCTCCGCGAGCATCCGGTCGAGCATCTCGTCCAGGTCCTTCGGGAGCTCCGTACCCGCCGCCAGCCCGGGGGCCTGGAGGCCGTACACGGCGACCTCCGCGGGCAGTCGCTCCGCCAGCGCGGCATAGCTCCAGGCGAGCCCGGTCGCGGGGTGCACGCAGAACAGCGGGCGCGGGCCGGTGCCGGTGCTGGTGCCGGTGCGCAAGGGCAGCAGTACGTCGTAGTCGTCGGGCGCGCCCTGCTGCCGGGCGGCGTCCAGGAGCCCGGCGACGGTGGGCGCCGCGATCAGCGCGCGGACGCCGACCTCCAGGCCCAGCTCCGCCCGGATCCGGCTCAGCAGCCGCATCGCGAGCATCGAGTGCCCGCCCAGGTCGAAGAAGCCGTCCTCGACACCGACCCGGGGCAGGCCCAGCACCTCGGCGAACAGCCCGCACAGGACCTGCTCACGCGGGGTGCGCGGGGGCAGGCCCGCGACGGCCGACGACAGGTCGGGGGCCGGCAGCGCCCGGCGGTCCAGCTTGCCGTTGGCCGTCACCGGCAGCTCGTCCAGCGCCACGAAGAACGACGGGACCATGTACTCCGGCAGCACCCGGGCCACCCGCCGCCGCACCCCGGCCTCGTCCAGCGCCGGGGCCCCCGCCGGCACCACATAGGCGACCAGCCGTTTGTCGCCCGGATGGTCCTCCCGGGCGACCACGAAGGCCTGACGCACCTGCGGATCCTGCTCGACGACCGCCTGGACCTCGCCCGGCTCGATCCGGAAGCCGCGGATCTTCACCTGGTGGTCGACCCGGCCGAGGAACTCCAGCTCGCCGCCGGCGTTCCAGCGCACCAGATCGCCCGTGCGGTACATCCGTTCACCGGCGGCGCCGAACGGATTCGCCACGAACCGCTGGGCGGTCAGGTCCGGCCGGCCCGCGTATCCGCGCGCCAGGCCGGCGCCCCCGACGTACAGCTCGCCCACCGCGCCGGCCGGCAGCAGCTGCAGGAACTCGTCCAGCACGTACGCCCGCGTGTTGCGCAGCAGCCGGCCGATCGCGGCCCGGCCGCGCCGGAACCCGTCGCCCGCGGTGATGACCGAGACCGACACGTCGTCCGAGCACTCGGCCGGGCCGTACACGTTGGCGAGCGGTATTCGGGGGTGCCTCGCGAACCACCGGTCGACGAGGTCGGGCGGGAGCTCCTCGCCGTGCACCAGCATCCACCGGAGCCCCTTGAGCAGGTGCACCGAGGCGTCGTCGAGGTCCCACATGTCCAGGACCGCGCGGAGCACCTGCGGCACGATCTGCAGGACGGTGATGCCCTGTTCGGCGACGCACCGGGCGAGCGCCAGCGGATCGCGGGTGGTGTCCTCGCCGAGGACGTGCACCCGGCCGCCGACGAGCGACATGGTCAGGGCCTGCCACACCGAGACGTCGAAGGTCAGGGGCGCGTTGAAGGCCATCGTGTCGCGCTCGTCCAGGCCGTACAGCTCGGCCACCGCGAGCAGGTGGTTCGACAGGCCGCGGTGCGGAATCAGGACGCCCTTGGGCCGGCCGGTCGAGCCGGAGGTGAAGACGGCGTACGCGAGCCGGTCGGGGCGGGCGCCGGGCTCCGGCGGCTCCCAGGCCCGCGCCTGGTCGGGCGCCCCGTGGCCTGCCTGGCCCGGGGCCGGGTCGAGCGGGAGCAGGGTCAGGCCGGCGGGCCCGCCGGTGGTGATCGACGCCGCCCGCTCGCGCAGTTCCGGCGCGGCCACCAGGAAGCGGGTGGAGCTGTCGGCCAGCATCCGGCGGGCCCGGTCCGCCGGCAGCGTGCCGTCCAGGGCCAGGTATCCGCCCCCGGACCGGAGCACACCGAGCGCGGTGGCGACGAACCAGGCGCTGCGGTCGGAGAGGACCGCGGTGAGCACGTCCGGTCCGCCGCCCGCCGCGGACAGCGCGCGGCCGACCCGGTCGGCGGCCTCGGCGAGATCCCGGTAGGTGTAGCGGACGCCGTCGTCGGAGACGGCGACGGCGTCCGGCCGCTCCGCCGCCCACCGGCGGACCTGCCGGCCGAGATCCACCGCGGCCTCCGCCCGGTCGGGACCGTTCCACCGCACCAGCTGCTGGTGCCGCTCGGCCGCCGACAGCACCGGCAGCTCACGGATGCGCAGCGCCGGATCCCCGGCGACCGCCCCGAGCAGCCGGACCAGCCGGTCGCCGATGCTCCGGACGGTGGCCTCGTCGAAGAGCCCGGTGGCGTACTCGAGGGCGGTGCGCAGCCCCACCGGCTCGCCGTGGCCGTCGCGCCGGTCCTCGAAGTCGACGGAGAGGTCGAACTTGGCGGTGTCCGTCGTCCGGCGCAGGAGGGAGGCCCGCAGGCCGGGCAGGTTCAGTCCGTCGCCCGGACGTCCCTCGGCCAGCGCGATCATCACCTGGAACAGCGGGTGCCGGGACGGCGACCGCCGGGGATTGACCGCCTCGACGACCCGGTCGAACGGCACGTCCTGGTGGGCGTAGGTCTCCAGGTTCGTACGGCGGACGCGGCGCAGCAGCTCCCCGAAGGTGGGGTTGCCGGAGGTGTCGGTGCGCAGTACCAGGGTGTTGACGAAGAGTCCGACCAGGTCGTCCAGCGCCTCGTCGGCGCGGCCGGTCACCGGGGTGCCGAGCGGGATGTCCGGACCGGCCCCGCACCGGGTCAGCACCGTCGCGACGGCGGCCTGGAGCAGCATGAACAGCGTGCACCCGTGCTGCCGCGCCACCGTGAGCAGTCGGGCGTGCAGCCGCGGTTCGACGAGGAGATCGACGGTGCCGCCCCGGCCGTCGCCGGTCCGGTCGGTGCAGGTTTGGCCGTCCGCCACCGGACGCGCCCGGTCGTAGGGGAGGGCCAGCTCCTCGGGCAGTCCCGCCAGGGCCTCGCGCCAGTACCGCAGTTGCTCGCTGACCAGGCTCCCGGGGTCGTCCTCGCCGCCCAGCAGCTCGCGCTGCCACAGGGTGTAGTCGGAGTACTGGACCGGCAGCGGCTCCCAGGCCGGTTCGAGACCGCTGCGCCGGGTGGTGTAGGCGGCGCTCAGGTCGCGCAGCAGCGGGGTCAGCGACCAGCCGTCGCAGACCACGTGGTGCGCGACCAGCACCAGCACGTGCTCGTCGGCGGCCAGGCGGATCAGCCAGGCCCGCAGCGGCAGATCGGCGCCGAGGTCGAACGGCCGCCGGATCACCTCGTCGAGGGCCTCGTCGAGGTGGTTCCGGGTGCGGTCCAGCACGGTCAGGAGCGGGCCGGTGGCCGCCGCGGGCAGCACCCGCTGGTAGGGCTCTCCGTCGCGCTCGCCGAACACCGTCCGCAGGCTCTCGTGCCGCCCGACGACATCGTTCAGCGCCGCCTCCAGGGCCGGAGCGTCCAGTGGGCCGGCCAGCCGTACGATCACCGGCACGTTGTACGTCGAGCCCGGGCCCTCCAGCCGGTCCAGGAACCAGAGACCCTGTTGGGCGAACGACAACGGGAACACGTTCACTCCTCACCATCCTTGGCAACCGGACGCACCACGACCGCGGTCGGGACCGGTGCCACCCGGGTCGTCCCATGAGTTGTCCCGTGAGCCGTCCCGTGAGCCGTCACGACCGGCGGACCAGCTTCGGGCGGGTGACGGCCGAGGCCGGCCCCCGTTCCAGGGCGGCCACCACGCCGGCCACCGTCGGGGCGTCGAGGATCTGCTTCAGTTCGACGGCCGTGCCGGTGACCGCCCGGATCCGGTTCCACAGCCGCATCACGCGCAGCGAGTGCCCGCCCAGGTCGAAGAAGTCGTCGTCGACCGAGACCGAGGGCAGGCCCAGCACCTCCGCGAAGACCGCGGCCACGGTCGTCTCCAGCGGCGTTCGCGGCGCCCGTCGCGGCCGGTCGGACGCCGTGGGGCCGACCGGTTCGAGTGCCGCCAGCGCGGCCCGGTCGACCTTCCCGTTCCGGGTGCGCGGCATCGTGTCGAGCTGCCGGAACGAGGACGGGACCATGTAGTCCGGAAGCAGCTCCAGCAGCGCCGTGCGGAGGTCTGCGCCGTTCAGTGCCGCGTCGGCGGTGACGTAGGCGCAGAGGACGGACAGCCCGCCCGGGCGCCGGCACAGCAGTACGACGGACTCCCGTACCGAGGGCAGTCGGGCCAGCCGGCTCTCCACCTCCGCCAGCTCGACCCGGAAGCCCCGGATCTTGACCTGGGTGTCCGCGCGGCCGAGGCAGTCCAGCAGCCCCTCGGCGGTCCAGCGGGCGCGGTCGCCGGTGCGGTAGAGCCGTTCGGCCGTCGGCCCGGAGCCGCTCAGGAAGAACGAACCGGCGTTCAGATCGGGTCGGTTGAGGTATCCGTCGGTCAGCCCGTCGCCGCCCACGCACAACTCGCCCGGTACGCCGATCGGTTGCGGATGGCCGTCGCGGTTCAGCACCCAGGCCGTGGAGTTGGCGATCGGGCGGCCGATCGGAACCCGTCCGGTGTAGCGGCGGGTGATGCGATGGGCGACGGAGAAGGTGGTGTTCTCCGTCGGGCCGTAGGCGTTGACGAAGACGCTGTCCGGACAGGCGTCCATTGCCTCGGCGACGTGCCGCGCGGACACCGCCTCGCCGCCGACCAGCACCTGGCAGCCGGCGAGTACCGAAGGGTCCTGCTCGACGATCTGGTTGAACAGTGAGGAGGTCAGGAACATGGTGTTGACCCGGTACCGTGAGATCGCGGCGCCGAGGCCGGCCGCGCTCAGGACGGTGCCGTCCGGCACCAGTACGAGGGTGCCGCCGTTGAGCAGCGCGCCCCAGAACTCGAACGTGGTGGCGTCGAAGGCGATCGCGCCGGTCTGCAGGATCCTGGTCTCGGGCGAGAGGTCCACGTAGTCGGTGCCGAGGACCAGCCGGACGACCGCGCGCTGGTTGACGAGCACGCCCTTCGGCCGGCCCGTGGTGCCCGAGGTGTACATCACGTAGGCGGCGTCCGACGGCGAGGCGGCCACGGCGGGCGGCGGGGTTTCGCGCGGTGCGTCATGGGGCTGTGAGAGGTCGAGGACGGCGATGTCCGCCGTCACCGCCGCGTCCTCGGTCAGCAGCAGGGCGGCGCCGCTGTCCGCGAGCAGGAAGTCCCGGCGGGCGGCCGGAACGTCCGGGTCGAGGGGCACGTACGCGGCGCCGAGCCGGAGGATGGCCAGCGCCGCCACCACCAGCCGGGGGGACCTCTCCAGCAGGAACGCGACCCGGCTGTGCCGGCCGACGCCCCGGCGGTGCAGCCGGGCGGACAGCTCCGCTGCTCGCCCCTCCAGTTGACGGTACGTCAGGGATTCGTCCGCGTGGCTGACCGCGATCCGGTCGGGGTGGGCGGCCGCCTGGGCGGCGAAGAGCGGGAAGACCGGGGCGTCCCGCGGATAGTGGCGGCGCGTGTCGTTGAACCCGGCGAGCTGCTCGCGTTCGGCCCCGGTCAGCAGCCGCAGGTCGCCGATGGGCGTGTCCGGCCGGTCGGCGGTCTGCCGCAGCAGGTGGGCCAGATGACCGAGCAGCCGGTCGGCGAAGGCCGCGTCGTGGACGTGGTCGTGGCAGTCGGCGTGCAGCGTGATCCCGTCGGCGGTGATCTCGCCGGAGACCACCAGGTCGGCTCCGTACCTGCCGTCGGCGGGCCCGTCCAGGACGCAGAGCAGCTTCGGCGGTACGGCGTCCGCCGGGCGCGGGGCGGCGGTGAGCCCGGCGAGCCCGGCCACCACCGTCCGGCGGTGCCGGGCCGCCGTCAGGGCGGACGGCATCGAGCCGACCAGCGACGCGGTGGGCTCCTGGGCCGGCCAGGAGGCCCGCCGGACGCCGATCCGGAACGCGGTGCCGTCGCTGTACTTCCGGGCGAGGATCAGCAGCGCCGCGAGGACGGCCTCGTCCGCCCGGTCGCCGAGCGCCGCCGCAAGGTCGGCGGTCAGCCGGCTCGACCGCCGCAGCGTCCCGCAGTTCCGCCGGGAGCACGAACCGCCGAAGGGGAACGCGGACGGGACGTCGGCCTCGCCCGGAGGAAGCTCTCCACCCTGGTGCGCTGGTGCGCCGTCCAGCGGATCCGTCATCACCGAAACCCCTTTCTCGCCAAGCGCGACAGGGCGCACGAGTCCGCCCGGAGCACCCGCGCACGCAGGGTCCGACGGCCTCGGGCCATCAGGACGGCACGGCCCGCCGACGCCCCACTGGTCGTCAACGATAGGTGGCGGGGCCGCTCAGCAGCGGCAGAACTCTCGGCACAACACCGGCAGTTGGATCACCCCGGCGGACGGCCGGACGGGCCGGGGGAGGCCGCGCCTCGGCCCCCGGACGGCAGCGCGTGCCCGGCGCTCCCCGCCGGGCACGCGAAGTCCTGGCTCTACCAGGGCTTGCCAGACAGGTCTCAGCCGCGGAGCCCGGTGCCCGGTGTCACAGCTCCGCCTCCGGCGGCAGCCGGCGGACGCCCGGGAGGTGGGTGTCGAGTTCACCCGGCTCGAAGCGGCACATCCCGACGGCGTGCCAGAACTCGCCGACGACGTCGCCCTCGTACTTGTAGGCGCCGGACGGCAGAAGGGCCGCCCAGCCGGCCGGGGCCCCGAGCAGGATGGCCCGCGCGGTGGGCGGGCCGGCGTCCGGCACGTTCCACAGGCGTACGGTGCCGTCCTCGCCGCCGCTGGCCAGCAGCGAGCCGTCCGGGCTGAACGTCACCGCCAGGATCCGGCCGGTATGGCCGCGCAGCTCGCCGAGGCCCTGCCCGGTGAGCGGATCCCAGAGCCGGACGACGCGGTCGTCCCCGGCGGTGGCGAGCAGCGGCCGCCGGGGGTGGACGGCGGCGGTCCAGAGCCGGCCGGCGTGGCCGTGCAGCACGTGCCGGGCGGCGCCGTCGGCCCAGACCACGGCCCGGCCGTCCCAGGAGACGCTGGCCAGCCAGGAGTCGTCGGGGGCGTACGCCACCGTGTACACCCGGTCGCCGTGCGCGGTGAGCTGGGACTCGACCCGGCCGGCCGCGATGTCCCAGATCCGGACCCCGCTGTCGTCGCAGCCGGTGGCCAGCCGGCGCCCGTCCGAGCTGAACGCGATCGAGCGCACCCGGCCGCGGTGCTCCCGCAGGGTGGTGAGGTGCGCGCCGGTGCTGCGGTACCAGATGCGGACCGTGTCGTCGTCGTTCGCGGTGGCCACGAAGACGCCGTCGGCGCTGAACGCCTCCGCCCAGACGTGTTCCGTCTCGACGTCCATCTCCCGCAGGTACTCGCCGGTCAGGGCGTTCCACAGATACAGGTCGCCGTCGTTGCTGGCGGTGGCGAGGACCGGTCCGGCCGGGCTGAACCGCGCGGAGACCAGCCGGCTGCTCCGGCCGGAGAGCTCCCTGGTCCGGCGGCCGGTGGCGGGCTCCCACATCCGGACCACGCCGTCGTTGCCGCCGGCCGCCAGCATGGTGCCGTCGCCGCTGAACGACAGCGAGCCGATCCGCCGGCCGTGGCCGCGCAGCAGGTGCCGGCCGCGGCCGGAGGAAGGGTCCCAGAGGCGGACCGCGCCGTCGTTGCCGCCGGTCACCAGCAGCGCGTCGGCCTCGCCGCCGCCCGGGGCGGCCGGATCGCCGGCGGGCCGGAACCGGCAGGCCCACACCGAGCCCCGGTGCTCGGGGGGCTGGCGGCGCAGGGCCGTCACCTCGTGTCCGCCGGCGGTCGCGGGGCCGACCCGCCAGACCCGGACCACGCCGTCGCTGTCGCCGGCCGCGAGCCGGGTGCCGTCGGGCGCGAAGGCGACCTGGTACACCGCGCCGGTGCAGCCCTCCAGCCGGCCGGCCGGGGTGCCGTCGAGGGGGTTCCAGAGGCTGATCCGCCCGGTGGTGTCACCGCTGGCGAGCAGGGTGCCGTCGGGGTGGAAGGCCAGCGTGTAGACCCGGCCGCCGTGGCCGCTGAGGGCGTGCCGCAGCCGCCGGCCGGCGACGTCCCAGATCCGGACCGTCCCGCCCGGGCCGCCGTCGGCGCCCGCGTCGCCGGTGGCCAGCAGGGTGCCGTCCGGGCTGAATTGGGCGCGGAACACGGTGCTCTGATGGCCGGCCAGCTCGGCGACGCGCTGCCCGCGGCCGGTGTCCCAGAGCCGGACGCCGCCGGCCCGGTCGCCGGTGACCAGCAGGGAGCCGTCCGGGCTGAACACCGCCGTGTAGACCGGCGCGGCGTGGCCGGGCAGCCGGTGCAGCGGCCGGCCGGTCTCCGTGGACCAGAGGGTGACGGTGCCCTCGGCGTCGCCGGTGGCGAGCAGCGCGCCCGCCGGCCCGAGCGAGACCGGCCAGACCCCGCCGGGGTGGACGTCGAGGCGGTGCCGGCACTCCCCGGACACCGGGTCCCAGAGCCGTACGGTGCCGTCGGCGCTGCCGGTGGCGAGCACCGGCCCGGCGAACTTCACCGCGTAGACCCGGCCGATGTGGTCCTTGAGCGTGCGCAGGGCGACGCCCGTGACGGCGTCGCAGACCAGCACGCTGCCGTCGTCGCTGCCCACGGCGAGCAGCTGGCCGTCGGCGCTGAAGGCGACCGGCTCGGGCAGCCGGGTGGTGCGGACGTCGAAGCCGTAGGGGACGCCGACCTCCGACGGCCGGAAGCCGGCCTCGACCGGCAGCCCGGGCGCGATCGCCGCCGCGCGCAGCTCGGGGGCGGCCAGCACCGCCGGGTCGGTGACGGCGGAGATCAGGGCGGCCCGCTGCCAGTGGCTGCCCTGGAGGCGGGCACCGCGCAGGTCGGTGCGGATCAGCCGGGCGCCGCGCAGGTCGGCGTCGCGCAGGTCGGCGCCGGTGAGGTCGGCCGCGTCCAGCCGGGCGCCGGACAGCCGGGCGCCGCGCAGCGAGGCCCCGGCGAGGTTGGCGCCGATCAGCCGGGCGTCGGTGAGGTCGGCCCGGCCGAGGTCGACGCCGGAGAGGTCCCGGTGGGAGAGGTCCTCGCCGGCCAGGCCGGCCCCGCGCAGGTCGGTGTGGGCGGGCACCCTGAGCCGGGCCAGCACCTTCACGGCGTTGAGCCGCGCGGTCTCGTCGGCGGGGGCGGTGCCGTCCAGGACGTCCTGCGCCCACTGCTGGCAGACCCGGTGGTCGGCGAGGTCGCAGAGGAACTCCACCGCCAGCCGGCTGAGCGGCCGCCGGGCGAGCAGGTCGGGTTCGCCCCGCCCGAGGCCGGCCGCCGCCGCGCGGGCCACCAGCCACTCCACCACCGAGCCGTGGATGAACTGGAACACGCCGTCGTCGGTCCGGACCAGCAGGGAGCCCGAGCCGACCGCGTGCGCGGCCTGCGGGGCGGGCAGCCTGCTCTCCGCCAGGCCGGTCAGCACGCTTGAGACGTCGAGCAGTTCGTCGTACGGCATGGCGTTGCGGCCGCTCTCCCACAGGCGCAGCGCGAGCGCGGTGACCGCCTCCCACAGCTGGTCGAGGTCGAGTCCGGGCGCGGCGCCCGGGCCGCCGTGGCCGCGCTGCTCCTCGAACCGCAGCCAGGCGGTGAAGACCTCCTGGTAGAGGCCGGCGGCGCTGAGCGCCCGACCGGCTCCCGCGACGGCCCGCAGCCGGTCGTGGTCGAGGTCGGCGACGAAGCTCAGCAACCGGGGGTTGCGGCAGAGGGCGAGCAGGTCGGGAATGGCCTGGAGCAGCCGAAGCCGGCGGTCGGCGGCGGTCCCGTCGCCGTAGCGGTTGGCCAGATAGCTGCGGATCTGACCGGTGGTGAAGTCCTGGACGGCGAGCAGCCGACGCTGCGGGAGCAGGCCGACCCGCTCGCCGAGCGCGGTGAGCACCTGCTCCTGGGAGCTGAAGTGCTGGGTGCGGCTGCTGACCACGATCTTGGCGCTGTCCACGGCGGCGTCCAGGAGCACCTGGAGGTGGTCGGCGGCCCGTTCGTAGCTGACGCGGTTCAGCAACTCGTCGAAGCCGTCGAACAGCAGGACGATCCGGCCCTGCCTGAGCATGTAGCGGAAGGCCCGCAGATCGATGGTGTCGATGCCGTGGGCGGTCAGGTGGGCCGCCACCAGACCGTCGAAGGAGTGTGCCCGGTCCAGGGTGCTGAGGTTGATGAACAGTGGTGTCAGATGGGGGAGTTCGGCCGGGATGCGGCGGGCCAGCTCGTGCAGGGCGAAGGTCTTGCCGTGCCCGAAGTCGCCCAGCAGGAGCAGGAACCGGCCGTGGTCGGAGTCGAGCAGCCGCAGCATCTCGTCGACCAGGCCGTCGCGTTCCTCGCCGCCGGGGCGCTCGGCCTCGCGGTAGCGCTGCGGCAGATAGAGGCCGGGCGGGTACTGGCCGTCGGCGCGCAGCCGCTCGGTCTGGGCGGCCACGTAGCCCCGCAGGTCGAGCAGGCCCTGGAACTCGGTGAAGCTGCGCAGCCGGACGCCGCGGCGCCGGGCCCGGTCGCGCAGCTCGCGCGCGGGCGGCGGGCCGTCGTGGACGAGTTCGGCGTCCGGGTCGGTGCCGGCGGCGTGCACCTCGTCGACGAAGCGGTCGACGTCCTCGACCGTGGGGGTGTGCGCGCAGACGGCGACCCGCTGCTGCCGGACGAACCCCGACTCCGTCCAGGTGACGAGCAGTTGGGGCGGCGAGCCGGGGACGGTGCGCAGCTGGGCGCCCTCGTGGCGGGTCCGGCAGACCTCGGCGACCCGGGCCAGCAGGGCGTCGAGCGCGGAGGCCAGCCGCCGGGGCTCGGGTTCCGCCTCGGTGGGTGGTCCGGCATCGTCCGGCGGCTGCGGCGGGGCGGTGGCCCCGGCCGGGTCGGGCGGCTGCGGGAAGGCACGGTGGGCCCGGTGCCAGTCGGCGGTCAGCCGCTGGGGTCCGGCGTCCGGGGCCGCCCAGTGGGTGAGGCCGTCGCGGGTGAGCCGGAGCAACTGGTGCGTGCCGGGGGCGGCGGCGCCGGCCACGCGCACCTCGCCGACGGAGGTGGGCAGGCTCTGGAGCGCCGTCCGTCCGGCGGCCGGGCCGTGCAGCAGCAGATGCAGCCGGGGCGCGGTCAGCCGGGTGAAGCGGTCGAGGTCCCTGAGCGGTTCGAGGTCCTGTCCGCCGCGGCCCGGGCGGGCGGCCGCGGGCCGGGTGAGGACCGGGTGGCGCACCGCGCCGATCCGCAGCCAGCCCTCCGCCTCGTACGGGCGCAGCGCCTGCGCGAACCAGGCCGCCTGCTCGGGGCCGAGCCAGCCGTACCGGTCGTCGGCCCGGTGGCTGTAGGCCATCGAGGAGTTCAGGCCCGCGATCACCGTGCCGAGTTCGGGGACGGGGAAGAGCGTCCACGGCTGGGCGCTGTCGAAGACGACGTCCAGGCCCTGGTAGAACTCCTGGAACAGCCGGGCGTAGTGGCGCCACTTGGGCCAGTAGGGCGGGGTGGGCCGCAGTTCGTCGGCCTCGCAGGTGCTGAAGTAGGCGCGCGAGGCCGCCTGGCTGACGTCCTGGCCGCCGGGCACGATCGCCACCCGGTGGGGTTCCAGGCCGAGCAGGGCGCGCAGGCCGGTCAGGAAGGCGAGCGCCTGCTCGCACTCGCGGGGGCTGCCGGAGGCGGTCAGATCGCCGGTGACGACGACCAGTTCGGGGGCCGGGGCGCCGGCGTCGGCGAGCTCCACCAGGTCGCCCCAGATGGCGGCCTGGAGGTCCACCGGGTCGTGGCCGCGGCCGAACGAGGGACCGGCCACATGGAGGAAGGTGACCGCCTCGCGCCCGCCCGCGCCGGCGGCCGCGACCGGGTACTCGGGCTGGACGGAGGGCCTGCGCCGGCCGGCCCAGCCGGTACCGCCGACCGGTCTGAGCGGCGGCAGCGCGGCGGGTGACGGGCCGCCGGGGGCGCCGCCGCCCGGGTAACCCGGCCGCAGCTCCGGGCGGGCCCGGCCGTCCAGCGCCTGGGTGACCCTGGTGAGCAGCAGCTGCCGGGCGCGCGCGGGTTCGGTGACGCCCACCAGGTCGATGTAGGTGAGGGTGGCGAGCAGACCGTCCACCGGGATGTCCTCGATCCGGACGGTCAGCAGCCTGCGCTCCGGCGCGTCGGGGTCGGCGCGCAGGGCGGCCTGCCACTCCATCCGGCCGTAGCGCGAGCGTTCGTAGTTGCGCGAGAGCAGGGCGATGACGGCGGCGGACTCGGTGACGCCCCGGTCCATGAAGTCGACGAAGTTGGTCCCGGGGACGAAGTCCCACGCCTGGAGGAAGGCCCGGTAGCCGGCCTCCTCCAGCGTCCAGGCGATCCAGGCCGCCCAGCGTTCGTCGGCCGGCGAGTAGCTGATGAAGAAGTCCATCGGTCCGGGTTCACCCGGGATCGCGTCAAGAGCCGCCATGGGCACAGACTATGACCAATCGGCCGCCCTTACACCAGGTTCGGCGCTCTCGACCAATGTCCGCTCGTGTGCGACCCTGACCCCCGTGTTCGCCTACCCCGTTGCCGTCAGACGCCTTCATCCGCTGGACTGGGTGGCCGCGGGGCTGCTCGCCTGCGGGTTGCTCTGCCTCGCCACCGGCCTGCTCCCGACCGCGGCGGCCGGGTCGGCGCTCTCCCGGATCGCGCCGCTGCTGGCCTTTCTCGGCACGGTCATCGTGCTCGCCGAACTCACCAGTGCCGCCGAGGTGTTCGACGTCGTGGCGGCGGGCGTGGCGCGGGCCGGCCGGGGCAGCTACCCGCTGCTGTTCCTGCTCTGTGTGGCCTTCGCCGCCGTCACCACCGTCACCCTCAACCTGGACACCACGGCCGTCCTGCTGACCCCGGTGATGCTGGCCCTGGCCTCCCGGGTGGGGATCGCGCCGCTGCCCCTGGCGATGACCACGGTCTGGCTGGCCAACACCGCGAGCCTGCTGCTGCCGGTGTCGAACCTGACCAACCTGCTGGCGGCCGAGCGGGTCGCGCTGTCGCCGTCCGGGCTGGCCCGGGTGATGTGGGCGCCGCAACTGGCCTCCGTCCTGGTCACCATGGTCTGTCTCTGGCTGTTCTACTGGCGGCGCGGCCGCCGGGGCGCGGCCGACTACCTGCCGCCGCCGGCCCACCGGCCGGCGGACCGGGTGCTGTTCGGGATCTGCGGGCTGGCCTGCGCGGGCTTCCTGCTGTCGACCCTGCTGGCCGACCTCCCGCTCTGGGCGGCCTCGGGGGTGGCCGCGGCCGTCGCGGTGCTGGCCTTCGCGGTGCGGCGGCCGGCGGCGCTGCGGACCTCCCTGGTGCCGTGGCGGCTGCTGGTGATGGTGCCGGGGATGTTCCTGGTGGTGCAGACGGTGGACGCGCACGGGCTGCACCGGGTGCTGGCCGGGGCGATCGGGACGGACGGCGGGGTGGTCGGGATGTTCCGGGCCTCGGCGGTCGGCGCGGGCCTGGCCAACCTGCTCAACAACCTGCCGGTGTACCTGGCCGGGGAGGCCGCCGTCCCGGCCGGCAACCACCAGCAGCTGCTGGCGCTGCTGATCGGGACCAACGTCGGTCCGCTGGTGGCGCCGTGGGCCTCCCTCGCGACCCTGCTCTGGTACGAGCGGTGCCGCGCGCACGGCCTGCGGGTGCCGCTGCGGAGCGTGGCCGGGACCGGCGCCGTGCTGGCGGCCGGCGCGGTGCTGCTGGCGACCGGCGCTCTCGCCGTCGCCAACTGACCTCGCGGCCCGGCGGCTCCGGTCGGCCCTGCTCCGGTCAGCCCTGGTCCGGTCGGTTCTGGTCCGGGGCGGCCGTGCGGGCCACCAGGTCCAGCAGGTACGGGATCACCTCGGGCCGCCCCGCGACGAAGCTGCGCGCGGTCTCCGGCTGCCCGATCCGGGGGCTGAATCCGGTGCCGTCCAGCCCCAGGACCACCAGGCCGGCCTCCGCCGCGAGCAGGTATCCGGCGGGCAGGTCGATCTCCTCCGCCCGGTAGCCGACGAAACCGTCGATGTCCCCGCGGGCCAGCATCGACCAGGTGAGGAGCGGTGCCCAGAGCTGGAGCAGCCGCCGCGAGCCCGTCTCCAGCTCCGCCTTCAGCGACCGGACCACCGGATCGCCGGCCGGCACCCCGTGCCCCTGGGTCCAGCCGAGCAGCGGTCTGGGCGCGGCGACCGGACCGGCCGCCGGCCGCAGCGGCCCGCCCGGGCCGAACGCGCCGCCGCCGCGCACCGCCCGCCAGGTCCGACCGGCCACCGGGTCGTGGACGACGCCGAGGACGGGCAGGTCGTCGACGCAGAGCGCGATGCCCACCACATAGGCGGGCAGACCGATCACCACGTTGTTGCTCCCGTCGAGCGGGTCCACCAGCCAGGTCCGGCCGGAGGGCGGGCCTTCCTTCCGTCCGTCGGTCCGGCCGCCCTCCTCGGCGACGATCAGGTCGTCGGGGAAGGACTCGGCGAGCCGCCGGGTGACCAGGGCCTCGGCCAGCAGGTCGAGTTCGGTGACCACATCGCCGTCCGCGCCCTTCGGCCGGACGCCGAAGTCCCGCCGGAAGCGGCGCCGCAGCAGCGTGCCGGCCTCCTCGGCGGCCTTCACCGCGATCCGGCACTCGAACGAGAGATCGGGTGCGGGGTCATTCGGCCGGAGCGTGTTCACTGATCCTCCTGGCTGTCTCGCCGGCGATTCGAACCGTCTGGGCGACGCTGCAGAGCCGGCGCACCACCCGGTGGGCGGGGCCGTCGACCGGCCCCAGGACGATGTCCACCGGCCCGGGCACGGACCGCCCCAGGAGCAGGGTGGCGGCCGGTGCGCCGCCCGGCAACAGGGTCGCGTGGAAGTCACCCGCCGGCAGCGTGTACGTCTCGCCGCGCGCGCTGGTCCGCTCCTCGCCGGGCTCCCAGCGCACCAGCCGGGGGGTGGGCCGGATCTCGTCCGTCCCCGCCGCGCTGTGCACCTCGAACGCGCGGTGCGTCGGCCGCCGCGGCTCGTCGAACACCCCGATCCGCAGGTTGCCGACCCGGCCGTAGAGCACGCTGCTCGTCAACTCCCAGCTGTGGCAGTGGATCTGCTGGGGGTCGGCGGCCCGGCGCGGGTCCTGCGGGGCGCGGCCGAAGACGTGCACGCACACCCCGTGCGCCCCCTCGCGCAGGACCGGCAGGCAGTAGAACCCGAGCGGGTGGGCCACCGCGCGCAGGGCCAGCGCCCCCGAGGCGACGTCCGCCAGGATCCCGCGGACCAGCCCCTCCAGTCCGGGGGCCGCCCGGTCGCGGCCGGTGGCCCGGTCGAGCGTGGTGAAGAGGTCCTCCATCGTCTCCTGCCTTCGAGGGCTGGGGCTTGTCCGACAGTTCGCGGCGCGGCGGGAATTGTCAGACAAGCCCTACCTGCGGTAGGGGTTCTCCGCGCGCAGCGCCCGGTCGATGATGTCGCTGACGTCCCGGTCGGCGAAGGCCGCGGGGAGCGGGAGCCGGAGCTGCTCGAAGAGGCGCCGGGCCTCGTCGACGGTCGGGTCGTCGCTGAGCGGCTCGGTGTCCCGCAGGTCGAGCTTGACGGCCTGCTCCCGGTAGTGGTGCAGCTCGGTGAGGTAGTAGTCGTACAGGGGACGGCCGCGCTCCACGTACAGGCTGACCCGGCGCGGATCGTCCTGGGTGATGATCAGGCACGAGGCGGAGAGGTCGAAGCGCAGCGTCGGGACGACGGCGGAGAGGTGGACGTCGATCTCCAGGGTGTCGAGCCGCTGCCGGTACCAGCACGCGGCGAACACCGTGGCGTACGACTCCTTGCGGGTGCGCTCCACGCTCCAGCCGTCGGCGGGCAGGACCTCCGGCCGGTGGCCGAAGGTCTGCCGGAACCGCGCGTAGGAGGCGCAGGCCCGCTCGTCTCCGGGGTGCACGATGTCGATCTTGACGGTGAGGGAACGGCGCCTGCGCTGCGCCTCGCGCACGCACTCGGGCAGGGTGACGGCCCGCAGGTAGGTGCCGGTGCCGCCCTTGAACACCCAGCGGTCGGTGTCCTGTCGCGCCAGCTCCAGGGCCCGTTCGAGGTCCACGCCGGCCAGCTCGCGCACCGAGGCCAGGCTGTCCAGCGCCTGCCTGGCGCCGGCCGTCGCCTCCCGGATGTCGGTGATCCGCCGCTTGCGCTCGGCCAGCGATCCGTAGACCACCGCCGCCAGCACCAGCAGGGTGGCCCCGGAGACGACGTTGTCGTCGATGGCGCCCCCGAGCATGTCGAGGAGTCCGACGACCAGGGCGCCGCAGAAGGCGATCACACCGTCCGAGTTCCTGAGCGCCCAGGCGACCGCGGCCTCCAGTCGCCATCCGGGCTCCCCGTCTCCGCGTGCCACCGGCGCCACCTCCTCCGACCACCAACATGGTAGGTCGGGGAGGCAGTTGACGGCCAGACAGCCGCACGTTCGGGATGCGGCCGGGGGCGCTCGCGCGGGCGTGCGCCGGTATCACGGCAGCGCCAGCGGAGGATGATGCTCCGTCAGGGATTCACCGGATCCGGCCAAGTTGCGGGAGTGTGTCCGGTGGCGTGAACACACATGTCCGAATATCGGACCCGCTGTTGGGCGTCGGGCCGTTTCCTTTGCCAAGTCATGACCTTGCTGGTCCCGGCGGCGCGGACGGCCCCGGTGGGGCGGCTGGGGCGGAGGCGACCCCTGGGGCAGCTGGGGACGGTGGCGCGATCCGGCCGTTCCGGGAGGCGTCCGGAAACATTCCCGCCGGTTGCTCCGTATCGGATCCGTCACCGAGAGTCGTACTGATGAACGACATTCCTCGTCGTCCGGCACGGGACCGCCTGCTGGGCCACCGCGACTTCCGCCTCCTGCTCTCCGGCGCCGCCGCCGCCCAGGTGGGCAGCCAGGTGACCCTGGTCGCGCTCCCGCTGGCGGCGGTCCTGGAGCTGGACGCCACACCGTTCCAGGTCGGTCTGCTGACCGCCGCCGAGACCGCCGCCTTCCTGCTGGTCGGCCTGCCCGCGGGCGCCTGGCTCGACCGGACGCGCAAACGGCCCGTACTGATCCGCGCGGACGTGGTGCGCTGCCTCGCCGTCGGGTCGATCCCGGCGGCCGCCGCGCTCGGCGTGCTGACGATGACCCAGCTCTACCTGGTGGCCCTGGTCACCGGGGTGGCCACGGTCTTCTTCGACGTGGCCCACCAGTCCTTCCTGCCCGCGCTGCTCCCGCGCGAGCACCTGGTCGGCGGCAACGGGGCGATCGAGACCGTCCGCTCCTCCGCCCAGGTGGCCGGCCCAGGACTGGGCGGCGGGCTGGTCCAGCTGCTCGGCGCGCCGCTCGCGATCGCCGCGGACGCGGTCGGCTACCTGGCCTCGGCGGTGCTGCTGTCCGGTATCCGGACCGAGGAACCCGCGCCCCGGCCGGTGCCCGGGCGGTCGCTGCGCGCGGAGGTCGCCGAAGGCGTCCGGTTCGTGCTGCGGCACCCGCTGCTGCGGGCGATCGCCACCGCCACCGCCGTCTCCAACCTCTTCGGCGCCGTGCTGATGGCCGTTCAGACCGTCTTCTGGGTCAGGGTGCTGGAGCTCTCGCCCGCCGCCATCGGCGCGCTGCTCTCGGTCTCGGCCGTCGGCGGCCTGGCCGGCGCGCTGTGCGCGGGGTGGCTGGCCGGGCGGGTCGGCCAGGCCCGGCTGATCTGGCTCTCGGCGGTTGCCACGGCGCCGTTCGCGATGCTCTGGCCGCTGTCCGGCGGGGGAGCGGGGGCGGTGCTGTTCGGGCTGGGCTCGGGGGTGGTGCTGTTCGGCGCGGTGGTCTACAACGTCGCCCAGGTGAGCTTCCGCCAGAGCGTCTGCCCGCCCGAGCTGCTCGGCCGGATGAACGCCACCATGCGCTTCCTGGTCTGGGGCACCCTGCCGCTGGGCGCCCTGGCCGGGGGCGCCGTCGCCGCCGCGGCCGGGCCGCGGACGGCCCTCTGGGTCTGCGCCGTCGGGTTCCTGGCCGTCCCGGTGCCGCTGCTGCTGTCGCCGCTGCGCGGCCTGCGGGAGCTGCCGACCGGTGGGGCGGACGGGGCGGGGCCGGCGGATTCCGGGGCGGCCGGGCCCGAGACCGGGCCGGTGGCCGAGACCGTGGCCGGGCCGGCGACCGGCGCCGACGGGGCGGGACCTGCCCACTGACCACGTTCACCGGCCACATCCGCTGAGCCGCCCGCCCGCCGACTCCGACCGGCCGCGTGCCGCCGGACGGCCCGGTGGCCGCCCCGACACGCCTTTACACGCCCCGACACGCCTCGAACCGAAAGCGGGCACCCTTCCGTGCAGCCCAGCATCACCGCCGCCTACCTCGCCCGGTACCGGTCCGTCGCCGCCTCCGGCGGGCCGGCCGGCCTGCTTCCGCTCACCGGAGCCCAGCGCCGCTTCCTGATCTCCCGCCGGCTCGACCCGCAGGGCCGCCCGGACGTCGTGCCGCTGTTCTTCGGCTATCCGCGCGGCGCCGTGGACCTGCCCCGGCTGCGCCGTGCCGCCACCCGGCTGGCGTCCCGCCACCCGGCGCTTCGCGGCGGCTTCGCGACCGTCCGCGGCACGCCCGTGCTGCGGCTCGGCGAACCGTCCGTCGAGGTGGCCCGGGTGACGGTCGGGCCCGGCGACACGGCGCGGGAGGCGCTGCGCCGCGCCCTGCTCGACTGGCCGGCCGACGGGCCGGCGCTGCGCCTGCTGCTCGCGGCCGGGCCGGACGACGACGAGGAACTGCTGGCGCTCGCGCTGGACCACGCGGTCTGTGACGAACAGTCGCTCGGCCTCGCCACGGCGGAACTCGGCGCGGCCTACACGGCGGACGGCGCGGCGGTCACAGCGGCCACGGAGACCGCGGAGGACGGGCGGCTGTCCGGGCCGGGGCCGGCCGCCGACGGCCTGGCCGCCTACCGGGAGGCGGTGGAGCTTCAGCTGGCCGCCGAGGCCGCCGCCGCGAGCCCCGCCGCGCACGCCCACTGGGCCGCCCGGCTCGGCGGACTGAGCGGCGGCCCGGCGCCCTGCGGCGCGGCGCCGCGCCCCACCGGCATGGTCGTCCACCGGCTGCCCGCCGTGACCGGCGCGGCCCGCGCCGCGCTCTTCCCCGCCCTGCTGGACGCCGTCTCGGTCGCCGCGCACCGGGCGTTCCGCCCGGACCGCGCGCTCGCGCTCGGCTACCCGTGGGGCGGCCGTCCGCCCGGTGCGCCGCCGGTCCTCGGCTGCTTCCTGAACACCCTGGTGCACCCGGCCGCCGCCGGAACGGCCGGCGACCTCGGCGCGCTCGGCGCCGCCTGGTGGGACGACCTCGACCACGCCGACACCCCGTTCGACGAGCTGGTGCGCGCCGTCCGGTCCGCCGGGGCGCCCTGGACGGGAGCCCTGGACGCGGCGCTGACCTTCGAGGACCTGGACCGGCGCCCGCCGCTGGTGCTCGCCGGGACGGCGGGCCGGGAGACCCACCTGGCCGGGCGGCCGCTCGCCGCCCCGCTCGCGGTCTCGGCCTCGCACGGGGACGACCTGCTGGTCCGCCTCGCCTGGGACCGCGACCGTTGCCCGGACGCCGCCGCCGAGGCCGCGTTCGAGGCGCTGCTGTCCACGCTCCGCCACCACCTGGGCGCCGCCTGAGCCCACCCGGGCGCGCCCGCCTCCCTCCGACCCTCCGTCCGCCCGCGACCACCGTCCGCCCGAACCACCGGTGTCCGGCGCCACCACCCCCGGCGCCCGCACCGACCCGAGGGGCGGGTCCACCACGCCCGCCCGCCGTCCGATCCCGAACGAACACCCACCCGCCACAGCCAAGGGACCGTCCATGTTCGCTCTCTCCTCCTCGCAGGAGATCGTCTGGCTGCACGAGCAGATGCTGCCGGGCAGCCGCGCCTACAACTTCACCGCCGCCCTCGACCTCTGGGGCGCGCTCGACCCCGACGCGCTGCGCGCCGGGCTCACCGCCGTGCTCGCCCACCACCCCGGCCTCCGGCTGGAGCTCGTCGCCCGGCCGGAGGGCGTGCCCGGCCAGCGGGTCGGCGCCCGGACCGAACCGCGGCTGCGCACCAGCGACCTCTCCGGCGAGGCCGACCCCGAAGGCGCCTTCCGCGCGCTGCTCGCCGCCGAGGCCGAGGAGCCGCTGGACACCACGCAGGCGCCCCTGCTGCGCTGGCACCTCGTCCGGCTCGGCGAGGACCACCACCGGCTGATCCACGTCGAACACCACCTGGTCCACGACGGGCACTCGTTCGCGATCCTGCTGCGCGACCTGTTCACGGTCTACCGCGGGCACGTCCTCGGCGAGCCGGCCGAACTGCCCGCCGCCCCCTCCTACGAGGAGCACGTCCGGACCGGCACCGACGGCTCCCGGGACGGGGACCGTGCCCGCGGCCTGGAGTTCTGGCGCCGCGAGCTGACGGACGCCCCGCTCGCCCTGGCCCTGCCCGGGCTGGCCCGCCCGGGGGCGGTCCGCCGCCACCGGGGCGGCCAGCTGCGCCAGTCGATCGGCGCCGACCTGGCCGAGCGGCTGCGCGACCGCGGCCGGCAGGACGGCCACACGCCGTTCAGCACCCTCCTCACCCTCTTCGCCGAGCTGCTGCGCCGCCACAGCGGCCACCGGGAGCTGGTGGTCGGCACCGCCGTCGGCAACCGGCCGCCCGGCTTCGAGGGCACCGTCGGCATGTTCGTCAACACGGTGCCGCTGCGGCTGCGGCTGGACCCGGCCGCGCCCGGCACCGAGGCGGTGGACGAGGCGACCGACGTCCTGCTCCGCGCCCTGCCCCACCAGGACGTGCCGGTCCAGGAGCTGACGCGGCTGCTCGGGCTGCACACCACCGGGGCGGACAACCCGCTGTTCAGCGTGATGTTCAGCGCGCACGACGCGGCGCTGCCCGATGTCCAGGCGCCGGGCCTGGAGGTCTCGCTGTACGAGGGCTTCAACACCGGCACCACCCGCTTCGACCTGGACCTGGTGCTGCTGCCGGACGACCGCCGGGTGGTCGGCGAGAAGCACGGCGCCGCCGGGATGACCCTGGTCTGGGACTACGACGCGGACCTCTTCGGCGAGGAGACCGCCGGGCTGCTGGCCGAACGCCTGCTGGAGCTGCTGCGCTGCTACCTCGACCGGCCGCAGGCGGCCCTGGCCGAGCTGGCGGCCGGGCCCGTTCCCGCCGCCGGGCCCGTGGTCGAGGCCGCCGCCCCCGTCGTCCTCGACCCGGCCGCGGCGCAGGACCCGGCCGCGCTCGCCCTGGTCGCCGGCGCCGAGCGGCTCACCTACGGCGACCTCGACCGCCGGGTCGGCGCGCTCGCCGACCGGCTGAGCGCCGCCGGAGTGACCCCCGGCCAGCCGGTGGCCGCCGTGCTGCCGCGCGGGGTGGACAGCGTGGTCGCCCTGCTCGCCTGTCTGCGCCACGGCGCGGTGTACGCCCCGCTGTCCGCCGAGGACCCGGCGGCCCGCCTCGGCCTGCTGCTGGAACGGCTGAGCCCCGCCCTCGTCCTGGCCACCCGGCAGAGCGCGCTCGCCCTGCCCGCCGAGGGCGTCACCCCGGCGCTGCTGGACGGTCCGGCGTTCCCGAAGGCGGAGCCGGCCGCGGTGCTCGACGGCGCCGCGTACCTGATCCACACCTCGGGCTCGACCGGTGTGCCCAAGCCGGTGCTGGTCGGCCGGGACGCGCTGGCCGGCTGGGTCGCCGCCCTCGCCCGCCGGTACGGGCTGAGCCCCGCCGACCGGGTGCTGCTGTTCGCCCGGCCCTCCTTCGACGTGGCGCTGGAGGAGGTACTGCCCTCGCTGGCGGCCGGCGCCACCCTCGTCCTGCCGCAGCGCGAGGTGCCGACCGGGCCGGAGCTGGTCGCGGTGCTGGCCGCCCGCGGCGTCACCGTCGCCAACCTGCCGACCAGTTACTTCCTGGCCGTCCGGGAGGACCTGCGGGAGGCGCTGGCGGACGGGCGGTGGTCCCCGCGGCTGCTCGTGCTGGGCGGTGAGCGGCTGCCCGCCCGGGCGCTGCGCGGTCTGACCGACGGCACCGCCACCACGGTGCTGAACGCCTACGGCGTCACCGAGGCGACCGTCACCTCCACCGTGCACGAGGTCACCGCGGCCGACCTGGCCGGGGACGCCGAGATCCCGCTCGGCGTCGAGCTGCCGGGCGTGCGGGTGCACGTCGTGGACGAGGGGCTCCAGCCGCTGCCCGCCGGGTGCGTCGGTGAGCTGGCGGTCGGCGGCGCCGCGCTGGCCGACGGCTACCTCGGCCTCCCCGATCTCACGGACGCCCGGTTCGTCGCGGTGCCGGCGCTCGGCGGCGAGCGGGTGTACCGCACCGGCGACCGCGGGTACCGCGACCTGACCGGCCGGCTCTGGTTCCTCGGCCGCCGGGACAACCAGGTCAAGCTCCGCGGTCACCGGATCGAGCTGGAGGAGATCGAGGCGGCCGCCTCGGCCGAACTCGGCGGCCGGTCCTGCGCGGTGGTGCTGCACCAGGACCAGGACCAGGACCAGGACCGGGACCGGGAGCAGAGTCAGGGGCAGGGGCAGGACGTCGGCCCCCGTCTGCTCGGGTTCCTGGAGGGCACCGGACAGCCCGACCAGGCCGCGCTGCACGCCGCCCTCGCGCTGCGGCTGCCCGGCGGGCTCGTCCCGGCCGTCTGGACGGCGCTGGACACCATGCCGACCCTGCCCGGCGGCAAGCCCGACCGGGCCGCCCTCGCCCGGATCGCCGCCGAACTGCCCGCCCCCGGCGAGCGGACCGCGCCGACGGCCACCGCCTTCGCCGACCCCGGCCAGCACCTGGTCGCCGAGGCCTGGCGCGAGGTGCTCGGCCACGACCGCTTCACCGCCGACTCGCACTTCTTCGAGGTCGGCGGCCACTCGCTGCTCGCCGCCCGGCTGGCCGCCTGGCTGGAGCCGCACCTGGGCGGCCGACCGGCGCTGCGCACGCTGTTCCAGCACCCCGTCCTCGCCGACCAGGCCCGCGCCCTGACCGGAGGCGCCCGGTGAACGCCGCACCCTCCGCCGTCCTGGAACGCGACCACCGCGAACTGGTCGACGCGTTCGAGAGCTTCGTCCGCCGCGAACTCGTCCCGCTGGCCGCCGAACTGCCCGAGACCGCCGACCAGCCGCCCGCCGAGCTGCGCGCGTACGTCCGCAAGCGCTCGGCCGCGCTCGGCTTCTACGCCGGCGACTACCCGGAGGAACTCGGCGGCTCCGGCATGCCGTTCACGGCCGTGGTGCTGCTGCACCACGCGGCGGGCCGCAGCGGCTGCCCGCTGGCGCCGTACGCGCTGGCCGGTTCGGACGGCCCGAGCCCGCTGCTGCGGCACGGCACGCCCGAGCAGATCGAGCGCTGGCTGCTGCCGCTGGTGCGGGGCGAGGCGGCCCGCTGCCTGGCCCTCACCGAACCGCACGCCGGATCCGACGCGTTCCGGCTCACCACCACCGCCGTCCGCGACGGCGACGGCTGGGTGATCGACGGCCGCAAGACCTTCGTCAGCAACGCCGACCGCGCCGACCTCGCCCTCGTCGTCACCGCCACCGACCTCGGGCGGGGCGCCGGCCCGACCGCCGGAGCCACCGCCTTCGCCCTCCCGATGGACCAGCCGGGACTGCGGATCGGCCAGCGGTACGAGGGCATGTCCGGCGAGCCGCTGTTCGAGCTGACGCTCGACCGGGTCCGGGTGCCGATGGACGCGGTGATCGGCGGCGCCGGGGGTGTCGGCGCCGCCACGGCCCTCGCCATGGAGAGCCTCTCCCGGGGCCGCCTGGTGGTCGCCGCGATGTGCAACGGCGTCGCCGAGTACGCGCTGCGGCTCGGCGTCGAGTACGCCCGGGAACGGCAGGCCTTCGGCGAACGGATCGGGAGCTACCAGCACGTCCAGGAGCACCTGGTGAGCACCCGGGCCGAGGTGGAGGCCGCCAAGCTGCTCACCCTGGCCTGCGCCCGGCTGGTCGACGACGGCACCGAGGCGCCCGAGAACGCGGCGCTCGCCAAGCTCACCGCCTCCGAGACCGCCGTCCGCGCGGTGGACCGCTCGCTCCAGGTGCACGGCGCCACCGGCTGGGTGCGCGGGCACCCGCTGGAGTTCCTGTACCGCTACGTCCGGATGATGACGATCATCGAGGGGACCTCCGAGGTCCAGAAGGTGATCGTCGCGCAGGCCATGGGTCTGGGCCGGCCGACCACCACCCGCCCGGAGGGCGCGATATGACGAACAATCAGGTTGATTCCAGCGTCGCGTACGGCCGCCCGCACCAGGACGGCGCCGTGCTCGGCCTCTTCACCGACTGGGTCCGCCGGACCCCGGACGCCCCGGCGCTCGTCGACGGTGCGCGCACCTGGAGCTACGCCGAACTCGACCGCCTCGCCGACACGCTGGCCGACTCCCTGCGCGACCGGGTGCGTCCCGGCGACCTGGTCGGCGTCTGCCTGGACCACTCGGCGGGGCTGGTCGCCGTCACCCTGGCGGTCGCCCGGCTCGGCGCCGTCCACCTGCCGCTCGGCCCGCGCCCCGGCGAACGCCGGCTCCAGGCCGTCGCCCGCAACCTGCGACTGGCCTGCCTGGTCGGCGACCCGGCGCTGCTGCCGCCCGCCCACGCCGGGGGCGAGCACCTCCCGCTCTCCGCCCCGCTCGCCGGGGCGGTCGCCGACCCCACCGTGGTCGCCGCCTTCGCCCCGGCCCCGGCCGGCGCGGTCGGCGCCCCGGCCGGCACCCACTACGCCGTCCTCACCTCCGGCTCCACCGGCACCCCCAAGGCGGTCGCCGTCGGGGAGCCCTCCCTCGGCTCCCTGCTGCACTGGTACCGCGAGCTCACCGGCCTGGGCCCCGGCGACCGGCACAGCCTGCTGATCGGCGTCGCCTTCGACCCGCACGTGAAGGAGCTCTGGGCCACCCTCACCTCCGGCGCCGCCCTCGTCGTGGCCCCCGAAGCCGTCCGCTGGGACCGGGGCGCGCTCACCGACTGGTGGCGCTCGGCGGGGGTCACCGTCAGCGTGCTGCCCACCCCGCTGGCCGAACCCGTGCTCGACCGGCCCTGGCCCACCGGGCTGGCGCTGCGCCACCTCGGCATCGGCGGCGACCGGCTGCGCCGCGCCCCCGGCCCGGACGTCACCGCCACCGTGCACAACATGTACGGGCCGGCCGAGGCCACCGTGGTCACCACCACGCACACCATGGCGCCCGGCGCCGACCACGGCACCGGCGCGCCGCCGATCGGCCGGCCGGTGCCCGGCGCGGTGCTGCTGGTCGCCGACGGGGCCGGCCGGCCGGTGCCGCGCGGACACTCCGGTGAACTGTGGATCGGCGGCCGCTGCCTCTCCCTCGGCTACCTGGACGAGGAGCTCACCGCCCGCCGCTTCGTCCCCGCGCCGGACGGGGTGGAGGGCGCCGACCGCGTCTACCGCACCGGCGACCGGGTGCTGATGCGGCCGGACGGCGTGCTGGAGTTCCTGGGCCGCCTCGACGACCAGGTCAAGGTCAGCGGCGTCCGGATCGAACCCGCCGAGGTCGAGGCGGCGTTCGAGCGTGACGCCAGGGTCCGCCGGGCCGTCGTCGCGGCCAGGCAGGACCGGGCGGGCGGGGTCCAGCTGGTCGCCTTCGTCCAGCCGGCGCCGGGTGACGGCGGTCTGGGCACCGGCGGCCCGACCGGTGCCGAGCTGCTGCCGGAGGTCCGGGCCTGGCTGCCGGAGCAGGCCGTGCCGGCCGTCGTCCGGGTGGTCGACGCCTTCCCGCTGGACGCCAACGGCAAGGTCGACCGGGCCGCCCTGCTCGCGGCCGAGGAGGAGACCCGCGGCGCCGGGGCCGCCGAGGAGGGCGCCACGCCCATCGAGCGGACCGTGCTGCGGCTCTGCCGGGAGCTGCTGGGCCGCCCCGACCTCGGTCCGCTGGACAACTTCCTCGACGCGGGCGGCAATTCGCTCGCCGCCGCCCGTCTGCTGGCGGCTCTGGAGGAGGAGTACGAGGTCCGGCTGCGCGCCCCCCAGGTGCTGCGCCAGCCCGACCTGCGCGGCGTCGGGCGGCTGGTCGAGGAGAAACGCCCGAGCGCCGTCGCCGCCTCCTGACCACACGCCGTAGCAGGGCGCCCCGGCGCGAAGCCGGGGCGCCCGGAAGGGAACCACCATGTCCGCACCCACCATGCCCGCACCCGCCAGGCCCGCGGCCCTGTCCGCGCCGGGCGGCTCCGTTGCCGGGGCCGACTCCGTCCCCGTCCTGATCGCCCGGCAGGCCGACCGATGTCCGCGGGCGCTCGCCGTGACGGACGGCTCCACTGTCCTGACGTATCGTCAACTGATCACTTCCGCACGACAGCTGGCCGGTGAACTGGCCGCGCGCGGGATCGTCCCCGGCAGCGCCGTCGGCCTGCTCTGCGCCCGTTCCACCCGCCTGGTCGTCGCCCAGCTCGCCGTCTGGTGGGCGGGCGGCCACGTCGTGCCGCTGGACCCGGCGTACCCGCGTCCGCGCACCGCCGCGATGATCGAGGACGCCGGGGTCCGGCTCACCCTCGGCGACAAGACGCTGCTCGCGGAGGCCGGTCTGCCGGCCGGCCAGGTCCTCGTGCTGGCCGCCGCCGGGCTCACCGACGCCCCTGACGCCTTCGATTCCCCTGATGCCTTCGAGGCGCCCGAGAGCCCGGAGGCACCGGCCGTGACCGGCCCGGCGGCGGTCGCCCTGGTGATCTACACCTCCGGTTCCACCGGCCGCCCCAAGGGCGTCCAGGTACCGCACGGCGCGGTCGCCGACCTGGTCGCCGCCCCCGACGCGATCGCGCTCGGCCCAGGCGACCGCGTGCTCTTCCACTCGCCCGCCACCTTCGACGCCTCGACCTTCGAGCTCTGGGCCCCGCTGGTGCGCGGCGCCGCCGTCGCGGTCTCGCCCGCCGAGCGGCCCACCGCCGAGGAACTCGCCCGCGACATCGAGCGGTTCGGCGTCACCACCGCCCTGTTCACCACCGCCCTCTTCCACCGGCTGGCCGCCCGCGAGTCGCGGATCTTCGGGGTGCTGCGCACGCTGCTCGTCGGCGGCGAGGCCCTGTCGCCCGGGCACGCGGCCACCGTGCTGCGGGCGTTCCCCTGGCTCGACCTGGTCAACGCCTACGGGCCGACCGAGTCCACCACCATCACCACCCTGCACCGGATCGGCCCGGCCGACCGCACCGGGCAGGTGCCGATCGGCCGCCCGTTCGGCGGGGCCCGCACCGTCGTCCTGGACGAGCGGCAGGCCCCGGTGCCCCCCGGCACCCGCGGTGAGCTGTGGATCGGCGGCGCCCGGCTGGCCCTCGGCTACCTCGGCCGGCCGGACCTGACGGCGGAGCGCTTCCGGGACATCCCCGGCCTCGGGCGGGCCTACCGCAGCGGCGACCTGGTCTCGGAGCGCCCGGACGGCACCCTGGAGTTCCACGGCCGGCTCGACGACCAGGTCAAGGTCCGCGGCTTCCGGATCGAACCCGGAGAGATCGAGCACGTCCTGCGGCAGGACCCCGAGGTCGCCGAGGCGGCGGTCGTGGTCCGCCGCCCCGGTCAGGAGGACGCCGTGCTCGCCGCGTACGTCGTCCCCGCCGAGGGCACGCGGCCGGTGGCCGAGACGCTCCGCCGCCGGCTGGCCGACCGGCTGCCGGCCCACCTGGTACCCACCGCCTGGACCGTGCTGGACGCCCTGCCGTTCACCGGCACCGGCAAGGTCGACCGCCGCGCGCTCGCCGCGGACGAGCCGCCGGCCGGGACCGGCCCGGCCGCCACCGCCCTCCTGACGCCCATCCAGCAGGCCGTCGCCGAGGCCTGGTCACGGGCCCTGGAGCGCCCGGTGACCGCGCCGGACGCCGACTTCCTCGCCGAGGGCGGCCACTCGCTGCTGGCCATGTGGGTGGTCGACGACCTCCGGGAGGACCTCGGCGTGGAGCTCTCGCTCGCCGAGTTCCTCGACCACCCCACCGTCGCCGCCCAGGCCGCCCTGATCGAACGCGCCCTCCTCGCCGCCCACGGCGAGGCGGCCGCCGCCGGCCCCGTGCAGCACGTGCAGCACGTGCAGCACGGGGAGCACGGGGAGCACGGGGAGTCGGCCCGATGACCGCCACCGACCAGGCCGCCCGGCAGGCCGACCTGCTGCGGCTCGCCCGCCGACGGGCCGGCGCCGGTCCCGCCCGGACCGCCCCCGCCCCAGCTGGTTCCGCCCGGACCGGTTCCGTTCCGGCCGGGCAGACCGCCGAGGGCCCCGTCCCGCTCTCGCACGCCCAGCAGCGGATGTGGCTGATGGACCGCCTCGGCCAGGGCGGCGCCGGCTACCACGTACCGCTCGCCACCCGCCTGCGCGGCCCGCTCGACACCGAGGCGCTGGCCGCCGCCCTCGCCGCGCTCACCGCCCGCCACGCCGTCCTGCGCACCCGCTACGGGCAGCGGGGCGACCACCCCTACCAGGAGGCAGCACCGGCCACCCCGGTACCCGTCCCGGTGCTGCCCGCCACCCCCGAGGCCGCCCCCGCCCTGCTGCGCACCGAGGCCGGGCGCCCGTTCGACCTCGCCGCCGGCCCGGTCCTGCGGGCCCTGCTCCTGCGGCACGGCCCGGACGACCACACCCTGCTGCTGACGCTGCACCACATCGCCGTCGACGGCGGCTCACTGCCCGTGCTCGCCGCCGACCTCGCCGCCCTGTACCGGGCCGCGCTCACCGGGCAGCCCGCCGACCTGCCCCCGGCCGGGCCGCAGTACGCCGACTACGCCCGCTGGGAGCGGTCCCGCGCCGCCGAACTCGCCGCCGCCGCCGACACCTGGGCCGCCCGGCTCACCGGTGCCCGGCCGGTACCGCTGCTGCGCCCCGTCCCCCCCGGCCCGGGTGCCCGGCCGGCCGCCCTGCACACCGCGCCGCTCACTCCGGAGACCCTGGACGGCCTGCGGCGGCTCGGCACCCGGCACGGCGCCACCCTGTTCACCGTCGTGCTGGCGGCGGCCTTCGCCACCCTGCGCCTCGCCACCGGCGAGCCCGACCTCACCGTCGGCTGCGCCAGCGGCCACCGCGCCCGGCCCGAGCTGCGCCGGACGGTCGGCCTGAGCGTCAACACCCTGCCGGTCCGGGCCGACCTCTCCGGGGAGCCGACCTTCACCGAGGCGCTGACCCGGGTCCGGAGCGCCCTGCTCGACGCGCAGGAACGGCGCGACGTCCCGTTCGACCTGGTCGTCGAACGGCTCGGGGCCGCCGCCCGGGGCGAGGGCGGCCATCCGCTGCTCGCCGTCAGCTGCGACCTCGTCCGGCCGGCCGGGGCCCTCGCGCTGCCCGGCCTGGCGGCGGAGGCCGTCGACATCGACCTCGGGCTCGCCAAGTTCGGCCTCGCCCTGCTGGTCGAGGACGGCCCACGGCCGCGCTGCCTCGTCCAGCACGACGTCGCGGCGCTCGACGAGGCCGCCGCGGGCCGACTGCTCACCGGGTTCGCCGACCTGCTGACGGCCGTCGCGGCCGACGCGGACCGCCCCCTCGCCGGCCTGCCCGCCGCCCCTGGTCGCTGGTCCGGTCCTGACCGCACAGGCGGACCGGCGGCCGGGCCCGACCACCCCGCCGTCGGCGCGCTGCTGGCCGACCCCCGGATCGTCGAGGCCGCCGTGGTGGCCGCCGAGGGCCGGCCGGCCCTCGCGTACGCGGTGGTCCGCGGCCCCGCCTCGCCGAGCGGCACCGAGCTGCGCGCCGCCCTGCGCCACCGCCTCCCGGCCGACCGGCTCCCCGCCGCCGTCACCCTGGTCGACGCGCTGCCCCGGCACCCCGACGGCACGGTCGACCGGGCCCGGCTGCCCGGCGCGCCCGCCGCCCGCGAGTCCGGGGCGCTGGCGGCGGTGCGGACCGTCTTCGGCGAACTGCTGAGCGGCCGGCCGACGGCGGACGCGGACTTCTTCCACCTGGGCGGCCACTCACTGATGGCGGTTCAGCTGGCGGAGCGGCTGCGGGCCCGCACCGGCCTCCCGCTGACCGGGCTCGACGTCCTGGAGCA
This sequence comes from Kitasatospora sp. NPDC088351, assembly GCF_040685575.1. Classification (NCBI taxonomy): domain Bacteria; kingdom Bacillati; phylum Actinomycetota; class Actinomycetes; order Kitasatosporales; family Streptomycetaceae; genus Kitasatospora; species Kitasatospora sp. NPDC088351. Next base: position 46,513 of record NZ_JBFBIL010000021.1, on the reverse strand, counting down.
GCGCACCCCGCGCGCCCTGGCCGGGCTGCTCGACACCCGCGCCGCCGAGCGCCGCGCCGCCACCGCCGCCCGGCCGACCGGCCACGCCCGGCCGGCCGCCCGTCACCGCACCACCCGGGCGGGCACCGTGCTGCTCACCGGCGCCACCGGCGGGGTCGGCGCCGCCGTCCTGCAGGAGCTGATCGCCCAGGGCCGCCCGGTCCGGGCGCTGGTCCGGCCCGAGTCGGCGCACCTGGTGGCGGCGAACGGGGTCGAGGCCGCCGAGGGGGACCTGGCCGACCACGACAGCCTGCGCCGCGCGGTCGAGGGCGTCGACGCCGTCATCCACGCCGCGTGCACCTTCACCGAGCACCGGACCGACCTCGCCGCCATGCGGACCCTGGTGGACGGCTGGCGGGGCGGCGAGTTCGTCTTCGTCAGCAGCGTCGACGCCTACGGCCGACCGGCCGCCGCCGACGTCCCCGAGGGCGCCCCGGCCGAGGCCCCGGTCAGCCCCTACGGGCAGACCAAGCTGGACTGCGAGCGGATCCTGCTGGCCGCCGCCGGGACGGGCGGGCGCGGCGCGGGCACGGTGGTGCGTTCCCCGATCGTCTGGGGCCCGCACCGGCGGCTGCGCGACCAGCTCCGCTGGGGCTCCACCGGCGCGCTCTACCAGGCCGCGCTGGCCGGCCGGCCGATCGTGCTGCCCACCCCGGCGGCGGACGGCCACGGCTGGTACGGCGCCTCCTGGGTGCACTCCGCCGCCCTCGCCCGGGCCGTCGTCGGCTGCGCCGACGGGACCGGCCGGGCGTCCGGGCGGACGGTCAACGCCGTCACCGGCCAGGTGGCCTGGGCCGAGCTGGCGGCCGAGCTGGTGCGGCTGCTCGGCTCGCCCAGCGCCGTCGAGCTGCGGGCGGACGCCGAACCGGAGCTGCGGCGACCCTGGCACTACCGGGCCGAGGCGCTGGCGGACCTGCTCCGCCCGGAGCCCGGCGAGGACTGGCGCAGCGTGCTCGCCGCCATGGTGCGGTAGTCGCGACGGGCCCCGGCCGGGCACACATCCGGCCGGGGCCCGCCCCCGCTGCCGGTCCGGTCCGTCCGGCTGGAAGGGTGGGCCCATGGACGAGACGATCATGGCCGCCGCCCACGAACGGGCCGCCGCCCACAGGCGCCGCTTCGACGCCCGCTTCGCGGCGTACTTCGCGGCCCTGCCGGAGCACCTGGACACCCCGGCGCTCAGCCGCTTCACCCCCCGCTGCCTGGAGCTCCTGCGGGAGCTCTCGCTGCGCGGCGGCAAGCGGCTGCGGGTCGCCCTGCTGTACGAGGCGGCCCGGCTGGTGACCGCCGAGCCGGTGCCCGGGCTGGCGGAGGCCGCGCTGAGCATCGAACTGCTCCAGACGCACGGGCTCGTCCACGACGACATCATCGACGACGCGCCCGTCCGGCGCGGCGGCCCGTCGACGTACTACGCCTACCGCGGGGAGTTCCCGGCCGGGGAGCGGACGGCGCTGGGCCTGGCCGTGCTGGCCGGGGATCTCGCGGCCTTCCTGGCCATGCGGGTCCTGCTCGACGCGGAGGTGCCGGCGCGGCTGCGGCACGCCATGCTGGAGGTGCAGCTGAGCGCGGGCGCGGAGACGGTCGTGGGCCAGATCGTCGACCTGGAGCGCGACTCCCACGCCCTGCCGGACGAGGAACTGCTGCACACCGTCTGCGAGTACAAGTCCACCCGGTACTCGGTCCTCGCGCCGCTGCGGCTCGGGCTGCTGGCCGCAGGCGAGGACCTGGCCGCCCACGACGGGCGGCTGCGCCGCTACGCGACCCTGGTCGGCATCGGCGGTCAGCTGTGCGACGACTACCTCGACCTGTTCGGCGACGAGGCCGCCACCGGGAAGTCCACCGGCGCCGACCTCCGCGCGGGGCGCCGCAGTTACGCCGTCACCGCCCTCCTGGCCGCCACCGCCGGGGCGGAGCGGGCCGTCGTGGAGTCCGCGCTCGGCGATCCGCACTGCCCGCCCGGGACGGTCGAGCGCGTCCGCGCCATCGCCCGGCAGCGGGGTGTGGACGAGCGCCTCCGCGCGGACCTGCGCCGTTACGCCGAGGCCGCCCGCGCCGAGGCCGCCGGCTGGCGCCCGTACTGGCGCGCGGAGGCGGTGGCCTTCTTCGAGGGCCTGCCGCTGTGGAGCGCCCGGCGGGTGGCCTGAACCGGCCGGTTCCCCGCGCGTCCGGGCCGTCCGCAGTGTGATGAACGGTCAGTCGCCCGGGTGTGGAGCCCATCTGAACGGAGATCACGTACCGGACGATTTTCGCCCGGCCGGTGATGGATTTCGTGTGATCATCTGCCGCTGGGCAGGTCAGGGGTGATATCAGTATGAAGATCGATCCGGTGATGGGGGGCGTCGCTCTCCCACACCACTGATCGGCATGCCAGAAAACGGGGGTTGTGGCGTGATGGACGCACATATCGGCGGTCGGCCGCCGGACACCGGGTTGTCGCCGGACCGGACGCGTGCCACCGTGCCCGCCCCTCTCTGAAAGCCGGACGCGGGGCAGTAGGCCCGTTTCCGTTCCCCCGCCGCCCGAGCGCGCTCCGAAGCGCCCCGGGCCGCCTTCACGAGCAGGTCCCGCCCGCCTGATCCGTTCCCCGGTCCGAGCGCCGGTCTGGCAGGCGCATGCCAGTAGCCCTGCTCCTCCACCACGACCCGAAGGTGATCGACAGATGCAGTTCAAGCGTCCACGCGCCGCGTGGATGACCAGCGTTCTCGCCACCGCCGTCGCCGGCGTCTGTGCCCTCGGTACGGTCCCCGCCAACGCGGTCGTCGGCGATCCGGTGGCCGACGGCGGCTACGCCTTCACGGCCAGGCTCGACATCGGCGACGGCAAGCGCTCCTGCTCGGCGGCCCTGATCAACCCGACCTGGGTGATCACCGCCGCCAGCTGTTTCGCCGCCGACCCGGCCGACCCCTCGACGGTGACCGCCGGGAAGCCCAAGGACCATGCCGTCATCACCGTCGGCCGTACCGACCTGGGCAGCCAGACCGGTGTCTCCGTCGACGTGATCGACCTCAAGCCGCGCGCCGACCGGGACCTCGTCGTCGCCCGCCTGGCCGGCCCGGTCTTCGGCGTCACCCCGGTGACCCTCGCCGACACCGCCCCGGCGGTGGGCGACACCCTGCGCGCCACCGGCTACGGGCGCACCCAGGACGAGTGGGTGCCGAACCGCCTCCACGGCGCGGCCGTCACGGTCAAGTCGACCGCGGCGACCACCGTCGGCATCGCCGCCAAGGCCCCGGCCACCGGCGCGATCTGCAAGGGCGACACCGGCGGCCCGACCTTCCGGGAGAACGGCGCGACCGCGGTCCTGGCCGGCATCCACAGCCTCTCCTGGCAGGGCGGCTGCTTCGGCTCCACCGAGACCCGCACCGACGCGGTCGAGAGCCGGGTCGACGACATCCGCCAGTGGATCCTCGACAGCTCCTCGGTCGACCAGGCCCTGCTCGGCCCCGGCGCGCGGCTCGCCTCCGGCCAGACGCTCGCCGGCCGCGACCTGCGGCTGACCATGCGGGCCGACGGCAATCTCACGCTGACCCACAAGAACGCCCCCAACGGCATCATCTGGGCCACCGGTACCGGCGGGAACGCCGGCGCCTACGCCGAGATGCAGCCCGACGGCAACTTCGTCGTCTACACGGCCGACAAGCACCCGATCTGGAACACCGCCACCTGGAGCTCCCCGGGCGGTTACCTGAGCCTCCAGGACGACGGCAACATCGTCGTCTACAAGAAGGGCGGCGGCCCGCTCTCGGGCGGCGCGGCCTGGGGCGCCGGCTCGACCCGGATCGGCAGCACCATCGGCTCCGGCCAGCCGGTCTGGTCCGCCCAGTGGACCGAGTCGAAGTCCACCGTGCTGATCATGCAGCGGGACGGCAACTTCGCCCTGTACCGCAAGAGCGACGGCGCCCACCTCTGGTCGACCGGCACCTACGCCAGCACCTTCGGCTACTTCGTCATGCAGGCCGACGGCAACGCGGTCGTCTACCCGGCGGGCCAGGGCAACGGCGTCGGTTCGGTCTGGAGCTCCGGCACCTTCTGGAGCGCCGGAGCCTTCATGAAGCTCCAGGACGACGGCAACCTCGTGATCTACAAGGAGGAGGGCGGCGAGGGCGTCGGCGGTGCGATCTGGAGCACCAACACCTTCGCCTGATCACCCTCCCCTGACCGCCTTCGCCTGATTCCCGCGCCACCCCGCAGCACCTGCCGTTGACCCCGGGTCCGCCGCACCCCGGCGGAACCGGGGTCAACGGGCGCTGAGCAGCGACTCGTTGAACTCCGCCACGACCGTGAACCCCAGCCGCCGGTAGAGGCCGGCGGCGCCCGGGTTGTCGGCCCGGACGTTGAGCCCGATGTGGTCGGTGGTGCCGGTCAGGCGGCGGCACAGCTCCGCGACACAGGCGCCGGCCGCGCCCCGGCCGCGCACCGCCGGGTGGGTGGCGACGTTGCCGATCGCGGCCACCCGGTGGGCGGGGGAGTGGACGTGCACCCCGGCGACCGCCACCAGGGCGCCGCCCTCGCGCACACCGACGTACTGGCCGGTGTCCAGCATCCGCTCGTCGAACCAGTTGCCCGGGTAGGCCACCGAGAAGAGGGCGCGCAACTCGGGCAGATCGGCCCGCCCCAGCGGAGCCGGGGCCCACGGGCCGTCGAGGTGCGGTGCGAGGCACGACCGGTCCGACAGCGTCATTCTCAGCAGCGCCGCCCGCCGCTCCACGCGGTAGACCGGGGTGAGGGCCTCCTCCGCCCGGCCGGACAGATGGGCCAGGAACCGCCGTGGCAGCACCGGCAGCATGGCCCGAAGCAGCTCCTCCAGCGACCGCCACCGCTCCTCGGGCGCGAACCCGAGCAGGGTCGGGATCTCGCCCACGGCGTAGAGCAGCGCCACCGGCCCGTCGTCCGACACCGTGTACCAGGCGGTGTGCGGCCACAACAGGTCGTCGAGGTCGCCGAGTTCGAAGAGATGCAGGCCGGGATCACCGCGGAACCGGTCGGTCAGCGCCGCCCGGTCGTGCAGGCTGAGCAGGGACATCCGCCGAGCCTACGCGCCCCGCCCCGGCCGACGGCCGCCCGGGGTGGCTTCCGAAGTGACCCCGGGGCGGCCCGGACGCCGGTCCCGGGGGCGGATCACGTCGAGGCCGCCGGCTGCGAGGGCGCTTCCCGGCCGGTGGGGGCCGCGGCTTCGCCGGTGCGGGAGGTCGGGAGGTCGCGAGTGCGGCCGATCGGGGAGAAGAGCAGGACGAGCGCGGCGAGCGGGACTCCGGCGGTGGTGATCCACATCGCGGGGCGCAGCCCGAGGGCGGTGCCGAGGACGCCGGCGAGGAGGGCGCCGAGCGGGATGGTTCCGTAGTTGAGGACGGCGGTGCTGGCCGTGATGCGGCCCAGCAGGTCGGACGGGCAGTAACGCTGCTGGAAGCCGGACTTGATCACATTGCCGGCCACGACGCCCGCGGAGACGCCGAACCCGCCCGCCACGTAGACGAGTACGCCCGTGCCCTTGGCGGTGAGCGGGATGAGCAGGGCCAGGACGGGCAGGCACAGTTCGAAGAGGATCATCGCGCGGGCGGTGCCGATCCGGGCGGCGACCCGGCGGGCGGCGAAGGCCCCGGCGACGCCGCCGCTCGCCCCGGCCGCGATCAGCCCGCCGACGGTGCCCGGGGCGAGCCCGACCTCGCGGACCAGGAAGGCCACCTGGATGGACTGAAACCCCATCAGGGACAGGTTGGAGGCGGCGCCGAACAGTGTCAGCGCTCTCAGCCAGCGGTCCCCGGCGACCAGCCGCAGACCCTCGCCGATCTCGCGGCCGAGCGCCCTGGGCCGGTCCGGCCGGGCGGGCGGCGCCTCCCGGTGCCGGATGCGGCTCAGACAGACGAGGGAGACCAGGAAGGTCGCGGCGTTGGTGAGCATGCCGTTCACCGCTCCGGCCAGTTGCGCGATCAGGCCGCCGGAACCGAGGCCGGCGATCTGCGCGGCGGAGGCGCTGCCGTGCAGCTTGGCGTTGCCCTCGGGCTGGTCGGCGGGGTCGAGCAGGCTGGGGAGGTAGGCGGTGTAGGCGGTCTGGAAGAAGACGGCGGCGGTGCCGCTGAGCAGCGCGACGGCCAGCAGCAGACCGGTGCTGAGCACGCCGAGCCAGGAGGCCACCGGGACGGCGGCGAACAGCCCGAGCGAGAGCGCGGCCGTGGCCAGCATGATCGGGCGGCGCGGTAAGCGGTCCACCCAGACGCCGGCCGGCAGGCCGATGACCAGCCAGGGGGCCCAGGAGGCGGCGAACAGCAGGCCGATCTCGAAGGTGCTCGCGTGCAGGTCGGTGACGGCGATCAGCGGCATCGCGACCCCGGAGACGGAGGCGCCGAACCTCCCCGCGGTCTCGCCGCACCAGAGCAGCCGGAAGTCCCGGTGGCGGCGGAGCAGTCCGCCGCGTGCGTCGGCGCTCATGCGGTGTCACGCGGCTTGCGCGGGAAGGACTGGAGCTGGACCACGATCGGCAGCGCGCCGGCCTCGGGCTCGGTGCCCGGCCCGGGGGTGTGGCGGGCGATGACGGCTGCCAAGTCCTCGTTGAGGTCCTTGAGTTGTTGGGGCGTCAGTCGCAGGTGGCTCCAGTCCGAGATGGTGCCGACGTTGCGCCAGTCGTCCTCCCAGTCCTCGCTGATGTAGGAGGAGACCCGGGTGAAGTACTGCTGCACCAGCTCGTGCAGGTAGAGCGAGAGGGCGCCCCGGCTGTCGGGGTCGTCGTGGAAGTCGGCGCTGTTCAGCTGGGTGGCGACGGGCACCCGCCGCCACCAGCGCTCGCGCCTGGTGCCCCGGCCGGTCTCCTCCTCGATGAAGCCGTGCTCGGCGAGGTGGCGCAGGTGCCAGCTGACGGTGCCGGTGTTCTCGCCGAGGCGTTCGGCGAGCCGGGTGGCGGTGGAGGGGCCGTCCAGGTTGAGCAGTTCGAAGATCTGCATCCGCAGCGGATGGGCGAGCCCGCGCAGGCTGCGGGCGTCGATCCGGCGGTGGGCGCTAGCGGGCGGGGGCGACTGTTCCGGTTGCTCGGTCATGTCGGCATCCTATGATGCAGAGGACTCTCTGCATAGAGGTCTCTGTAGAGGTGTCTCTGTGGAGGAGAGGCCTGTGGTGGCGGTCGTCGGGGCGGAAGCCTTCGCGTGTTCGGTGAGGTCGTCCACTCCGTCCGTCCGGTCGGCATGCGCCGCGCGGCATGCGACGCGGGCCTCGCCGCTTATGGGCGGTGAATGGCATACCCGTCTTCGATGAATGTCGATTAACGGAACAAAAGACGAGCCGCCCGGTTCCGGTCGAGTGGAGCGATCCGCTTCCGGTGTATGTCGTTTGACGGAACAAAAGGCGGACGGGCGTGGTTCGTTCATGAGGGGCGGTGCGTTTCCGGATTTCTGGTGTCCCGTCACCGAGTCTCCCCAGGTCGAGGGTTGACACCGGAAGTTGGTCTAGTCCACCGTAGTGGAACGTAAGTTCGGCAAGGTGAAGACGGAACGAGACCCTTGCCCGATCCGCGAGTTGGCCGACCAGCTTCGCGAAGTTTGCTGTGGGTGTCCGCGTCCCGTGAGGGGCGCCGAGTACGAGGAGGTAGGAATTCCGGCTGTTTTCGCGCGGAAAACCGCCACCTCCACCGGGCAGTCGGCCGAAGCGGCCGGAGGTGCCCAGCAATTCCGTTGTCCCTGGGCCCGATCCACTTGGCGCGATATGCCACCGCAGGTCGGTTTCCGTCCTTTTCCGCCCTCGGGCGGGCCTTGCTTCAACGTGTGCGGATGAGATCGCGCCCGGCCGGCTGATTCCCCTTCGCGACAGGTGATCTCGTGTCAGCCGTCCTCTCGAACACCGTACTTCCGGCGGGCCTGGTGGTGAAGGCCGTGCCGAGGCCGTTCGCGTACCGCTCGTGGGAGCGGTCCGCGCTGTCCGGCCGCAGAAATTTCTAGCTTTGGAGTGATTGCATGTCGACGCCTGACGGATATCTGCACCGAGCAGCCTCGGACGTCCCGTACTTCAGCGCGGACGGCGAGACCTACCTGGCGCGGACGCAGCTGCGGGACATCCGGAAGTCGCGGCCGCTCCGCGTGCTCTCCGAAGAGGACTTCGAGTTCTGGCAGACCTACGGCTACGTCGTGGTGAAGGAGGCGATCCCCGCCGAGGCGGCGGCCCGCCTGCTGGAGTTCACCTGGGACTTCCAGGGGCTCGACCCGACCCGGCCGGAAGACTGGTACACCGAACGGGAGTTCCGCGACGATCTGGACCGGGACCTGTACGTCTACGGCTTCGTCGAGGCCTACCACCACCAGCTCGTCTGGGACAGCCGCCAGGCGCGGCGCGTCTACGACGCGTTCGTCGACGTCTGGGACTGCGAAGAGCTGTGGGTGACGCTGGACCGGCTCAACCTGAACCCGCCGAACGTCCGGAACCGCGACCGCAAGCTGATCGCGCCCACCGACACCGGTTTCGACATCGAGCTGCACTGGGACGTGGACACCACGCTCGGCGTGCTGCCGCAGCGGGTGCAGGGCATCATCGCGCTCAACGACACCAAGCCGGACCACGGCGGCTTCCAGTGCTCGCCCGAGCTGTTCCGGCGGTTCGAGCCGTGGAAGATCTCCCAGCCGGCCGACCGGGACCCGATCCGGCCCGCCGTCGACTGGGACGAGTTCCCGGTGGTGCGGCCCGAGCTCAAGGCCGGCGACCTGCTGATCTGGAACGGCCTGCTCGCGCACGGGGTGGCCCGCAACACCTCGGAGAGCGGCGTCCGTTCGGTCCAGTACCTGTCCATGATGCCCGCCCTGGAGGAGGCCGAGAAGCTGCGCCGCTCCCGGGTGGACTCCTGGCGCCACCTCAGCACGCCGGACTGGAACGCGACGCTGGTCGGCGACGCGACCAGGCACGAGTCCCTCCGCTACGGCACCGCCGCGCTGAACGGGCTCGGCGAGAAGCTGCTGGGGCTGAAGTCGTGGCGCGGCCAGGAGTTCGACGAGGCGACGGGGGAGCCGGAATGCGCAGAGTCTGCCTGACTCTTCCGACCAACCGGGAGTGCGTCGCGACGATCCCGGCCGTCCACGGTGAGGCGGTGTACGGCGCGGAGACCTTCGACGTCGAGGTGCATCTGCTGATCCTGGACTCCTCGGACGAGGCCACCTTCGCCCTGCACGCCAAGGCCGTCGCCGGGTTGCCCGCGGCGGCGAACGTGGTCGTGCACCACGTCGACGAGGAGCGGCAGCGCGCGTTCCTGCGGCAGGTGATCCAGCGGTCCGGGGTCGTCGAGCCGGAGCTGGTGCTGGACCTGATGTTGCCGGACGCCGTCTCCTACGGCGCCTGCACCAACCGGGCGTTCCTGATCGCCGGCGCGCTCGGCTGCCAGGCCGTCCTCCGCCGGGACTCCGACAGCGACTACCAGGTCCTCGACGGCGAACCGGTCTTCCCGGTCCACCACGAACTGCTGTCGCTCGGCAAGCGGGCGGCCGAGGCGGTGCCGGGCGTTACGGACGTCGAGCTGGAGCCGGCGCTCGCCGAGCGGCCGGTGTCGCTGGTGGGCAGTTCCTTCATCGGTGAACTGTCGGTGGACATCGGCGAGATCAGGGAGCTGGACCCCGCCGTCTACTACGAGGTGGTCGGCCTCTGGGCCGATGCCGGTGCCTCGGAGGAGGAGCGCCGGGAGCTGGTCGACGACTCGTTCGTCGGCTCCGGCACCGAGCCGTTCAGTGCGGACCGGTCGACGCTGGGCAGCCCCGACATCTGGCGGCTGGACATGTGCAACATCGGCTTCGACCACGAGGTCTACGAGCGCGTCCCGCTGCCGCCGGCCACCGCCACCATCGGCAGCGACTACTTCCTGCTGCACCTGATCCGTGACGCCGCCCTGCCGGGGGTCGTGCACAACCGCAACATCGTGAACCACTACACCCCCGAGCGGCGGACCGGTCCCGGATTCACCGCCTATCAGCTGCGGTTCACCAAGTTCCTGCTGTCGATGCTCTACTTCTACCCCGTCTACCACGACATGGAGGCGGCCGGCGGGCTGCTGCTCGACGAGCAGCACCATGTGCGGGTCGCCGCGATCGCCGGCTCGGTCCGGCGCAGCGCCGGGGCGGACCGGGCGGAGAACATCCGACGACTGGACGTCCTTGACCGTTCCTACCGTCAACTGGGCGGCAAGTACGCCGAGTTCGCCGACCACCTGCGGCCCCTGCGCGAGCGCCTGCTCGACGAGGCCCAGGCGGACATCGAGTACTTCGCGCTGCTGATCGACGCGTGGGGCCCGCTGGTGCAGGCGAGCAAGGCCGTCGGCACCGACCAGCTACTCCGGTAGCCGTACCCGGAGCATCGACATGCATCAGAACACATCCATCCGCGCGGCCCTGGCGGCCGCCACCGACGACCTGCTCGTCTTCGACCTCACCGGGATCGAGGGCCAGTACGCGGCACTGCTGCGTGAACTGCCCGGTATCGCGGTGCGCTTCGCCATGAAGGCGTGCCCGGTCGACGAGGTCCTGGCCTGCCTCGCGGGGCGGGGCGCCGGCTTCGACGCGGCCAGCCCGCACGAGATCGAGCAGGCCCTCCGGACCGGCGTACCCGTCGACCGGATCCACTACGGCAACACCATCAAGTCCGACCGGAACATCGCCGAGGCGTACCGGCTCGGGGTCAGGGACTTCGCCACCGACAGTCTGGAGGACGTGGCGGCGATCGCCGCCCACGCCCCCGGCGCCCGGGTGTTCTGCCGCCTCGCCACCACCGGGGAGGGGGCGCTCTGGGGCCTGAGCCAGAAGTTCGGCTGCTCGGCCGACGACGCCGTCCGGGTGCTGGAGGCCGCGCGGGCGGCGGGCCTGACACCGTCCGGCCTCTCGGTCCATGTCGGCTCGCAGCAGATGACCTCCGAGGCCTGGCAGAGCGCCCTGGACTCGCTGGCCGACGTCCTGGTGACGCTGAACCGGCGCGGGATCCTGCTGGACCACGTCAACCTCGGCGGCGGCCTGCCCGCGCTCGGCTGTCTCGACAAGCGGGGCCGGCTGCTGGACCCGCCGCTGGACAAGATGTTCGCCGTGCTCCGGGAGGGCATGCAGCGCCTGCGGGAGGTGTCGGAGTCGCCCCTGGAGTTCCTCATGGAGCCGGGGCGGCACCTGGTCGCCGACCACGGCGCCATCCGGGCCCACGTGTCCCGGCTGTCGTCCCGTCAGCAGCTCACCGGTGAGCGGCAGCACTGGCTCTACCTGAGCTGCGGGAAGTTCAACGGCCTGTACGAGATGGACGAGTTGCGGTACCGGCTGGAGTTCCCCACCCACCCCGGCGGGACGTCGGTGCCGGCCGTGGTCGCGGGCCCCACCTGCGACAGCGACGACGCCTACGCCCACGAGGGCGACCTGGTCCCGGTCCCCGAGGCCGCCGCCTCGGGTGATCCGGTCTGGATCCACTCCTGCGGTGCCTACGCCACCAGCTACGCGACCCAGGGTTTCAACGGCTTCCACCCGCTTCCGTACACCTGCGTCCGCGGTGCCGGCGACTCCCCGGAAGGTTCTGAGTAGATGGACGACGACATCCGCATCCGGCCGCTGGCCGACGACGACTGGGAGGGCGTCGCGGCGCTGGAGGCCGGCGCCTACAGCGCGAGCGGTCTCTCCGAGGGGCGGGCCGCGCTGGAGTCCCGGGGACGCTCCTCGCCCACCACCTGCTTCGCGGTGGAGCGCCGGGGGCGGCTGGGCGGCTATCTGCTGTCCCTGCCCTACCCGCTGTTCCACTGCCCGGACCTGGCCCGGGAGGAGCGGGCCGGCTTCCGGTCGAGCAATCTGCACGTGCACGACGTGGTGATCGCCGAGGAGTTGCGCGGCCGGGGGCTGGCCCCGCGGCTGCTGAACCACCTCGCCCGGACCGCCCGGGCGCAGGGGTACGAGCGGCTCTCCATGGTGGCGGTCGGCGGCACCGAGGTGCTCTGGTCCCCGCTGGGGTACAGCGCGCACCCCGAGGTCGCGTTCCCGGAGAGCTACGGCGCCCACGCGGTCTACATGTCCATGGCCCTGGGGGCGGCCCCGGCCGAGCCCTCGAAGCACACCAGCGATCCGTTGTACGGGTCACCACCGAAAGACGAAGTGGGCTGATTCACATGTTCCGTGTTCGCGATGAATTCCACCGAGCACTACTGGCCATCGCAGCACTGTTCTGCCTGCTTGGCTTTCAGTACGCGACCTGGGTGTCGCGGCTGCCCGCGCTCAAGACCCGGCTCGACCTGAGCGAGGCCGAGATCGGCCTGCTGCTGATGGCCTGCGGCGTCGGTGCGGCCGTCTCCTTCCCGCTCGTGGCGGTCCTGATGAAGCGGCTGGGCTCCCGGCGCCTGGCCGGGCTGTCGGCGCTCTGCCTGGGTCTGCTGCTGCCGGCCCTCGCCGTGGTGCCGAACTACCCGGTCGCCCTGCTGGTTCTCTGCGCCGACGGCATGGCCGTCGGCTGTCTGAACGTCGCCATGAACGCGCAGGGCGCCGCGCTGGAGGTGAGGTTCCAGCGGACCGCGATGTCCAAGCTGCACGCGACGTTCAGCGCCGGCTCGCTGCTCGCCGCGCTGCTCGCCTCCGCGGTCAACGCGTTCACCACCACCCTGATGGTGCACTTCGCGGTGGCGGCCGTGCTCCTGGTGCTGCTCCTCGGCCTGGCCCGGCCCGGGCTCCTGACGGAGGACCAGCGGCCCGGCGAGGCGGCCGATAAGGCGGAGAAGGCGGAGAAGGCGGAGAAGAAGGAGCGCCGCAAGCTCAGCCTGCCGTCCCGGGTGACGATCTGGATGGGCGCCGCCATGGTGTTCGGCACCGTCACCGAGGGCGCCATGAACGACTGGTCGGCGCTCTACATCAAGGACGTCGTCCACGCGGCGCCGTCGCTGGCCCCGATGGGCATCGCGGTCGTCTCGGTGATGATGGTGCTGGCCCGGATCTTCGCCGACGGCTGGCGCAGCCGCTTCGGCGACGGCCGGATCGTCCGGGTCGGCAGCGTGCTGGCCGGTACCGGGCTGGCGCTCGCCCTGCTGGTCGGCGGCGTGGTGCCGACGCTGCTCGGGTTCGCCTGCGTCGGCCTGGGCGTCGCGGCCGTGACCCCGTGCGTCTACGTGGCCGCGGCCCGCCAGGGCTCCGAGGCGCTGGCCCTGGTCGCCGCGATGGGGACGACCGGTCTGCTGGCCGGCCCCGCGGTGATCGGCTTCATCGCGAACGCCACCAGCCTGGTCTGGGGCATGGGCGCGGTCGCCGCCTCGGCGGTCGTCGTCTCCCTGTGCGCCACCCAGATCCGCTGGCCGTCGCTGGAGAAGGACGCGGGCACGCAGGGCGACGACCTGGCCCTGGCCGACCGGCTGACCCCGGACGCCTCCTAGGGTTCCGCCCCGACCACTCGGCCGGCCCCGTCGGCCACGCCCGCCCCGCCCGTAGCGGCGTGGCGGGCGAGGCCGTCGCGCAGCCGGGTGAGCCGCTCGATCTCGGCGTTCAGCGCGGCCGGCCGCTGCGGGTGCCGGGACGCAATCCCTGACCCGTGCGTCAGGGGCAGGCCCACCGGGGTGGCAGCGGTGTCCGGCGGCCGACCGGACGGTGATCTTCTAGAGTCACCCGCGGTACGACCGTCCGAAGGAAAGGCCGTACGACCGCGCGACCGCACCCGCCCGGAAAGGCAGCACCACCATGAGCGAGCAGGCACCCGAGCCGTTCGAGCCCGTCACCGAGAACTGGCAGACCGCGCTGGCGGTCGTCGCCCACCCCGACGACATGGAGTACGGCGGGGCCGCCGCCGTCGCCCGCTGGACGGCCCAGGGCAAGAAGGTCGTCTATGTCATGGTCACCAGCGGCGAGGCCGGGATCGACTCGCTGAGCCCGGAGGAGTGCGGCCCGCTGCGCGAGGCCGAACAGATCGCCTCCGCCGCCGTGGTCGGCGTCGACACCGTCGAATTCCTCGGTTACCCGGACGGTGCGCTGGAGTACGGTCTGCCGCTGCGCCGCGACATCGCCCGCGCGGTGCGCCGCCACCGCCCGGACATCGTGATCACCAGCAACTTCCGCGAGACGTACGGCGGGACGCTCCTCAACCAGGCCGACCACATCGCGGTCGGCCGGGCCACCCTGGACGCGGTGCGGGACGCCGGCAACCGGTGGGTGTTCCGCGAGCTGACCGCCGAGGGCCACGAGCCCTGGAACGGGGTGCGGGAGATCTGGGCGGTCGCCTCGCCGCTGGCGCGGCACGCGGTGGACACCACCGGGTACTTCGACCGGGGGGTGGCCTCGCTGGAGGAGCACCGGGCCTATCTGGCCGGGCTGGGCGGCGCCATGGGCGACCCGCGGGAGTTCCTGGAGGGCTTCGGCCGGGGCGCGGGCTGCCGGCTCGGGGTGCGGTTCGCCGTGCCGTTCGAGGTGTTCCCGCTGCGCTGACGCCGGGCGTCGGCCGCTTTGCCGCACGCCGCCGCCCCCGGCCGCCTCCGTGGTACCGGGCGGCGGCCGGCGGGCGGGCGCGTCAGTGACTTGCCTGGCGGGTCTCGACGACGCAGTCGGGGCCTGGGTAGATCAGGCCCGTGTGGCCGTCCTCGAAGCGGACCACGTACGGCGGTTCGCCCTCGGTGCCGCGGATCTCGATGATCTCGCCCTTCTGGTCCACCATGCCCACCGACCGACTGTGGATGTGGAGCTGGTCACCTACCGCTGCGTGCATGGTCTGCTCCTCGGGTCGCGGTGGCCGCCTCGGCGGCCGTTCTGCTTCCACTGTGCGGCGGCGGGAGCGGGCTCGCAACGCCTCGGCTCAATCGTGTCCCAGCTGCTCCGCAAGGTAGCAGCGGACCAACCGCTTGCATTCGGCGATCAGCACCGGGTCGCCGTCCGGATCGCTCCGGAAGGCGAGATTGAGCACCGCGTCGGCCGCCTCCAGCGCGACCCGCAGGCCGATGGTGAGGGCCACCGGGTCGGCCGCCGCGAACACTTCGCCGCCGAGGGCCTGCAGCCGCAGCGCGACGGCCGCGTTGTTGTCCAGATCGGTGTCCAGCAGGTGCCGGTCGCCCCGGAAACCGGTCGGGCCACTCGTGCCGGCCAGGCCGAAGTCCACCTGGCCGAAGCCGGGGACGTCCCGCTTCATCGCGACGAACTCGTCCACCGCGAGGTCGGTGAACCCGGCCGGTCCGGCGGGGGCCCCGGCGGACAGCCGGCGGTCGAGGCGCTGGAGGTAGTGGTCGAGGTTGCGGTGGGCCAGCGCGGCCAGCAGGTCCTCCTTGCCGGAGAAGAACTGGTAGAGCGTGCCGATCGGCACCTGGGCGCGGTGCGCGACCTCCTTGGTGGTGAGCGCGGTGGCGCCGGCCTCGTCGAGCAGCCCGGCGCAGGCGTCCAGGATCCGCTCGTAGCGTTCCTGGCTGCGCTGTTGCACCGGCCGCCGCCGGGCAGGCACGGTCCGCCCGGCCGCCTGGTGGCTCCTCGTGTCCGCGCTCATGGGGCCACTGTGCCGCATCCGGTGTTCCGGCGGCGAATCACGAACATGAGTTTTCCTCATGTTCTGGCCGCGGGGGAAAGGAGCGGGTGAAACGGCCGAGGGGGCGCCGGGATGCCCGACCGCCTCCACCCGTCGGGCCACCCGTCCGGCCACCCGCCGGGCCACCCTCCGGCGAAGTGGCCGGGCGGGTCGGCCGTACCGGTGCGGGGCGTCAGGACGGGCGTGGACCGCGAGCAGGCCCGGCGGGGGCGTCGAGGGTCCGCCGCCCGGGGGCTGCGTGCGCATGACCGCACCGTAGTCGGCGATCGGGCCGGCCGGGAGGTCATTTCCTGACCCCCCTCGTCGCCACCGACCGGTGTGGAACGGCCGACGAGCCGCGATCGATTCCGGCGGGCCTCCGCGCCTTGGTCCAGGGGCCCTTCCGGATGTCCGGTCACGTCCCAAACCCTTTGCCTCGCAGATATGTTGGCACGATCAGGGCTGGTACGCCCTCTTGCCGGTGCCGGGCACTGGCGTCAGCATGAGGGCAGCGCGGCCGGCGGAACTGAGACTTCAGTCCAGGTTTCAGGCCGGACTCTTCGCGCTGGTTGTCGCATCGGCTCCGGCCGGTGGCGCCCTGTGGCCAGAGGTCCCATGGGCGTCGCCCGGGCCGAGGACGATGACGTTCTGGGACACGACACAGGAGGGGAATATGACCTTTGACGCCCTCGCCGCCCTTCGGCAAGCGGGGAACCCGGTCGATCTGCTGACGCCGGAGCAGCAGGACGTTCTCTCCCGGCTCACCGAGGACGAGGTGGCGGTCCTCAACTCCGTCAAAGAGCGGCTGGACGCTGTTTCGGACGCCGAGGTAGAAGGGCATTCCACCGCTATCAAGTTGGCGTGACATGGCCGTTGGTTTCGGGATTCTCGGCCCTCTCCGAGTGCTGGACGACGGCCGTTCAGTGGACCCTGGAACGCGGAAACAGCAGATTCTCCTGGTCGCGCTGTTGTGCCAGGCGAATTCACGGGTGTCGTTCGACGCCCTGGTCGAGGCGCTGTGGGACGACGCGCCGCCGCGAACGGCCCGCAAGAACATTCAGGTGTACATATCCGCGCTGCGCCGGCTGGTCGGCGCGGAGTCCGGCTCGCGGATCAGCCACCAGGCCGGCGGGTACGTGCTCCACGCGGCGGTCGGGGAGCTCGACTCGCTCTGCTTCGAGCAGCGGGCCCGGGCCGGCGAACTGGCCGAGGCCCTGGCGCTGTGGCGCGGCTCGGCCCTGGACGGGTTCCGGGACGTACCACTGATCAACGCCGCCGCTCAACGGCTGGACCGGCGCTTCCTCGGGGTCTTCGAGGACTGGACGGAGGCGGAGATCGCGGCCGGCGGCGGGCCCGCCGCGATCGAGCGCGTCACCGAGATCGCTCAGCAGCACCCGTTCCGGGAGCGGCTGCGCATGCTGCAGATGACCGCGCTGTGCCAGGCGGGGCGGCGCTCCGAGGCCCTGGCGGTCTACGACGAGCTGCGTCAGTCGCTGGCCTACGAGCTCGGGCTGCCGCCCAGCCCGGCGCTGGCCCGGTTCTACCGTTCGCTGCTGTGCGAGCAGGTGCCCGCCGAACCGCGGCCGGCCGCTCCGCGCCCGCGTCGGGAGGTCCCGCCGAACCTGCTGCCCTGCGATCCGCCGGCCTTCACGGGGCGGGTGTCGGCCACCCGGCACCTGACGGACGGGCTGGTCCGGGGCGGCAACCGGCTGGCCGTGGTGACCGGCCCGCTCGGCGCGGGCAAGACCGCGCTGGCGGTCCACGTCGCGCACCGGCTCGGCGACCACTTCCCGGACGGCCGCCTGTTCGTGCGGCTTCGTGGCGAGGACGGCAGACTGCGGCCGCTGGAGGACGTGCTGCGCCAGCTGCTGGCCGCGGCCTCGCCCGGCCGGCCGGAACAGCCGGGCCCGCCGGACCCGCGGTGGGCCTGGCAACTCTGGCTGACCGGGCGCCGGGCCCTGGTCGTCGTCGACGACGCCCGGCGGGAGTGCGAGGTGCGGCCGCTGCTGCCGGAGGCCGGGGAGAGCGCCGTCGTGGTGACGGCCCGGCCCCGGCTGATCGGTCTGGAGGGCGCCCACCGGCTCTGGCTCTCGCCCTTCGCGGCGGAGGAGGCGGTGGAGTTCCTGGGCCGGGTGATCGGCATGGACCGGGTCGACGCGGACCGCGAGTCCGCCGGGCGGATCGTCAGGGCGGCCGGGTTGCTGCCCCTCGGCGTCCGGCTGGTGGCCGACCGGCTGGCCTTCCTGCGCCATGTGCCCTTGCGGGAGTACGGCGCGCGGATGGCGGGCACCAGGGCTCTGCTGGACGAGTTGTGCGGGGGCGACTCGGCGGTGCGCGCCCGGCTGGCCGAGTCGATCGAGGACCTGCCCGAGGCCGCGCACTGGGCGGTCCTGCGGCTCGGCAGGCTCGCGGAGCCGGTGTTCACGCTGGAGCAGGCCGCCGCCGTGCTGGATTCCGACCCGGACACGGCGGTGCGGGTGCTGGAGCACCTGCTGGAGGCCAGCCTGCTCACCGTCCCGAACGTGGAGGTGCTCGCGCACACGGTGCAGTACGAGATGCCGGCGCTGCCCTACGCCTACGCGCGGGAGCTGGCGGCCCGCGCGGCCGACCGTGTACCGGCGTCGAGTCACTGACTGATCGTCATGCCGCTGTCGAACCGCCGGCCAGCCGTCGTCATACCGGGGGCCCGCACGGTGTCTCCCGAGCCGGCGTAGCGGACGCCGCCATCGCAGAGGAGGACAGCATGCCCGAGTCCGTCAACCCGGAGCCGGCCGAGGTCGAGGCCGAGGAGGAGGACGTCGACGTCGTCGCGCACGGTGCGCACGACGACGACGCCTGCTGCATCGTCAACTTGACCGCGTCGCTCTGACCCGACACGTCGATCCCCGGGCCCTGCCGGGCGGGTTGTGCGGGACGGTGTCGAGACGCTGACCAATCGTCATACCGATATCAAACCGCTGACCAGTCGCCGTCAAACCGGAGATCCGCAAGATTTCTCTTGAACCGGCGTAGCGGACGCCGCCATCGCAGAGGAGGACAGCATGTCCGAGGACATCAACCCGGAGCCGACCGAGGTCGAGGCCGAGGAGGAGGACGTCGACGTCGTCGCGCACGGTGCGCACGACGACACCGCCGGCTGCATCGTCAACAACAGCTCGGCGCTCTGACCCGACACGTCGAGTCGTGAGGACTGAGCGGGCCGCCCGGCCTCCGGCACAGGCTGCCGGAGGCCGGGTGGCCCGCTCGACGCCCGACCGCCCCGGAGGCGCCGTGAACATCCTGCTCTGCCCGCTCAGTGACGGCGGCTACCTCTACCCCGCGATCGCGGCCGGGCGTGAGCTGCGGCGCCGGGGTCACCAGGTCGGCGTGCTCGGCCGGTCCGCCGCCGCGCCCGTCGCGGCCGAGGCCGGCCTGCCGTTCGCGGCGGCCGAGGACTTCGGCGGGCGGCGGGCCTTCTCCGCCGCCTGCTGGGGCACCACCGGGCCGGCCCAGTACCGGGCGACCGTGCGCGCCGCCCGGCAGGCCGGGGCCGACCTGCTGGTCACCTCGGTGCTGTGCAACGGCGCCCTGCTCGCCGCCGAGGCGCTGGACATTCCGGTGGTGGTGATCGGGCTCTCGGTCCACCTGTGGAACTACCGGACCGGCGGGGACGATGAGCCGCAGCTGGGCCGGACCAGGAAGAACCGGACCCACGCGTGCCTGGAGCTGTACACCGCCACCCGGGAGCAGGCCGGTCTGGCCGGGCGGCGTCCCCGGTGGCCGGAGAGCCCGCTGCTGGGCGACGCGCTGCTGCTCCGCGGCGACCCCGTGCTGGAGTGTCCGGGAGCGGTGCTGCCCGAACGGGTGCACCACGTCGGGCCGCTGGCGTGGGAGCCGGCCGCCGACCAGGCCGAGCTCGCGGCGGTCAGGGCCCAGGTGGAGCTGTCCGGCAAGCCCGTCGTCTATGTGCATCTGGGCCGCTTCTTCGGGGGTGGCACCCCGTGGCCCCGCCTCAACGCCACCTTCACCGACGGCCGGTTCCAGGCCGTGGTCGAGCAGGGGCGGTCGACGGATCCGTGGCCCGCGCCCGGCGCCGACATCCTGCTCGTGCGCAAGCCGTGGATGGGGCCGCTCATCGATCTGGCCGGACTGGTGCTGACCAACGGCACGTCCGCCCCGGTGCTGGCCGCACTGGTGCGCGGCCGGGTCCTCGGGGTCTCGCCCAACGGCGCCGAGCAGCCGCTGCTCTCCGGGGCCTGTCTGCGGGCCGGTGTCGCCGCGCACATCCCGAGAGCGGTGACGCCGGACCCCTCCGGTCCGCTCGAATCGGCTTGGCAGAACGACCTGTTGCGGGAACGCGCCCGCGAACTCGGCCACCGGCTCGCCGCGGCGAACAACCCGGTCCGCGCGGCCGATGTCATCGAGCGGGCGGCTCAGCGGTCCGCGACCTCCAGGACTAGGGAGAAGCATGGGTACTCGGTCCACCGGCCTGGACAAGGCGGCCGTGGAGAGGCTGTCGGAGGGAGCGCTACGGTGGATACGGCTGCACTCGGCCTATCTTGACTCTGCGTCAGGTCGTGCCGAGCTTCCGGTGACCCCTCGGGTGAAGGCGCTGCTGCAACTCGCCCTGCTGTACCGCTGCTGGGAGAAGGCCGCGCCGTCGGACCCGGGCCTGGGCCAGGTGGCCGCGACCGTCGAACGGGTCTGGCAGAACCCGGACCACGCGGGCCTGCTCACCCTCGACCCGCGCTACGCACGGGCGTTCCAGCTGATATACGGCGCGCTGGCACCCGCCGGGCTCGCCGGAGGGCCGCACCGGGCCGCGCTCGCCCGGGTCGAGGACGACGGCTTTCTGACGCCGCGCGGGAAGTCGCCGTACCTCCATCTGGAGACCAGGTACTACGCCGATCTCGCGGGCGTCGGCCACCGGTTGCACTCCTACCGGGAGCTGTACGAAGCCAGCCTGCTGGCCCGGCACGGTGACGGGCGGCCGGTGGCCGGCCTGGACGTGTGCGACGTGACCCACACCGTCTTCTACCTCAGCGACTTCGGCTTCCGTGATCCCGGACTGACCGGCGAGGACCTGGAGCGGGCCCGCCGCACGGTGTGCCGGCTCACCGACCACCGCGTGGACCGCGGGGACTGGGACCTCGTCGGAAAGCTCGTGCTCGCGCAGTACTGCCTCGGCATCGATCCGCTGCGGACCCCTTCGGGGGCGGCCGGTCTGTCGATGCTCGCCGAGGTCCAGTCGTCCGGCGGCGCGATCCCCGGACGGTCCGCCACCGACCGGGCCGACGCGGCCGCGACCGCCGTGGAGTTCTTCCGGGTGGCGTACCAGGCGACCCTGGTGACGGCGCTGGCCGCAGTGATCGTCTCGCGCGGACACGCCGCCGGCCGGCCGGCCGGCGGCGTGGTCACCGAGGAGCGGTCACCGGCCGTGCGGGAGGCGTTGTGAGCCGGGCACAGGCCGACCGCGTCGACGGCGTGCGCATCCTCCAGGGCAAGCGGAACTGGTGGTTCCTGGGCCCGGGCGGCGGGGTGGCCCGCCTGCGTCCCGGGCAGCTGACCGCCGACGGAGCACTGCGGCCGGGCACCGAACGCCGGCTCCGCGAGCACGGACTGCTGCCCGCCGCGCCGCCGCGCACCTACGCGCTGACGGTGCTGACGAGCACGCACTGCAATCTGGGCTGCGGCTACTGCTTCCAGAACACCGAGCAGGATCCGGCCGGCGGCAGCCGCCCGCCGCGGATCGCCCAGACCCGTCTGACCTCGGAGACCATCACCTCCATCCTCGACTTCACCGAGCGGCAGATGGCCGCGGCCGGCCTGGAGCGGCTCAGGATCCTGCTGTTCGGCGGGGAGCCCCTGCTCAACCCGCGCGGCTGCCTGGAACTGCTGGAGCGAGCGGCGGACCACGGGCTGGTGTCCGCCTGGATGATCTCCAACGCCACCTTGCTCACCCCGGCGCTGACCGGCCGACTGGCCGCGCTCGGGCTGGAGTCCATCCAGGTCACCTTCGACGGCGACCGCCCCGACCACGACCGGATCCGGGTCCGGAGGTCGCACGGCAGCGGGACCTTCGACACGATCGTCCGCAACATCGTCCGGGCGTCCGAGGCGGCCCCGGTCCGGTGGATCCTGCGGGTGAACGTCTCCCAGGAGACCTTCCAGGGGGTCGACGCGCTGATCGACCGGCTCGCCGCGGCGCTCGACCCCGACCGGTGCACCCTGTACTTCGCCCAGGTGGGGGACGTGGGCGTCGGCTACGGGAACGACCTGCTGCACGGTGGAGAGCTGTCGGCCCGCTTCACCAGGTGGCAGCGCCGGGCGCTCGACCTCGGGTTCGGCGTGAGCCGCCCGCAGTCCCATCAGCCGTGTTCCACCTGCGGTTACGGTGACGGCCGCTACGGCGCGGTGGTGAGCGCGGACGGGACGCTGTCGAGCTGCTGGGAGACCGCGGGCAGGCCCGACTGGGAGGTCGGCACGGTCACCGGCGGATACCTGCCCGGCGCACAGACCCGGGAGCGGTGGGTCGGGTGCGAGGACCTGTACCGGCACGGCGAGGACGAGCGGACGCTGGCGGCCTTCCACGACACCGTGGACGCGGCCCTGCTCGACTACCTGGATGAGACGGGGCGACTGTAGACATGTCATCAGATCTCGACCGGCTGTCGGCCGGCGCGCTCGGCTGGCTGGTCCGGAACCTGGACCACTTCGATCCGTACTCGGCGAGCGCCCGGCCCCTGGAGCACGGGAAGGCGAAGGCCGCGCTGGAGCTGGCGCTGCTCTGCCACTGCTGGGCGCGGCTGGGCGACGAGGACGACGCCCGGCTGGGCAAGGCGACCGCCGTGGTCCGCACGGTCTGGCAGCACCCGGACTTCCCGCGGCTCATCACCGGCAGTCCCAGGTACGCCGCCCAGTACGCGCTGGTCTACGCCGCGCTGGCACCCGACGGGATCGATGACACGCAGTGCCGGGCCGGGCTGGCGCGGCTGACCGACGACGACCTGTCACCGCGCGGGAAGTCGCCCTACCAGCGACTGGAGTTCCGGTACTACGCGGACAAGGCGGGGGTCCGCCACACGATCGAACCCTACGAGGAGCTCGCCGGACAGAACGTGCTCGTCACACTGGCCGCCGCGGCGCCGGGAACGGACCGGCCGGACCAGGCGGACCAGCCGGCGCCGGACGGCACGCCGCCGGACAGCACGGCGCCGGACGACGCGCCGCCGGTCACCATCGCGGAGGCGTACGGCATCACCCACTCCGCCTTCTACTTCAGCGACTTCGGCCGGACCGGCCCGGCGCTGTCCGACGACGCGGTGGCCGGCGCGACGGAACTGGTCCGCCGGACGCTGGAGTACTGCGTCCGGCACGACTGGTGGGATCTGGTCGCGGAACTCGTCATGACCCAGGCCTGCCTGGGAGCGGATCCGCTCCGCACGCCCCTGGGCGTCGCCGCCGTCGAGTGCCTGGCCCGGGCCCAGCGGCCCGACGGCGCGATTCCCGGACGGTCGGCGAGTACCAGGGCCACGGCGGCGGAACCGGCCGGAGCGTTCTTCGAGAAGGCCTATCACACGACCCTGGTGACCGCCCTCATGTCGCTGGCCGTCTCATCGGCGCGAGCCTCATGAGGCTTCGGCTGACCCTCATCAACCGCGACTACACCCGCCTGTGGTTCGGGCAGGCGGTCTCGTCCGTCGGAGACGCCGTCTTCAGCACCACCCTGGTCCTGTGGGTGGCGACCGTGCTGGTCAAGGGGAAGCCGTGGGCACCGCAGGCGGTCAGCGGTGTCGTGCTGGCGACCGGCATAGCCGTGCTGTGCGTCGGCCCGGTCGCGGGCGTGTTCGTCGACCGCTGGGACAAGCGCGCCACGATGCTCCGCACCGAGGTGGTCCGCGGCGGGCTGGTGGCCGTGCTGGCCGCCGTCTCCTTCCTGCCGGCCGGCGACCTCCCGATCGGGGTGTGGCTCGGCCTGATCTATGGGACGGTGCTGGTGCTCAACGCGGCCAGCCAGTTCTTCGCACCGGCGCGGTTCTCGGTCATCGCGGAGCTCGTCACGGGGGAGGCCGACCGCGCGCGAGCGGCCGGCATCGCCCAGGCGACCGGTCAGACCGCCTGGATCATCGGACCGCCGCTCGCCGCGCCGCTGCTGTTCACGGTCGGCCTGCAGTGGGCGCTGCTGTTCAACGCGGTTTCCTACCTGGTGTCGTACATCGCCATCCGCTCGGTGGACGTCCGGCCCGCACCGGCCGCGGGCCGGGACCGGCCGGGCGCCGAACGACCCGGGCTGGTCAAGGAGTTCACGGCGGGCGTGCGCTTCTTCGCGGGCAGCCGGTTCCTGGTGGCGCTGTTGCTGCTCGCCGTGATCGGCCAGTTCGGCATCGGCGCCCTGGGCACCCTGAACGTCTTCTTCGCCACCAGGAACCTGGACGTGTCCGCCCGGCTGTACGGCTACCTCGGCATGGCGATGGGGATCGGCGGGATCCTCGGCGCGCTGGGTTCGGGCCGGGTGGTGCAGTGGATCGGCGCCCGGAGAACCACCTGGATGGGCCTGCTGGTGAGCGGCACCCTGCTGGTCCTGTACTCCCGGCAGGTCGTCTTCCCCGCCGCGGTGGCGCTGCTCTTCGTCTTCGCCGTTCCGCTCACCATGCTGAACACCGCGATGTCACCGCTGCTGCTCGCCGCGGCCCCCCGGGAGTTCCGGGGCCGGGTGGTCGCGGTGTTCTATCCGGCCACCCAACTGGCGTCGATGCTGGCCGCGGTGGTCTCCGGCTGGCTCGCCAGCAACGGCCTGCGGGACTTCTCGGGCTCGGTGGCGGGCCTGCGGTTCGGCCCGATCGACACGATCCTCACGACGGCCGGAGTCGTCATCGTCCTTTCCGGCGTCTACGCCCGGATCGCCCTCCCCGTCACGGACACCGCGCCGGCCGACGCTTCCGGCACCGCGCCGACCGACCCGGCCGCGTCCGACCCCGCGCCGACCGACCCGGCGCCGTCCGAACCCGCCCTGGAGAAGGGCGCACCGTGAACTGCCCCGCGTGCGGACGGAGCGCCGCCGACTCGGACAGGTTCTGCGCCGGCTGCGGCGCGCCGCTGGCGGCCGACGCCGCACAGCGCGAGACGCGCAGGAAGGTGTCCATGCTGTTCCTGGACCTCGTCGGCTCGACCGCGCTCGCGGAACGGCTGGACCCGGAGCCGCTGCGGCAGGTCATGGACCGGTACTTCGCGAGCTGCGAAGCCTGCATCGCCGAACACGGCGGCGTGGTGGAGAAGTTCATCGGCGACGCCATCCTCGCCGCCTTCGGCGCCACCGTGGCCCACGAGGACGACGCGGTGCGCGCGGTGCGCGCCGCCACCGGGGCGCTCGCCGCGCTCGCCGGCCTCGCCGCCGCACTCGACGCCGAGTACCAGGTGAAGCTGGAGGCACGGGCCGGCGTCTGCACGGGTGACGTCGTGGTGATCACCAGGGCGGGGGACGACTTCCGGGTCATCGGGGACTCGGTCAACACGGCCAGCAGGCTGCAGACGGCCGCCCGGCCGGGCGAGGTGCTGCTCTGCGCCGACACCGCCGCCATGGTGCGCTCGCAGGTCGGCATCGAGCCCGTCGCCCCGCTGCGGCTGAAGGGCAAGGCCCACCCCGTGCCGGCCTGGCGGGTCACCGCTCCGGTGCAGGTCGCCGACGCCCCGCCGACCACCCCGTTCATCGGCCGGGCCGACGAACTGGAGGAACTGGAGCACAGCTTCCGGAGGGTCCGGCGGCGGCGACAGGTGTGCCTGGCCACGGTGATCGGCGCGCCCGGAATCGGAAAGTCGCGTCTGGTACGGGAGTTCCTCGCCACCCTGCCGGACGGCGAGGTGACCGTGCTGTCCGGACGCTGCTCGTCCTACGGCCGGGGGATCACCTACCGGCCGCTGGCCGAGATGCTCGGCTCGCTCCCCGGCGGCTGGCCGGCACTCACCCGGCTCCTGGCGGAGGACACCGACCCGGCGGGCGGAACGCCGGCCCACGGCCTGGTGGCACACACCCTCGGCACGGTCGTCGACCAGGACGGGGGCCCCGGCCAGGTCGGTGTCGAGGACATCGCCTGGGCGGTGCGGTCCCTCCTGGAAGCCCTCGGCCGGTCACGATCCGTGATCATGGTCTGGGACGACCTGCACTGGTCGGAGGAGACCCTGCTGGACCTCATCGACGAGGTCGCGACCTGGCTGCACGGCGTCCCCGTGCTGCTGCTGTGCGTCGCCCGCCCCGAACTGCTGGACATCCGCAGCGCCTGGGGCGGCGGGAAGCCCTGCGCGACGACGCTGGAGCTCGGACCGATGACCACCGATCAGACCGCCGAACTGGTCGGGCAGCTGACGCTGCGCAACGACGTCTATCCGCAGGGCTACCAGGAGGTGAACAGCCGGGTCGCCGCACTCTGCGACGGCAATCCGCTGTTCGCCGAGCAGCTCATGGACGTCTTCGCCGAGACCGCCCCCGGCACCCAGATCCCGCCCACCATCCAGGCGATGCTGGGCGCCCGGCTGGACCAGCTGCCCGGAACCGAACGCGGCCTGCTGGAGCTCGCCGCGGTGATCGGGCGCGAGTTCACCCGGGAGCTGCTGCGGGTGATGGCCGAAGCGGACGGCACCGGCGCCGCCGCGGCCGACGCGGCGATGGCCGGACTGGCCCGGCGGCGCGTCTTCGAACGCGGCCCGGCCGGCACCTTCCGCTTCGCCCAGGCACTGCTGCGCGACACCGCCTACGAGTTCACCCCGAAGACCCGCCGCGAGCGCTGGCACGACTTCCTGGCCGAATGGTTCTCCCGGGAGCAGCCGCAGGACGCGATGGCCGTGGCGTACCACGTCGAGGCCACCTGCCGACTGCGCCGGCAGCTGCGGCCGGGTGACCCGCGACTGCCCGTGCTGGCCGGGCCGGCGGCGAACACCCTGATCGCGGAGGGCATGAACGCCCTGGCCCGCAAGGACCTGCCCGCGGCGGTCCAGCTGCTGGAGCGCGGGCGGGAGCTGCTGCCGAGCGGGGATCCCCGCCAGACGGCGCTCGCACTGCACCTCTGCGACGCCGGGCTCTGGCTGCAGGACGAGGAGCGGTGCCGCGGCGCGCTCGCCGCCGCCGAGGCCGCGCTGCCCGGCGACCGCAGGTCCGCGGCCACCTGCGCGGTCCAGCGCGGCATCGTCGAGCTCCGGCTCGGCCTGGCGCCGCCCGAATCCGTGGCGGCGGCCGCGGCCGGGATCGCGGCGGAGCTGGAGCACGACCCCGGGGACGAACTCAGCTGGTGCCGGCTGCACCAGCTGCGGGCCTACCTCGAACTCGCCGCGGAGCGCGCGGCGTCCGCCGAAGCCTCGCTGGGGCTCGCGCTGGCGCGGGCGCGGGCCATGAACGACCGTTACGAGGAGGACCGGCTGCTCTGCGCCGTCTGCGAGCTGGCGCAGTGGGCGCCGACGCCGGTGGCCACCGGGCTGGAGCTGTGCGCCATGCTCGGCCACCGGTTCGCGGCCGGCCGCACCCTGCTCATCCCGGTGCTGGTGACCCGGGCGCACCTGGAGGCGCTCGGCGGCGACCTCGACGGCGCACGACGCACCCTGGCCGACGCGCTGACGTACTCCCGCGACGTGCACCTCGACCTGGCCGACGCGGTGGTGCTGGACGCCTCAGGTTTCGTGGAGTCGCTGGCCGGGGCACACGAGGCGGCCGAAGCGCGATACCGCCAGAGCCTGGGCGTGCTGCGCGCCGCGGAGCACGCCCCGGACACCCGGAGCACCGAGGTCGCGATCGCCAGGGAGCTCTTCGCCCAGGGCCGGGTGGCCGTCGCCGCGTCGGCGCTGGACCGGATCGACCGGGACGCCGGGACGGCGGGCCTGCGGGCGCGGCTCGGCTCGGCCGCACTGCGCGGCCGGATCGCCTCCGCCCGGGGGCGCCACGAGGAGGCGGTCGCCGAAGCCATGGCGGCCCGGTCCCTGGCCGCCGGCTCCGACGACCTGTGCCTGACCGGGGAGGCCCTCTTCGACCTGGCGATCGTGCTCAGAGCGGCCGGGACGACCGGACGGGCGACGGCCGAAGGGACCGAGGCGTTGCGGAGGTTCGAGGCCAAGGGCGCCACGCTGCCGGCCGCCCGGGTCCGCGCGTGGCTCGATGCCGGCGAACCGGGGCCGGGTGGTACCGGTGAATGACCTCCCGCCCTGGCGCAGGCCACCGCGCGACCACTTCCCGGGCGTGCCCGCGTGGAGCATGCCCGCGTCCGTGATGCCGCAGGAGCCCTTCGACGTCAGCCCGCTCGGCCCGGTCACCCCGGAGTGGGCCTGGGGGGACGCGGACGGCTCCGGGGTCCGGGTCTGCGTGCTCGACAGCGGCGTGGACGCCGACCACCCGCTGGTCGGCGGGCTCGACCGGGCCATGGACGTGACCAGGGGAGAGGACGGCGACCTCACCGTCACGCCCACGGAACCCGGCGACGCGGCGGGGCACGGCACGGCCTGCGCGAGCGTGATCCGGTCCATCGCCCCCGCGGTGTCGCTCACCTCGGTGCGCGTCCTGTCCAGCGGCAGGCACGGCAGCGGCGCCGCCCTGCTGGCCGGACTGACCTGGGCCATCGAGGAGGGCTTCGACGTCATCAACATGAGCCTCTCGACGACGAAGACCGACTTCCGCGACGGCCTGCGCGACCTGTCGGACTCCGCCTACTTCCGGCGCTGTGTCATCGTCGCGTCGGCCCACAACATGCCGGTGCGCAGCTACCCGTGGCCGTTCGCCTCGGTCATCTCGGTCGCCAGCCACGATGTCCCCAACCCGATGACCTACTACTACAACCCGTCACCGCCGGTCGAGTTCTACGCACGGGGTGTCCGGGTGCCGGTGGCCGGCCCCGGCCACCGGCAGCTGCTCAGCACCGGCAACAGCTTCGCGACCCCGCACATCGCGGGCATCTGCGCGCTCATCCTCAGCAAGCACCGCTCGCTCACGCCGTTCCAGCTCAAGTCCGTCCTCTACCTGGCCGCCGAGAACGTAGCCGTACCCGATGGAGGCCCACGTGGCGACTGACCCGCTGGAGAGTGCCGAGATCCCGCAGCGCAGACTGCTCCAGTCGATCGTGGAGGTCGCCCGCAGCGTCTTCGGCGCGGCCGCCGCCTCCGTTCTCCTGGTGGACGAGGAGAACGGGGACCTGGTCTTCGAGGCGGTCGCCGGCGAGGGCGAGCACCATCTGCTGGGGACGAGGTTTCCGGGCGGCACCGGGATCGCCGGCTGGGCGATGGTGTCCGGCCAGCCGCTGGTGATCGACGACGTGTCGGAGAACCCCCGGTTCGCCCGCAAGGCGGCGGAGTTCACCGGCTATGTGCCGCGCAGCATCATGGCCGCGCCGCTCATCTGCGCGGGCGACTGCGTCGGGGTGCTGGAGGTGCTGGACCGCGACAGCCGGCAGCGCTGCGACCTCGGCGACATGGCCTCCCTCGGGCTGCTGGCGACCGAGATGGCGACGGTGCTGGAGCTGCTCCTCCAGCTCCGGTCGAGGGACGCCGAGCACGGCGCGCGGGCCGGGAAGGCCCGGCTCCCGCGGCTCGACACGGCCCTGCTGCAACGGGTGGCGGAGCGGCTGCCCACGGCATCCGAGCAGGTGGGCGCGACGGTGGCCAAGCTCCTGGTGATGGCCGACGAGCTGCTGGCCGACGACCTGCCGCCCGACGACCTGCCGCCCGACGGCGACGGCTGACCGGCGATGGCTGACGGTCACCCGGCCTTTCTCGCCCAGCTCGGGCAACCCGCCCGGGTCGTCGACGTCCGGCCCCGGCCCGTCCCGGCTGTGCTGCTGCTCAGCCGCGCGTGCGACGGCGACCTGGACGCGGTACAGAACCTGCTCGGTGCCGCGGGGATCCGGTCGGCCCGGCTGAACGCCGAGGAACTCGTCGCCACCGACCTGCTCGTCGCCCCGGACGGGCGTGCGGTCCGGCTGAACGGCCGCTGGCTGACCCCCACGGTGACCTGGATCAGGCACTTCTCGGTGTCCGCGATCGAGAGCACGCGGGATCCGGCCCACACCGTGTTCGTACGGGAGTCCTGGCAGGCCGCGGCCGGCCAGCTGGCGGCGGTCTCCGGGACGACGATCCGCCCGGGCCGGCCGGGGATCCTCTCCCAGCTGCGGCTCGCCCGGCGGCACCGGATCGCGGTGCCGCGCACGATGCTGACCACCGACCCGTCCCACGCCCGGGACGAGTTCGACTGCCCGCGGCTGGTCGTCAAGGCGGCACACCACCACTTCGTCGAACCGGCGCCGGGGCGGCTGACCGGGGTCTTCCCCACGGTCGTCGAGCGGGACGGCCCGCACGGCCTGCCCGCCGGTCCGTGCCCCGGGCCGCCCGTGATCGTGCAGGAGTACGTCGAGCACGAGGCGGAGCTGCGCGTCTACTACGTGGCCGGGCGGCTCCACACGTTCCAGGTCGGCAAGGCCTCACCCGCCGACCCCTGGACCGCACCCGACCGGATGGAGATCCGCCCCGTGCCGCCGCCGCCGGCGGTGGCCTCCGCCACCAGGACCCTGGCCGCCGCGATGTCGCTGCGCTACGGCGCGTTCGACTTCCTGATCAGCGACGGCACGCCGGTCTTCCTGGAGGTCAACCCGGACGGCGACTGGCGCTGGGCCGAGCAGCGGACCCGCACCGCCCCGGTCACCACCGCGGTGGCCGCCATGCTCGCCGGCCTGCACCGCAAGGCGCTGCCCTCGCCGGGCGAGTTCGACCTGCTGGGATTCCTGCTCGGACCGTCGGCCTGACCCCTCCCGGCGACCGGGTTCCTCCGCCGCCGGGCGCGGAGACGCCCGGCCCGCCCGGCCTTGACGGCCCGGAAGGCGATCTCGGCCCTGGGCCGCCGGGGCCGGTCACCGGGCCGCGGCGGTGGTCCTCGACCTCCTGCGACCGCTCCCGGCCCTGCCCGTCGAGGCCCCCACCCCCGTCGACGGCCGCGCCCACGCGGTCGGCTACGCCACCGCGGGCGCCTTCCACACCGCGTTCCGCCGCACCCTCGGTACCACGCCGAGCCGCTGCCTGCGAGAACGCGGCATCCGCTGAGCTGCCCTGCCCCGGTTCCCCCGGATCCACCCGGCGTCCTGACGAGAGCAGCCCGGTCGAAGCCGGCCGCCGTCGCGAAATGCCACGTCCGGGTTCTCCCGCGCGCTGTCAGTCCGCGAGCAGGACGGCGACGCCGGTGACCCGGTCGGCCGCCAGGTCCGCCAGCGCCCGGTCGGCCCGGTCCATGCTGTACCGCCGAACGCGGACGGTCGGGTGGTGGAGGGCGGCCTCGGCCAGGTAGGCGCGGCCGTCCTCGCGGGTGTTGGCGGTGACGCTGCGAAGCGTCCGCTCCTGGAAGAGATGCCGCTGGTAGTCGAGCACGGGGATGTCGCTGAGGTGGATGCCGGCCACCGCCAGCGTTCCGCCGCGGTCCAGGGCGGACAGGGCCACCGGTACCAGGTCGCCGACCGGCGCGAAGAGAATCGCCGCGTCGAGCGGCTCCGGCGGTGCCTCGTACGCGCCCCGGGCGGACGCCGCGCCCAGCTCCAGCGCCAGCCGCCGGGCCTCCTCGGCGCGCGTCAGGACGTGCACGGTGGCACCCCGGACGAGGGCGAGCTGCGCCGTCAGGTGCGCGGAGGCGCCGAACCCGTAGATCCCCAGCCTGCCGCCCGCCGGCAGTTCGGCCCGCTCCAGGGCCCGGTAGCCGATGATCCCGGCACACAGCAACGGCGCCAGTTCCTCGTCGGGAGGCCCTTCCGGCAGCCGGTAGGCGAAGCGGGCGTCGACCACCGCGTACCGGGCGTAGCCGCCGTGGATGTCCCAGCCGGTGTACCGCGAGTCCGGGCAGAGGTTCTCGCGGCCGGCCCGGCAGTACCGGCACACGCCGCAGGTACCCGCCAGCCAGGCCGCACCCACGCGGTCACCGGGGGAGAAGTCCCGCACCTCATGGCCGCGGTGAAGGACGCGGCCCACGACCTCGTGGCCCGGCGTGCACCGCGGGGTGTGCGGCCCGAGGTCGCCCTCGGCGAGGTGGAGGTCCGTTCTGCACACACCGCAGGCGGCCACCTCGACCAGCAGCTCCCACGGACCGGGTTCGGAGACCGTTCGCTCCACGCGTCTCAACGGGCCCGACGCCATCGGGCCCGGACGTTCCACCACCCACGCCACCGTGCGGACGAGGCCTCCAGCGGACGCTGCCATCTCCGGCTCCTTCCTCGCGGCACCCTCCACCCGGTTCCTGGGCCCGGCCAGGACGGTCGGCGGAGCGCGACTCGCCACTCACTCCATCGTCCACCCCGCCCCGCCCCGGCGGCCCGGCCCGGTCGGCCCGGTCCGCCGGATGGCCGAGCGACGGGCGCCGGCTGCCCCGCGCGGGTGAAAGCGTTGCGCTGTCCCGGTGTTCCGGCCACCGCAGGTGCTCGCCACCGACGCCCCGGGGAACGCCCCCTGCCGTAGCCGATCGGCTACTCGATTTCACCGAAGGGAGAGATGTCATGGGTGCGGATGCAGCCTGGTGCCTGAACGACGCGTCGCCGGAAGGGGAGGACCTGACCCCGGCGGAGGAGCGCCAGCTCGACGAGATCGAGAACAGCGCCGGCGACGCGAACTGACCTCCGGGGCTCACATCCGGGTGGGCGTACGGCATCGGGCCGGCGCCCACCCGGCGTGTGTCCGCAGCACCGACCACGCCGTAGGAAGGAGCGCCCGGCCCCGGGCCGGGCCGGACCATGACGACATCACCCCGAACCACCACCACCCCGGTCCAGGCAGGGGAGCGGGAACTGGACCTGGTCGAGGCGTGGAGCCGCGGGCAGGACGCCGCGGCCGAAGCCGGCCTGGCGGCACGGCTGTCGGACCGTGGCGACGCGTGGCGCTGTGACCTGCTGCGCACGGACGGCTCCCGGCCGCCCGGCGCCACCGGATCGGGCAAGGGCGACCCGGCCGCGGCACGGGTGGGCGCGCTGTTCGAGGCACTTGAGCACTACCACAGTCACGCTGCCCGGGTGCGCCCCGAGGACCTGGTCCGGCACCGCGCGGGCGACCTCGCCGCCGGCGAACTGGCCGACGAACCGGGGGTCCCCCTGCTGGCACGGAGCCCCGCCGCAGGGGTGGCCTGCCGCCGTCATACCGCGCTGTGCGGCACGGGGACGCTCGACGTTCCGCTCCTGCTCACCTGTCCCTCGTACGTGAGCAGCGCGGAGGGCGCTCGGCTGCGGGGCCTGGCCGGTGACACGTTCGCGTACGCGTCGGCCTCGCGCTACAGCAACAACAGCGGTACCGCGAGCGGTGCCTCGACCACCGAAGCGGTGGTGCACGCGCTGGCCGAGACGGTCGAGCGCGACGCCTTCTCGCTCCTGCTCGTCGACACCTTCCTCGCGGCGTCTCCGGCGCGGCTGCGGCTGGTCGACCCCGGCACCCTGCCGGACGCCCTCGCCGCTCTGCTCGGGTACGCCGAGCGGCGGGTGGGGCGGCGGGTCCGGCTGATCGAGATGACGACCGATCTGCGGGTGCCCGCCTACTGCGCCCATGCCGCGCCGGACGGCGGGTTCAGGTTCCAGGGGTACGGGGCTTCGCTGTCGGCGGCCCATGCGGTGCGGCGCGCGCTGCGCGAGCTGCTGCAGATCTCCGCGCCCGCGGAGCGGGCGTTGTGGGTGCCGCGCGATTTCGGGGCGCTGAGGCGCCGGCCGCGGCTGCTGGCCGCCGGGCGGGCGGATTTCGGGCCGCACCTCGCGGGTGCGGTGGAGGTGCCGTTCCGGGAGACCGCCGCACCGGCCACGGCCCGGGGGCACCTGGACGACCTGGTCGCGATGCTCGGCGCGCGCGGGTTCCGGCCGTTCGCGTGCGTGCTGCACCGGGCTTCCAACGGCGTGTCGACGGTGAGTACGTACACGCCCGGGCTGGAACGCTTCCTCGTTGTGACGGGCGGGAACGCGGTGGTGCCCGGGCCGCGCGGACGGGCCGTACGCGGCGGGTGACGGGCCCGGTGGCGGAGGGCGCTCCCGGCGCGGCCGCTGCGCCGTGCCGGGGGAGCCGTCTGTCACCAGGGGACGCCGAGCGATGCCGCGGCGCGCACTCCGGACAGGCAGCCGTCCTCGTGGTAGCCGCCCGCGTGGTGGTAGGCGCCGGCGAAGGCCAGCCGGTGGTCGGAGACGAGCGGCAGGAGCCGCTGCGCGGCGGCGCTCTCGGGGGTCCAGGCGGGGTGTTCGTAGCTGAGCGGGGCGATGACGGTGGCGGGGGAGGCCCGCCGGGCCTCGTCGTTGTAGGACGCGATGTGGTGGGCGGCCGAGGCGATGCCCTGGAGCCGGTTCAGGTCGATGCTCAGCGAGGGTGCCGCGTTCACGGGGCGGCACGACCTCTGGCGGTAGTTGTGCGTGCGGCGCATGCCCGGTGCGGTGGGGAGTACGGAGGCGTCGGTGTGCAGGACACCGGGGTTGGCCACGTAGTCGAAGACGCCGAGGATTCGCGTTTCGAGCCCGGACGGGTCGGCCAGCAGGTCCAGTGCGTGCCGGGGGTGGGTGGCGATGACGGCCTTGTCGAAGGAGCGGACGGTGCCGGTGGCGTCGCGGACGTCGATGGTGCGGGCGGTTCGGCGCACGGAGCGGACCGGGGTCGACCGCAGGACGGTGGTCAGCCGTGCGGCGATGCGTTCGACGTAGGAGGCGGTGCCGCCGACGACGGAGCGCCAGCCGTTGTCACCGGCCAGGACACCGTTGTGGTCCAGCGTCTCGAAGAGGTGGCCGAGCGGGAAACGCCGGACGTGGTCGGCGGGGACGAGTCCCATGGTGACCATGACCGGCATGATGACGTGCTCGACGACGTAGTCGCCGTACTCCCCGGCGTCGATCAGCTCGTGGAGGGTGCGGTCGGCCGCGGTGGCGCCCAGTGCGGCCGTCAGGTCGTCGGAGAACCGCTTCGTCTGCTCGGTGACGCGCTGCCACGCGGCCGCGGGCACCGCCTGCGGCTGGGGCGGGGGCCTGTGCAGGTCGTGGGCGTCCGGGTTCCCGAATCCGCATTCCTCGCAGACGACACTCAGCGTGATTTCTCCCAACGGCCTGGTGGTGACGCCGAGTTCGTCGAACAGGCGCATCAGGTGCGGATTGCCCCGGGCGTGGACCATCATCACGGCGGTGTCGACCGCGACGCTCCCGCCCGCCCCGTCGGGCACGGTGTGGGTCTCGGCGTGGCCGCCGATCCTGGGCGCGGCCTCGTACAGGGTGACGTCGTACGAGCGCTGGAGGAGGTGGGCGGCGGTCAGCCCGCCCACTCCCGAGCCGATCACCGCGACGCTGGTCCTGGGCACTGGGTGTCTCCTTGGTGGTGGCTCGTTGCCGTGCCCGGGTTCAGCCGGCCAGGGCGCCGGTCGCGTGGCGGCGGTGCAGGCGCATGGTGAGCCGGTGGGGGCCGAGGGTGGCGCGGCGAGAGGGGCGGACGCGCGGTCCGGGAACGGGCCGCAGCTGCCAGTGGGCGGCGATGGAGGCGAGGGCGAGGACCGTCTCGGTGAGGGCGAAGGTCTCGCCGAGGCACTTGCGGGCGCCGCCGCCGAACGGCACCAGGCTGCCGTGCGCGGGCTTCGGGCCCCGGTGCGGGCGGTCGGGCTCGAAGGACTCCGGGTCGGGGTGGAGGTCGGCGCGGTGGTGGAGCTGGTAGGAGCTGTAGACGACGGTGGTGCCGGTGGGCAGGTGGTGGCCGCCGAGTTCGGTGTCGGCGGTGGTCCTCCGGGTGATGAGCCAGCCCGGCGGGTACAGGCGCAGGGTCTCGGCGACGACCCGGCGGGTGAGGCCGAGCGCGGGCAGGTCCTCGTAGCGGGCGGTGCGGCCGCCGAGGGCGGCATCGGCCTCGGCCTGGACCCGGGCCCGGATGTCCGGGCGCGTGCCGAGCAGGTGCCAGGCCCACGACAGCGTACAGGCGGTGGTCTCCACCCCCGCGATGACGAACGTGACCAGCTGGTCGTGGATCTCGGTGTCGGTCAGGCCCCGGCCGTCCTGGTCCCGGGCGGTCAGCAGGGTGGACAGCAGGTCGTCCTGGTGGACGCCGGTGGCGCGGCGGTCGGCGATCAGCACCTCGGTGAGCTCGCGCAGGTGTGCGCGGGCCCGGGCGAAGCGCCGGTTGGCGGGGGTGGGGATCCGGTCGGCCATCGGCAGCGCGAGCATCACGCGCCGGGCGACGGAGGTGCTGATCGCGGTGACGCTGTCGAACACCCCGGGCAGGGCGGTGCTGTCGAGCGTGAACAGGCATCCGGCGGTGACGGCGGCGGAGAGCCGGCTCATCTCGGTGGGCACGTCCAGGACCTGGCCGTGGTGCCAGTGCCGGGTGAGGGCGGCGATCTCCCGCGTCATCGTCGCCGCGTAGCCCGGCAGCCGCGTGTGGTGGAACGCGGGCTGGACGAGCCTGCGCTGCCGGCGGTGGGCGGAGGCCGGACAGCTGGAGATCCCGTCGCCGGCGGCCTCACGGAACTTGTCGTAGAACGGGCCGCCCTTGTCGAAGGTGCGGTCCTCGGTCAGGACGCGGTGGACGAGGTCGGGATGGCAGACCACGTACGCCCGGTGCGGGCCCATGCGAATACGCACCAGGTCGCCATGGGCGGGCAGGGACGCCACGAGCTCCAGCGGCCTGCGTACCAGCGCGAGCGTGTGGCCGAGCAGGGGCAGCGCACCGGGGGCACTGGCCAGGGTGTACGCGGGGGGCGTCACCGGTTCTCCTCTCGTTTCGGGGTTCGGCGGTACGGATCCCGCCCGGCGGGGCGGCGGAGGCGCGGTCAGGGTTCCCGGTCGACGTAGCGGAACTCCGGTCCGTAGGTGGCCCCCTGGCCGTCCGGCAGGGGGATGCGGACCAGGACGCGCGCGAGGGCCCGCATGTGCCCCATGGACCTGATCGCGTTGCTGAGCTCGGCGTACTGGGCGGCCTTCGACGTCGCCCGCCACACGGACTCCAGGGCCCGCAGCATGGAGCTGTAGTGGGCGTTGAAGTCGTCGAGGACGACCTCGACGCCGCCGGTGGGCCTGTTGACCGGGTCGTTCGCCCAGCCCCCGCCGGGCACGCGCCCCATGGGGTGGGTCGCCGGCATCGGGACCGGAGGGCCGGTGAAGTCCCAGGCCGGGACGCCGGGTTCGCCGTCCTCGCCGGTTCTGGCGAGCTTGCGGCCGCGGGCGATCTCACGGAAGACGTAGTAGTGGGCCGGCTCGCCCGGGCCGGCGGGGTAGGGGTTGTCCGGGCGGTCTCCGGTGCCTTCGCTCTGCTCCATGATGACGCCGATGGCGGTGTCCGCGGCCTGCCAGCCGCGGATGGGGGTGATGGCGCTGCCGCCGGCGTACCGCTTGGAGAGGTCGACGTCCAGTTGCGGGCCCGGGTCCGCGTCGAACAGGTGCCGGTTGTGCGCGACGGCCGTCCTCACCTTGGCGTAGAACGCGCCCATGGTGCCGCCGGCACCGGTACTGGCACCGGCGTCGGCGGCGAGCGGGCGGTCGGGCAGCTCGATGCGCGCGTACATGTCGGCGGCCTGCCGGTCGAGCCCGGTGAGGTGGACCGTCAGGCCGGGCCGAAGGCCCCCGGGCAGCGGCCCCGGATACGCCGGCACGGTGCGCGGGTCGGTCAGGACCGGCGCGGAGCCCGTGGCGCGGAGGATGTTGGCCGCCAGGGCGAGGTGGGTCATCTCGTCGAAGACGATGTCGCGAAGCGCCGTGTGAACGGCGTCGTCGGCGTGCGGGTCCTTGATCGACCAGAGGCCGCACGAGTAGACGGGAATCGTGGCGAGCTCCAGCAGGACCGCGAGTTGGAGAGCCGCCCTGAGCCACTCGGGCCCGCAGTCCGCGTCATCGACCCGCATCAGGCCGTCGGCCGTGACACCCCGGCAGTCGAGCACCCCTGTCATCACACGCACCTCTTCCGCACCACGCCTGCCTGCCCGCTGCCGGAACCTACTGCCGCGGACGGTGAACCGCGGACAGATACCGGGCCACCTCGAAGCGGTTCACTCCACCGGCCCAACCACCGGCCACGGATCCGGCCGTCGGCCGGGTGACACATGGCCGGGCCCGGCCGCACGGCTGCGCGCCGTGCGACCGGGCCCGGCCGCGAACCGACTGATCCAGAAGGCGTCAGACGGCTCCGAACAGCCGACCGCCGGGCGCCGCCGGGTCGTTGGACATGAAGAACTCACGCGCGGCCCGGACGAACTCGGAACGGGAGATCCGTCCGTCGCCGTCCGTGTCCAGGGCCGCGAACGCCTGGGCGGTGTCGGGCGCCGGAACACCCCAGACGTTCCCCAGGAACCGGG
This sequence comes from Kitasatospora sp. NPDC088351, assembly GCF_040685575.1. NCBI lineage: Bacteria > Bacillati > Actinomycetota > Actinomycetes > Kitasatosporales > Streptomycetaceae > Kitasatospora > Kitasatospora sp. NPDC088351. The sequence goes on along the minus strand of NZ_JBFBIL010000021.1, from coordinate 8,790 downwards.
CGAACTCGCTCTTGTCGATCTCGTTGTCGCCATTGACGTCGATGACGTCGAACAGCACATTGCTCAGGCCGTCGACCGAGTCGAAGCGGCTGTTGTCGAGGATCGAGGCGCGGGCCGCCGCGATGTACTCGTCCTTGGAGATCCGCTGGTCGCCGTTGGCGTCCGCGTGGCGGGCGAGCTCCTGCCAGAACATGGCGTACCCGGCGTGGAGGGCCGTGGCCCGGCGGTCACCGCGGTCCAGCCGGTACTCGGTCAGGAGCCGGTCGACGAGCTGCTGGAAGTCGCTCCACTCGACGTACCCGTTGTGGTCGGTGTCGAGGGCATTGAAAATCTTCTCGATCTTGAGAGTGATGATGTCAGGAGCCGTAGTGGCCATTTCTTCTTCCTTTTCGGAAGGAGCGGGGGACGGCGAGCATGGCGCATTCGCCGAACGCGACGCTAGCAGTGGACGAACTGACCGGTCGTGCGACGAATACCCGTGCTGCTGCGGTCAGGTGAACGGGTTGCTCCACCCGGGCGGACCGCCGGTCGTGCGTGCATGACAGGGGCGGGGATCCGGCGGTCCTGCGGTGGCCGGTGCGGGCCCGCCGGCCGCCGTGACGAACAGAGTTCACGCTCCCGCCACCCCGATGCCGCCCTGCGGCTATCGGTCGAGCCGCAGGTGATGGATGGATATGCGCCAGCACCGCATTGCCGTCAGCCGTCGACCCGCAGGAGAACCATGAACACCGGCCCCACCCCCGCACCGTTGTCGCGGCGTCGTCGCCCGGGCCGCGGGCTGCTCGCCGCCGCGGCGGCCGGCGCGCTCGCACTGGGTGGCCTGGCGGGGCTCGCCGCCCCGGCCGGTGCGGCCACCGCGCCCGCCGCGGGTGCGGCCCTGCGGGCCCAGCCCGGCGACCTGCTGGACGTGAGCCTGGACCAGCTGCGCCCCACCCAGTCCTCGATCGGCTACGACGAGGTCTACTACAAGCTCGGCCGCTACACCTCGCCCAAGGACGAGCTGAACGGGTCCGTCAACAAGCGCTTCAACGACTGGTGCGAGACCAACGGTCAGGGCGAGGCCGTGACGGTGCGGCCGGGCGCCCGGCTCGCCGACCCGTCGACCTTCACCTGCGCCCTCGCGCCGGGCCAGGAGACCGCCGCCAGCCGCGCCGGGATGAAGACCGTCGTGGTGGGACCGGGCGGCGCGCTCTACCTGACCGACGGTCACCACACCCTGACCTCCTTCCTGGAGGCCCCGGACGGCGGTCCGCAGCTGCACATCCGCCTGATCGTCCGGGCCGACTTCAGCGACCTGTCGCCGGCCGCCTTCTGGCAGGCCATGCGGGCCCGCGACTGGGTCCGCCTGGTCGACGAGAGGAACCAGCCGCTCACCGTCGAGCAGTTGCCGCAGCACCTGGGTCTGGCGTACTTCCACGACGACCCGTACCGCAGCCTCGTCTACTTCACCCGCGACATCGGCTACTCGGTGCCGGACGACGCGGCCGAGTACCTGGAGTTCCTCTGGGGCGACTGGCTGCGGGGCCAGGGCATCGGCCTGCCCGGTTCCTACGACCCGGCCGACTCCGCCTCCTACCTGGCGGCGGTCCGAACGGCCTCCCAGGCCATGTCGGCCGCGCCCGGGGACACCGTGATAGCCGAGGGCCGCACCGCCGACCAGCTGGGCCGGCTGACCCCGTGGAACGCCGGAAAGAAGCCCACCGGCGGCGAGTTCGGCAAGCTGAGCGCGCCGATCACCGATGCCAAGCCCGGCAAGCTCGCCTACGCCCTGGACTTCCGCGCCAAGGTCGCGACCGGCCCGGCCTGCACCAGCACCGTCACCGGCCGCCACACCGGCCCGCTCGTGGTCGGCACCGGCACCACCTGCCTGACCGACGCCCAGCAGACCGGCCCGGTCGTGGTCCGCGCCGGGGCGAGCCTGGTCGTCACGGGATCGGACCTCACCGGCCCGGTCCAGGCGGTGGGCGCCGGCACGGTGCGGTTCTGCGGCACCAACCTGACCGGCCCGCTGAGCGTGGTGAACACCCGTGACCAGCTGACCCTGGCCGGTCCGGGCTGCACTCCGAACACCCTGAACGGCCCGCTCCAGCTGGTCGGCAACCCGGCCTCCTGAGCCCGGCGGCCCGGCGGCCCGGCCGCGGCACCGCCTGCCGGCCGCTCCCCACCCGGGGAGCGGCCGGCAGCCGTCACTGACGGTCGCCCGCCCGCAGCTCGGTGGCGATCTGGCGCCGACCGGAGACGAGGGCCTCGGCGAGCACGCCGACGGACCTCATCGCCCCGCCGACGCCATGTCAAGGTGGTTCCGCGAACCTGGCCCGTCCGCCGGTCGGTACTGCCCGTAAGGGCAGAGCCGCGAACCCTGCGGCCGGCAGCGGTACTCGGCGCCGCCGACCGGCGGAATCCGGTCAGATTCCGGATTCGCGGGCGGCCCGCCCGGGTGCGCCGGTAACCTCGCGGCGGGTGCTCGCCGGCGGCCCGACCGGTCGAACGGGGGGTGTTCTTGGACGGGATCCGCGGGCGGTTCGCGCACCTGCCGAGGCAGGTCGATCCGCTGCTGGCCGACCGCATCACCGAGGCCGTCCTCCTCTCCGGCCTGCCGGTCGCCTTCGGCGGCCAGGGCCCCGGGGTGCACCTGTGCCCCGCGGATCCGCTCGACGATGACGACCGGTGCGACGGGCTGATAGCCCTCCACTGGCGGTCCTCCCGCCGGCTGTCCGACGCGGCAGCCATGGAACGGCCCCAGCAGCCGGCCTTCGCGGCCCGGCAGACCGTCACCGCGAGCATGGAGACCGCGCTCGCCGAGTTCCTCCCGGCCTTCGGCCTCGACGCCCGCCGGGACCGTCTCGGCTGGGAACTGCGGGTCGGCGGTACGCGCGGCAGCGGGGTGCACGTTCCGCCGGATGTCCTGGTGCGGCGTCCGCCCGGGCGGACACCGGCCGAACTCGGGCTGGGCCCCGAGGCCGTCGGGGCCGTCCGGCGCAGCGCCGCTCTCGCCGGGCTGCCCGTCGCCGGCCACCTCGGCGCTCCCGGTGTCACGCTCGGACCGTGCCCTCCCTCCGGCGACGAGGACGACACCGCCGGTGTCGTGGACCTCGGCTGGAACCCGGCCCGCCGGCTCTCCGATCTCGCCGACAGCCGTTCCCCCGCCGCCGGGTCGGCGACGGCTGCCCGGTCCGCCGTCCACGCGGCGATGAGCCACGCCCTCGGCACGGTCCTCGGCGTCTGTGGAACGGACCTGGGGTGGGTCCGGCCCCAGGGCCGGGAGAGACGGCTGCGGGCCTACGGCGCGTCCGCCGCCCCCGCGATCCGGCGCTGACCCGCCCACCCGCCGGCCCGCCGGCGAACCGGACATCCACGATCAGCCGCAGCGGAGACCTGGAGAACGCCCAGCCCGCCCGACCAAGGAGTGCGGCATGAGGATCACCAAGCGCGCCCCGTGGCCGGTCTACGGCGTGCTGGTGCTCTTCCTGGGACTGCTCGCGGCCGACCAGCACCGCCTGGGCGAGCCGGTGCTGCCGGCGGTGGCGATCTACCTGACGGTCTGCCTCCCGCCGGCCCCGCTCACCTGGTGGGCATCACACCGAGGACGCGACTGACCCGGGGCGGCCGTTGCTGACCTCGTCGGCCGACTCCGGCCCCCCGCACGGGAACCGTCCTGCCGATCAGGGTTTCGTGTGGGCGGAAGCGCGTTGGGCAAGGGCCGCCCGCGCAGCGGGAGTTCGGCCGGTGGGAGTGCGGGGCCCGCGCAGCGGGAGTTCCGGTGGCCGGCGCCTTGGCTAATCTACCCAGGTGACCACCGACCTGACCCTGCTGCCGCGTGTCGCCTATCGCGGACAGGAGGTCACCGCGCCCCGGCTCCGTGCCCTCCTCGCGCTGCTCGCGGGCGACTTGCGCACGGGCTGCGGCACCGAGCGGCTGGTGGCGGGGCTGTGGCCGGACGCGTTGCCGGAGCGGCCGGGAAAGGCGCTGCAGGTCCTCGTGTCCAGGGCCCGGGCGCAGCTGGGCGCCGGCGTCATCGTCAGCACGCCGACCGGATACCGGCTCACCCTCGGCGAGGACCAGGTCGACAGCTCCGCCCTGCTGCTGCACGCCGCCGCGAGCGCGGACCGGGCCAGGGCCGGGGACCACGCGGGGTCGCTGGCCGCGGCCGATGCCGGGCTCGCGCTGTGGAAGGGCACCCCCGACGCGGCCGCCGACACCGGCCCCATAGCCGCGTTGCGCACGGAGCGCGCCCCCGTCCGCGGCACGCTCGTACGCGCGCAGGCGCTCGCGCTCGCCCGGCTGGGGCGGCACGCGGAGGCGGCCGGGCCACTGGCCGTCGCCGCCTCGGCGCATCCGCGCGACGAGGAGGTGCTCGCCGAACTGCTGCGCGGCGAGGCGGCGACGGCGGGCCCGTCCGCCGCGCTGACGCGGTACGAGGCGTACCGCCGTGAGCTGCGCGACGGACTCGGCACGGATCCGGGCGCCGGGCTCAAGGCCGTACAGCGGGAGCTGCTGCGCGGCGAGGCGCCCGTGGTCAGGCACGGCGTGCCGCACGAGCCGAACCCGCTGCTCGGGCGGGACGAGGACATCGCGGCGGTGGAACGGCTGCTGCGCGCCTCCCGCGCCGTCACCGTCGTCGGCCCCGGCGGCCTCGGCAAGACCCGGCTCGCGCACGCCGTCAGCCGCCGGGCCGAGCAGCGCGTGGTGTATTTCGTGCCGCTCGCCGGCGTCACCGCGGACGAGGACGTGGCCGCGGAGGTGGCCTCCGCGCTCGGCGCGGGCGAGGGGCGGCCCGGCGCGGTGAGCGGCCACGCCTCGGCCGACCCGGTGTCCGGCATCCTCGGCGTGCTCGGCTCCGGGCCCGCGCTGCTGGTGCTGGACAACTGCGAGCAGGTCGTCCGGGGCGCCGCCGACCTCGTACAGGCCCTGGTCTCGTCCTCGAAGGACCTGCGGGTGCTCGCCACCAGCCGGGCCCCGCTGGGCCTCACATCGGAGGCGGTGTACGCACTGCCGGAGCTCGGTCTCGACACCTCGGTCGAGCTGTTCACCCAGCGGGCCCGGGCCGCCCGGCCCGGCGTGGGGCTGCCGCCGGACGCGGTGGCCGAGCTGTGCCGCCACCTCGACGGGCTGCCGCTCGCCGTGGAGCTGGCCGCGGCGCGGGTGCGGGTGCTGTCGGTGCCGGAGATCGCCCGCCGTCTCGGCGACCGGTTCGCGCTGCTGCGGGGCGGGGCGCGGGACATGCCGGAGCGCCACCGCACGCTGCACGCGGTCGTGGAGTGGAGCTGGAACCTGCTCGCCGAGGACGCCAGGGCGGCGCTGCGCACGCTTTCCGTCTTCCCCGGCGGCTTCCTGGGCGAAGCGGCGGAGCAGGTGCTCGGCGAGGACGCGCCGGCTCTCCTGGAGCAGTTGGCCGATCAGTCGCTGCTCACCGTCGCCGACACCCCGGCCGGCGTGCGGTTCCGGATGCTGGAGACCGTACGGGAGTTCAGCGCCGCCCGGCGCACGGCGGCGGGCGAGGAGGACGAGGCCGTCGGCCGGCTCCTCGCCTGGGCACGGGACTTCGGGGTCGCGTACCACGACGCGCTCTTCGCCTCGGAGTCGACGGCCGCCTGGGAGCGGATCAAGGCCGAGCAGGACAACCTCGTGCCGGCCCTGCGGCACGCCCTGGCCCGTACCGACGGCCCCAGCATCGCCGCCCTCACCGCCGTGCTCGCCGCTCTGTGGTCCACCGACTCCAGCTTTCCCCGCCTCGCCGCCCTCGCCGCGGAGACCGGCCCGCCGCTGTCGCACTACCACCCCGGGCCCGAACACGTCGAAGTCGCCCGAACCGCGGCGGTGTTGTGCGCGGCGAGCCTGTTCATGGGCCACGGCCCGCGCGCCGTACGCCAGCTCGTCACCCTCCGGCGGCTGCCCCCGGCCCCGCCGGACACGCTGCTGCGCGCCACCGCGTTCGTGCTGAGCGCGGTCCCCGGAATGCTGCCTCCCGACTACGACGTGCTGCGCGAGCTCTGCGACAGCGAGCAGCCGCTGGTCGCCGGCGTCGCCGAGTGCATCGCCTCCTACGTCTGGGAGCACGAGCACGAGATCGACCGCGCGCTCGCCTCGGCCCGCCGGACGGTCGTCGCACTGGCACCGGTCGACAATCCTTCCGTGCGGCTCATGGTGCATTCCCGGCTGAGCGAGCTGTGCTTGCGGACGGGGCAGGGGGAGGAAGCGTACGAGCACCTCAAGGCGTCGCTCCGGGTGCTGCCGCGGCTCGGCGACGGCCACGACCACATCGGCATCCGCTCGCTCCTCGTCCTCGCCTGCCTGCAGCGCGACGACCCCGACGAGGCCGAGCACTGGCTGCGGCAGACGGAGAGCGACGACACCCCGCAGCGGGACGCCTTCTACCGGCCCGACCTCGGCGGGCGCGCCGAGATCGCGCTCGCCCGCGGACTGACGGAGACCGGGCTCGGCCTGTGGCGCGGCGCCGTGGAGCGCATGCTCGCGGCCGGTTCGACGCACGGCGACGACGCCCGGCTCGACCCGTGGGCGCTTCAGATCCAGTCGGCGTCGGTGACGGCGCACGCGCACGCCGGCCGTATCGCGCTGGTCGCGGAGCCGGTCGACCGGCTGCGGCAGCGGCTGCGGACGCTGCTCTCCGGCCCGTCCCGCCTGCCCATGGAGCTCCCGGTGTTCGGGACGGTGCTGCACGCGCTCGGCCTGGCGGGGCTCGCGTCCGGCGACGCCGGTACCGTACGGATGATCGCGCTGGCCGAACGGCTGCTGGTGCTGCGCGACTTCCAGCCGACGATGTCGGCGGACCGCGCCCGAAGGGCGGCCGAGGACGCCGACCGGGCGGCGTACGCCGACGCGGTGTCGGAGTACGCCGCCCTGGGGCGGGACGAGCTGCGGGAGGCAGCCCGCGCGCTCATTTCGGGTCGCGGTTGAACAACGCCGTCGACCAGCGGTAGCCGAGCGCGGACAGGCCGACGCACCAGAGGACCGCGATCCACCAGTTGTCGCCGATCCCGGTGCCGAGCAGCAGGCCGCGCAGGGTCTCGATGGCCGGCGTGAACGGCTGGTACTCGGCGATCGGCTGGAACCAGCCGGGCATCGTGTCGGCCGGGATGAAGGCACTTGAGATGAGCGGGAGGAGGATCAGCGGCATCGCACTGTTGCCGGCCGCCTCGGCGTTCGGGCTGGCCATGCCGATCCCGACCGCGATCCAGGTGAGCGCCAGGGCGAACAGCGCGAGCAGCCCGAACGCCGCCAGCCAGTCCAGGGCCGTGGCGTGCGTGGACCTGAAACCGATGGCCACGGCGACGGCACCGACGAGGACCAGGCTGGCGAGCACCTGCAGCACGCTGCCGACGACGTGCCCGATGATCACGGAGCCGCGGTGGATCGCCATCGTGCGGAAGCGGGCGATGAGGCCCTCGGCCATGTCGGTGGAGACGGACACCGCGGCCCCGATCACGGTGCTGCCGATGGTCATCATCAGGATGCCCGGGACGATGTAGGCGATGTACTCGGAGCGGTCGGCGCCGCCGCCACCGATACCCGCGCTCATCACGTCTCCGAAGATGTAGACGAAGAGCAGCAGCAGCATGACCGGCGTGAGCAGCAGGTTCAGGGTGAGGGACGGGTAGCGCCGCGCGTGCAGCAGGTTGCGGCGCAGCATCGTGGTCGAGTCGCGGACGGCGAGGGAGAGGGCGCTCATCGGACGGTCTCCTGGGGCTGGTCGGGGGCGTCGGTGCCGCTGGTCAGGGCGAAGAACACGTCGTCGAGGTCAGGGGTGTGCACGGTCAGCTCGTCCGCCTCGACGCCGGCCGAGTCCAGCCGGTCGAGGATGGAGCGCAGTTCGCGCTGGCTGCCGTCGCCGGGGATCTGCAGTGACAGCGCCTCGTCGTCCCTGGTGACCTCGCGCAGGGCGACGGCGGCGGACCGGTACGCGGACGGGTCGGAGAACCGCAGCCGCACGTGCCCGCCCGGGACGAGCCGCTTCAGCTCGTCGGCGCTCCCCTCGGCGGCGATCCTGCCGTCGCTCAGCACCGCGATGCGGTCGGCGAGTTCGTCGGCCTCGTCCAGGTACTGGGTGGTGAGGAAGACGGTGACGCCGCCGGAGACCAGCTCGCGGATGATCCCCCACATGTTGTGGCGGCTGCGCGGGTCGAGGCCGGTGGTCGGTTCGTCGAGGAAGATGATCCGCGGGTCGCCGACCAGCGTCATGGCGATGTCGAGGCGGCGCTTCATGCCGCCGGAGTAGGTGGAGACGGGCTTCCTGGCCGCCTCCACCAGGTCGAGGCGCCCGAGGAGCTCGGCGGCGGTGCGGCGGCCCTCGCGGCGCGAGAGGTGGTGCAGGTCCGCCATGAGGAGCATGTTCTCCTCGCCGGTGATCAGGCCGTCGACGGCGGAGAACTGCCCGGTGACGCCGATCGCGGCCCGCACGGCCTGCGGGTCGGCGGCCAGGTCGTGGCCGCCGACGTGCAGGTCGCCGGCGTCGGCGGTGACGAGGGTGGAGAGGATCTTGACGGCGGTGGTCTTGCCGGCGCCGTTCGGGCCGAGCAGGGAGAAGACCGTGCCGGCCGGCACCGCCAGGTCGATGCCGTCGAGGACCGTCTTGTCCCCGTAGGCCTTGCGCAGCCCCTTGGCCGCGATGGCGAGTGAGTGCGATGTCGCTGTCGTCATGCCGCAGAGCTTGCGGCAGGGCGCATTCAGCGCGGTTTCACGATGGTTTCAGGGCCCTGGAACCGGACGGCGGCCCGGTGCGACGGGACGACGGCGATCGGCTGGAACCCCCAGCTGGGCCAGGTCGACCGGGAC